>JAICWV010000147.1 GCA_025966365.1 Chloroflexota bacterium | reverse complement strand
CGGTTTCTCCGGCTTGGGCTTTAACACCCGGGCGGTGGAGATCCCGGCTCGATTCACAATCTGCCGGACTCGCTCCCGGGTGATCCCGAACTCCCGTCCCGTCTTCTCTAAGTTCCGCAGCTCCTGGTATCGCTCGATGACTTTTTCCGGGTCCGCCTTTCGGCCAGGGGCTTCTGCATGCTGATTCGTCATGGATTGAATGTCTTCCCCCGCATCAAATTACGTAGAAATGCTGTCCGTATCGATGTATTGTACGCCAAAGTGAATCAAACGTCAAAGGGTAGGACAGCCGCGCACTAGGTCATTTGTGCTATAATCGCGCGAGGATTTGAGGTTGAAGCCGCCCGCGCAGCACGCTACGCTGGGGCACATGCAGGAGGAAAGACTTGTCTGATAAGCAGAAGGCACTGGAGCTGGCGCTGGCGCAAATCGAGCGGTCGCACGGCAAGGGCGCCGTCATGAAGCTCGGAGATCGCACTGCCCTGGAGGTCGAGGCGATTCCAACCGGTTCCATTGCCCTCGATATTGCGCTGGGTGTGGGCGGTATTCCGCGCGGCCGCGTCACCGAGATCTATGGGCATGAGTCCGGTGGAAAGACGACGCTGGCGCTGCACATCGTGGCCGAGGCGCAGCGCATGGGCGGGACGGCGGCGTACATCGACGCCGAGCACGCGCTCGATCCGCTCTATGCTGCCCGGCTGGGCGTGGACGTCAACGAGCTTTTGATCTCGCAGCCGGATACCGGCGAGCAGGCGCTGGAAATCGCCGACATGCTGGTACGGAGCGGCGCCCTCGACATCATCGTGGTGGATTCGGTGGCGGCGCTGGTGCCGCGAGCGGAGCTGGAAGGCGAGATGGGCGACACCCACGTCGGCATTCAGGCCCGGCTCATGTCGCAGGCGCTCCGTAAGCTGACCGCCTCGATCAACCGTTCCAAGACCTCGGTGGTCTTTATCAATCAGCTCCGGGAGAAGATCGGCGTCATGTTCGGGAACCCGGAGACGACGCCAGGTGGCCGCGCGCTGAAGTTCTACTCCTCGGTTCGCCTGGATGTCCGCCGCGTCGATTCCATCAAGCAGGGCACGGATGTGGTCGGCAATCGGGTGCGCGTCAAGGTGGTCAAGAACAAGGTTGCTCCGCCCTTCCGCCAGGTCGAGTTCGATCATATGTACGCCGAGGGCATCTCGCGAGAAGGCGGCCTGCTCGACGTTGGCCTGGAGATGGGGCTGGTGGAGAAGAGCGGCGCCTGGTTCACTTACGGCACCGCCCGGCTCGGTCAGGGACGGGAGAACGCCAAGGACTTCCTGCGCCAGAACCCGGATGTGCGCGAGGAGCTGGAGCGGCAGATCCGCGAGAGTGTCGCCGCCTTCCGCGCCGAGACCGCACCCATTCCAGCGATTTAGCGGTCAGTTTTCAGGTACCAGTTCTCAGCTAGTTGCCAAGAGGCGCCGGGACGTGCCCGGCGCCTTTTCTTGTGCCGCCCAATCCAGCAACTGACAACTGATAACTGAAAACTATTCGCCTGCTATCATCCCTAAGTGCTGGAACCTGGATCGCTCTTAGGGAATCGCTACCGTATCGTCGGGCCGGTCGGCGAAGGTGGCATGGCCACGGTCTATCGGGCCGTCGACACCAAGCTGGGCCGAACGGTCGCTATCAAGGCCCTCCACCCGGAGTACGCGCGCGACACGCCGTTCCTACAGCGTTTCAAGCAGGAGGCCGAGTTTGCCGCCAGCCTGGGCGCCCATCCCAACATCGTCGATATCTACGACGTGGAGCCGGACGGGGATATCCCCTACATGGTCATGGCCTACGTCGAGGGAAAGACGCTCAAAGACCTGATCCAGGAGAAGCGGCGATTTGCCGTCCCCGAGGCCTTTGCCATCGGCCAGCAGGTGGCCTCGGCGCTCGACTTCGCCCACAAGCGCGGCCTGGTGCACCGGGACGTCAAGCCCCAGAACATCCTGGTCACGCCGGATGGGGTGGCCAAGGTGACGGACTTCGGCATCGCCCGCAGCGTGACCACCACCCAGCTGACCCGCACCGGCATGGTCATCGGCACCGTCCACTACTTTTCGCCGGAGCAGGCCCAGGGCAAGCCGCTGGGCCCCCAGTCCGACATCTACTCGCTGGGCATCATCCTCTATGAGATGCTGACCGGCCACCTGCCCTTCGACGCCGAGAACGCCATCGGGGTCGCCATGCAGCATCTCCATAGCCAGCCGCCCAACCCCTGGGACTACAACCCTGACATTCCCGCTCGCGCCGTCGCCACTGTGTTGCGGGCGCTGGAGAAAAATCCTGAGGAGCGCTACCGCGACGCCGAGGAGATGGCGGCGGCGCTGGGGGCGCAGGAGAGTCCACCCGGGCCGGCGGCCGGGACCACCATGGTCCAGCCCATCGTCACGCCGCCCGCCGAGGCGACCTCGATGTATGCGCCGGTTCAGAAGGTCGCCGGGCCGACCACTCCGCCGCCGCCGGTCCCTCCCCGGCGTACCACGGCCGCCGAGAGGCCGGAGGCGGGCGGCCCTGGACGGGCCGTCTGGGTCTCACTGATCACTCTGCTGCTGGCGGTTATCATCGCGGCCGCCGCCTACTTTGTCGGCACCCAACTGGTTGGAGGGGCGGCGAACGGGTCGCCCACGGTTACGGCCACGCCCAGGCCGACGCGAACGCCGAAGCCCACGGCCAGGCCCAAGCCCAGAGCCACCCACATACCGGTTGTCGTGCCCACCGTCCCCCCATACGTGCCGCCGACCTGGACACCCGTCCTTCCCACCTTCACGCCGGTTCCTCCCAAACCGACCCGGACGCCAAAGCCGCGGCCCACGTCCACCAGAGTACCGCCCACCCCCGTCCCGCCGACGTCGGTCCCCACCATCAATCCCTTCGAGCCCACCCCAACCTGGACGGCGGAAGGGTAGCGTGTCCGCCATCGCCCCTACGCCTGTCGGGCGGGTCGAGGTGATATGCGGGCCGATGTTTGCCGGCAAGACCGAAGAATTGATCCGGCGCGTGCGCCGTGCGGCCATCGCCCGGCGGCCGGTTCAGGTCTTCACCCACGGTGTGGATAGCCGCAGCCGGGCCGAGACCATCAGCTCGCACACCGGCCTCGAGTTCCCCTCGGTTCCGGTTTCGACGGCGCGGGATGTTGAGGCTCTGACGCGAGAGGACACACGGCTGGTCGGTATCGACGAGGCCCAGTTCTTCGGAACGGACCTCATTCCGGTCGCCGGGTCGCTGGCGATGCGCGGCATCGACGTGGTTATCGCCGGGCTGGACGTCACCTTTACCGGAGAGCCGTTCGAGCCTATCCCGTCTCTCATGGCGCTGGCCGAACGGGTGGACAAGCTGACCGCCGTCTGCACCGTCTGCGGCGCCGATGCAATCTACCATCAGCGAGTGGAGGCGAGTAGCGCAAACCCCCTCGAGGTACGTGCCGAGCACATCGGCGGTCTCGAGAAGTACGAAGCCCGCTGCCGCCTGCACTTCACTGGAAGGTAAGCGGCAGGCACAGATCGGCGAGACTGTCGTATGCGTCGGATATCTGCTGCAGCACGGCAGCCAGACCCCCGATGTCTCGCCTCGGAATTGTCCGCTCTGCAGCCCAGAGAACGCCCGCGTGGCCCCGTCCCGCTTCACGCCACTCCGCATCCAGACGCTGGAAGTCGGTGCGGTTATAGGTCACAAGGACGCGCCCTTCAGATGCCGCGTACGCCAGTTGCTCCACGTCGGGTAAACCTTCTCGCCGCAGGTCGCGGACAGCGATCGCGTCGGCCCCGGCTTTCCGAAGTGTCTTCACCAATCGAAAGGAGACGTCCTCGTCCAGATAGAAACGGAGCGTCACAGTCCTTCACTATTCACCTCTATTCGCGCATCAATCTCGTCGGGATATGACTCGTAGTAGCGAACAGCAGCGCGCAAGACCGGCTCCGTTATCTCCGGGTAGCTCGCACGCAGCACTTCCCAGTCGTGTCCTCCGACAACATACGGCTCCAGGATCTCCCAGACGTCAGGTCCCTGGCGGAAGCTGGCACGCCGGCCGGTCGGACCGCTCGTAAAAATCACCTCCGGAAACTCCCGCATCTTGATTGCTTCTTCCGTCAACACGCGCACCGTATCGGCAAACGACCGATGCTCCAGTGAAGCGATTCGTCGAACTTTCTCGGACGTCCGAGCTGATAGCCGTAGGCTAACCGGTGGAATAGACATGGTACTCTCCGCCGTCAATGTCGCTAATGTAGTTTACTCGCGTGAGACTATGGTGTAGTAAGGGCTGTGGGGAAGGAGAGTATGGTGGCAGTTCGAAGACTGGACGGGGGACTCTCCCTGATCGATCTCAACTTTCAAGGCCGGCCCGGCGTGATTGGAGCCTATCTCCTGGAGGACGCCGGCGAGCACGCCCTGGTCGAGATCGGCCCCGGCTCGACACTGGATGCACTGTTGAACGGGCTGGAGGAGGCCGGGGTTGCACCGGAGGACATCTCGAAGATCCTGGTCACCCATATCCATCTCGATCACGCCGGGGCGGCGGGAAGCTTCATCCGGCGTTTTCCTCAGGCGCAGCTGTACGTGCATGAGAACGGTGCGCCGCATATGGTCAATCCGGAGAAGCTCCTGGCCAGCGCCACGCGCATCTACGGCGACATGATGGGGCCGCTGTGGGGCGAGTTTTTGCCCGTGCCCGAAGAGAACGTTCACGTGATCTCCGATGAGGAGACCATTACCGTCGGCAATCGGACGCTGACCGAGTACTACACACCCGGCCACGCCTGGCATCACGTGGTATATCACGACGCCGAGCGGGAGCAGGTCTTCACCGGTGATGCCGCTGCCGTGCGGCTACAGGGGTATGGCTATGTGCGGCCGCCAACCCCGCCGCCGGACCTCGATCTGGAGGCCTGGGGCGAGAGCATCGAGCGCATCCGGCATCTCCAACCGGCCTCGCTCAACCTCACCCACTTCGGTCCCTTCACCGACGTGGACCGGCACCTGCAGGAGGCGTCCGGCCGTCTCCTGGCCTGGGCGGACGTGATCCGGCCTGCCGTCGAGATCGGCCAGGACCGGCCGGCCATCGTGGACAATCTCACCCTGAGAGGCGACGCCGAGATCCTGCAAGAGTCCCGCGACGCCGGGGCCATCCTGGGGTATGAGCTGGCCACACCCTACGGAATGACCGTGGACGGCTACCTGCGGTATTTCAGAAAGCGCTCGCAAGCATCTGCCTGAACCACGTTCTATGCCACCCCGACCAATTTGCTGTTACGAATGTGTGCCGGTCCGATTGGTCGCGGCCCCTTCATACCGGCGCGAATTATCGAACCCCCTTTCTGGTCACCGGATTGATCCGCACCCTTTCGTCGTTACCCGATTGGCCTCCTTACATCGATGCCCATTTGATCGCACCCCATCCGTCGTGGCCCGATTCATCGGGCTTTCGGGTAGCGAGTGAGCCCCGCGTGCAGCGGGGCGATGCGCGCGGCGAGACCCAGGGCGATCGAGGAACCATTGGATGCCATGCGGCCAGGGGTATCGAATCCTGCAGAGGTTGGTGAACCACCCGGGTCATGCCGCACGCGTCTGACGGCTGAACGCCGTCATCGCGTGCTCCTCCGATACCCGATAAATCGGGCCACTACGAATTCGTGACGGTAAATGGGGCAATGACGAAGAGGTACCCGGCCGATACGAACAGGAAGGAGGCAGAGTTTGGCGCACTCAAGCCAAAGTTGACGAATCAGGGAAGGGTAGTACAATCCCTGGTGCTGGTATAATGACAGGTTAAAGGACATCATTCATTTGCAGCTCAAGCGCCTGAAGCTACGCCATTTTCGAACCTATGAGGACCTCGATCTTCGGTTCGCTCCCGGTGTCACTCTCTTGCACGGGCCGAATGCTGCGGGCAAGACCAACGTGCTGGAGGCGGTCTATGTGCTGGGAACCACCAAGTCGTTCCGCACGCGGACCGATCGCGAGCTGATCAACTGGACAGCGCAGGAAGAGGGCGTGCCGCGCTACTCCCGTCTGGAGGCAGATGCCGAGGCCAGAGGCGGCCTGACCCGTGTCGAAATGGCCATTGCCGAGCAGGCAACCCGCGGGCCGGCTGAGGCCGCTGTCCGAAAGCAGTTCAAGCTCAACGGACGGGCCGCCCGGGCCGGAGATGTGGTGGGGGAGATCAAGGTCGTCTTTTTTTCCCCGGACGATGTGTCGCTGGTCACCGGCTCTCCCTCCAATCGGCGCCGCTACATGGATCTCATGCTCTGCCAGATCGATCACCGCTATCTCCGTCTGCTTCAGGAGTACGGTCGAGTGGTGGTGCAGCGGAACTCGCTGCTCCAGCGGCTCCGCGGCCGGCCGGACCCTGCCTCACTGCTCGAGTTCTGGGACGATCGACTGGTTGCCACCGGCGTCGAGATCATGTCGGTGCGGAAGGGGATGCTCCGTGTCCTCAACGACTTCGCCCGCGAAGCCTACACCGATCTCTCCGGTCTGGGCGAGGACCTGACCATCTCCTACAAGCCCAGCCTGGAAGGCGCAGCGGAGACGCCCGACATCCGGCTGGCTGAGCTTTTCCGGGAGCGCCTGGCGCAGAACCAGACCAAGGAGATCTACCAGGGCATGACGCTCACCGGCCCCCACCGCGACGACCTGCAGTTCTCCATCAACGGCGTGGATGCGCAGTACTTCGGCAGCCGCGGGCAGCAGCGCAGCGTCGCCCTCTCACTGCGGCTGGCCGAGATGCGCTACATGACGAACCGCACCGGGGAGCAGCCGATCCTGCTCCTGGACGAGGCCATGGCCGAGCTGGACGAGGAACGGCGCGCCCTGCTCCTGCGGCTCATGGAGAGCCACCCGCAGGTGCTCGCCACCACCGCCAATCTGGAAGCCTTCCCGCAGGACTTTCGTGACCGCGCCAGCCTTTTGCGAGTCGACACCGGCGCTATCGAGGTCCAGCCTCCGGTCCGGGCGCGAGCGAGCTAGACCGAGAAATCCAGCCCCTACAATGGGGCGCCATGAGCTTCTTCTACCTCTCTCAGGTTCTCAAGCGGCCGGTGACGGCGGCCGCTGAGCGCGTTGCGCGGGTCTATGACCTCGTTGCCCGGCTGGAGATCCTCAATGCCTCGACCGGTGAGGTGACACTGGAGCGGTTTCCACCCATTTCCGGCCTGGTGGCGGACGTGCGCGGGAAAGAGGTCTTTATTCCGTGGCGGCAGGTTCAGGGACTCGGCCCGGAGGGCGCCACTCTCCGCTCCGCCCGCATCGATTTGCAGACCTTTGAGCGGCGAGACGGCGAGGTCCTGCTCTATCGCGATCTGCTCGATAAGCAGCTCATCGACATCGATGGCCGGCGTGTGATCCGCGCCAACGACTTGCAGCTGTACGCCATGGGAAGCACCGTTCGGCTCACCGCCGTGGATGTCAGCGTCGAGGCCATCATGCGCCGACTCTCCTATGGGCGTCTTTTTACCGGCTCCAACAAGCTGTACAACCCACCGGATGAAACGGAGAAGAAGCCGCGGCGGCATGTGCGGGAGGCACCGGCCCGGCTGATCGCCTGGCCGGACGTCGAGCCCATCACTGCCGACGTGCCCGACGTGCGGCTAGCGCAGGCCCACAACCGCATCGCCCTCTTGCACCCGGTCGATATCGCTCACATCATCGAGGATCTCAGCTACGCCCAGGGCGCCGAGATCATCGAGAGCCTGGACGACGAAACCGCTGCAGAAGCGCTGCAAGAGATGGACGAGGACCGTCAGTCCGACTTTGTCGAGGCCATGGATCGAGAGCGGGCGGCCGACATTCTCGAGGAGATGGACCCCGACAACGCCGCCGATCTGCTGCAGGACCTGGACGAGGTGGAGAAGGAAGAGATTCTCCGCCGTATGGACCGGGAAGAGGCGGAGGACGTGGAAGAACTGCTCGCCTACGAGGAAGATACGGCGGGAGGCATCATGACCAGCCACTTCATCACCGTCCCGCAGCGCCTGACGGTCGACCAGACGATCGGCGTCCTCCGCCGGCTCAAAGATGCCCCCGATCTGATCGACTACCTGTATGTGGTCGAGGAGACCCACCCTGCCGGCGACTGGGTGCAGGAAGAAGGCGAAGGCGGAGGGAGACTGCTCGGCACCGTCCGCCTTCGCGATGTCCTGCTCTCCGGCGGGGATCGCTGCCTTGAGGACATCATGGAGACGGAGCTGGTATGGGTCCATGCCGGCGAGTCCAAGGAGAAGGCAGCGCGGATCATGGCCGAGTACAACCTGATCGCTCTGCCCGTCCTGGACGAAGAGGAGAGGATGCTGGGCGTCATCACCGTCGACGACGCCATGGAAGTGCTCCTGCCGGAGCGCCTCTCACGGAGATTGCCCCATGTCTTTAGCTAGGGAGGACCGCGATGGTCCAGAACGTCGAGCCACCGCGTCCCCCCGAGCGCCAGCCGGGCACGCGCGAGTACCTGGAGGATCTGGTCGAAGCCGCCACGGAGGCGGCCGGCGCTAGCGG
>JAICWV010000033.1 GCA_025966365.1 Chloroflexota bacterium | reverse complement strand
GACGCGGCGATGCACCACCCCTGGCCTATCGGACCATGCTGGAGGGCATCCTCTGGGTGGCTCGGACCGGTGGCGCATGGCACGATCTCCCCGTCACGTTTGGTCCCTGGGAAACCGTCCATGCCACCTACTATCGGTGGAAGCAGCACGGGCACTGGCCCGGCATCCTCACTCTGCTCCAGGCTGCCGCCACGCCGGTTTCCTAATGTGTCGCTGTAGTACTAAGGAGGGGTTTATGACACACGATCAAACCGAGCCGAGCGTCTCCCGCCCGCAGGCGCCTTCGATGTACGCCTTCGGCAAGAACAATGCGCCGTTCCTGCCCTGGTCGCATGCCGTGGAACGGCTGATCGCGTCTGAATTCTACTGGCTGGCCACGACCCGGCCCGATGGCCGGCCCCATGTCACACCCGTCTGGGGCGTCTGGGTAGATGGCGCCCTGTATATAGACGGCCCGCCGATTACCACGTGGGGCCGCAACCTGAAAGAGAACCCGGCTATCTCTGTGCATCTCGAGAGCGCCGACGACGTGGTCATCCTGGAAGGGCTGGTCGAGGATCTGACGACCAATCCGGAACTCGGCGCCCGCATTGTCGATGCCTGGGACGCCAAGTATGGCCAGCTGCATCCCGATCCCGCCGGAGACGGCATCCTCCGGCTTCGACCACGCACCGCTCGCGCCTGGAGTAGTGCGTCGCTCGAAGATGGAACCCGCTGGACCTTCGAGGAATAGGCGGCCGCTGACCGTAAGGATTCCGTAACGCTCTCCACGTCCTCGTAAGATTTCCCGCTCAGACTGAAGGGGAATCACATCAGGAGGACGATTGGATGAAACGCCTGCTTCTGTCACTCACCCTTGGGGTCATGGCTGTCTCCGTGCCCCTTGCAGGGTCTCCTGTCCCGGTGCGAGCCGCGACCATGATGCATGCCACGCTGGAGGTGGCAAAGGCCTACAAGCACAACATGCACTTCGCCCATACCATGGCGGCAGCCACGCTCTCCACCACCAGGCACGACTCCACGGTGAAACTCACGGCCTCGCACCTCCCCAAACCGAGTACCATCAAGGCCATGGCCTATGTCGTCTGGCTGACCGACGGCGCCATGAAGGAGCGGGCCGGCGCGCTCAAGGTACATGGCGGCATGGCAGCGCTCAAGGCCACCGTGATGATGTCGAAGGTGCAGGACGTGGTCGTGACCGCGGAGCACTCCGCCACTACAATGCACCCGATGGGGCCGGTTGTCCTCTCCGGCATGGTGGGGTAACATGTCAACCGTCTGCTCGCCCCGATCCGGGTGGTTCGGATCGGGGTTCTCCCGATAGGAATCACACGATGAGCGACATCACCCCAGCCGATGGCCGACGAGAGCCGGGCCAGTGGCGGGTGGGCCGCGCCTCCTTTCTCACGTTGGCCGGCCTCACCACGGGCGCACTCCTGCTGGCCCAATCTCCGCCCGGTGCTCTCTCTGTGCTTGCCCCCGGACGCACCGCCGCCGGCTTCGAGATCTATACCATCGCCGATTTCCCCAGTTTCGATCCGGCCCGCTATCGGCTCGAGATCAGCGGCATGGTGAAGCACCCCCGCTCCTACACGCTCGCCGAGATCCTCGCCACCCCCATCGTTCGCGAGGTTCAAACGTTCCACTGTGTCACCGGTTGGGTCGTCCCCGACTGTCGCTGGGCCGGCGTTCGACTCTGGGACCTGATCGCCGCCGCTGAGCCCATCTCAGGCGCCACAGCTCTCAGCTTCTTCTGCATGGACAATGCCTACACCGAGAGCCTCACGCTGGCACAGGCGAAAGTCCCCGACGTCCTGCTCGCCTATGGTCTCGATGGAACGCGTCTCTCGCGCCAGCAAGGAGCGCCGCTTCGTCTCATCGTTCCCGGCATGTACGGGTACAAGTCGGCCAAGTGGGTGAACAGGATCGAGGTGGGCGACAAAGTCGTGCCTGGCTACTGGGAGCAGAACGGCTACGACGTGGATGCCTATATCGGTCGGAGCAATGGAGCGTAACCTGAGTCTCGTACTCCAACCTCGCGCCTCACTCGAGCGGACGGCAACCGTCCTCCGCTTCACCCGCACGGAGCGCGCGGTCCACTGGGTCCACGCTGTTACCTTCCTCGCCCTCCTCACGACTGGTCTCATCCTCAGCACGTCAGTCCTGGAAGGGCTGATTGGACACCGAGCGCTGCTGCGAGAGATTCACCTCGCCTCCGCCTTCTTCTTCGTCTTCGGTCCCGGTTTGGTGACGCGGGCCGGCAACCGGGTCGCCGTGCAGGACGACGCGCGTGCATTCGACCGATGGTCGGGAGACGACGCGCGCTGGCTCCGGCATCCCGACATCAGCCCAACGCCGCGCACGCCTCCTCAGGGGAAGTTCAACGCCGGCCAGAAGCTCAATGCCATCTTCACCGTGTACGCCACCTTCGCCTTCGGACTTACCGGCCTCATCCTCTGGCAGAATCGCCGCTTCCCGTACCCTGTCGTCACCCAGGCCAATACGATTCACACGGCCCTGGCATACATCGCTCTGGCTGTCTTCCTGGGGCACCTCTACCTGGCGGTGATTCACCCTGCCACCCGCCACGCGCTCCGGGGCATGGTCTGGGGACGCGTTCGCGCCGACTGGGCGCGTCACCACCACCCCGCCTGGACCGCCATTGCCGACGAGGCTCCGCTCTCTCTGCGGGGCGTGGCTCAAACCGCCATCTTGCTGGCTCTCGGACTCGAAATTGCCGCCCTGTTCACGCGCGTTGCGTTCATCTTCCTGGGCGCCAATGCGACCGACGCGGTGACTGGCGCCATCTATCGCTGGAGCGCCCTCCCCGGCACGTTGTCCAACACGCCCACGGGAGTCCACCTCCTGGATCTCACGGCGGCACTCTGGGCCGGCTTTCTCATCCTCGTCAGGCGCTGGATTCTGGCACGTCGAGCCGACCCGTCGGCCTAGAATGCGGCCATGCACGAGCGAATCCTGATCGTCGACGACGAAACCGCGGTGCGTGAGGTCGTGGGCCGCTATCTGCGGCGCGAGGGATTCGAGACGCTGGAGGCGGCCGACGGGCGCCAGGCGATCGAGCTGGCCGCCGATGCCGACCTGATCGTCCTCGATCTGATGCTGCCGCAGGTGGACGGGCTGGAAGTATGTCGCCAGATCCGGAGCAGCCGCAACACTCCGATCATCATGCTCACGGCACGGGCAGAGGAGACCGATAAGCTGGTGGGGTTGGGAATCGGCGCCGACGACTACGTGGTGAAGCCGTTCAGTCCACGTGAGCTGGTGGCGCGGATTGCAGCGGTACTGCGACGCACCGCCGCTCCGGCGCAGCCCGAAGATGTCGTTCGGGTCGGTGAGCTGCGGATCAGCCCCACCACGCGGAGCGTCGAGCGGGCCGGTACTCCTGTCGAGCTCACCGCCCGTGAGTTCGATCTCCTTCTCTTCCTGGCCCGCAGTGCCGGCCAGGTATTTACCCGCCAGCAATTGCTCGACAGCGTCTGGGACTACACCTTCGCCGGGGACGACAACACCGTGACCGTGCACATCCGCCGCCTGAGGGAGAAAGTCGAGCCGGACCCGGCACGCCCGCGATACGTGAAGACGGTCTGGGGCGTGGGCTACAAGCTGGAACCATGAGCGACTGGGTGCGGCTGCTGGGGATCGCCGTGCTGGCACTGCTGGGGGCACTGGCAGTTGGAGTGCTGGGGGCGGCGCTGGTATTACACGAGCCAGCCGCGACCACGCGGTTGATTGCCGAGTACATCCTGATCTCCGGCGCGCTGTCCCTGGCGGTCGGGGGACTCGGCACCGTCCTGGGGACGCGGCTCTTCCCCACGCTCTCCTTGAAGATCGCGCTCGCCTACGCGGTGGCCAGCTTCGGCGCCATCATCACCATCCTCTACACACCGCTGCTCATGTTCAAGGAGCCAGGGGACCTCCACCTCCTGGTGCTCATGCTGGTCTGCTTCATGGTCATCTCTGTTGGTCTGGCTCTGCTGCTTGGGCGGGGAGTAGCGCGGAGCGTCGCCTCCTTGCGCGCAGCCGCCCGCGAGATCGCCTCCGGCAACTTCAGCGCCCGCGTCTCGGCACCGGGCAGCGATGAGCTTTCGGAACTGGGTACCGCCTTCAATCGTATGTCGGAACAGCTGGGAGAGGCGTTCGAGCGCGAGCGGCGCATGGAGACCGCTCGCCGCGACCTGGTGGCGGCCATCTCCCACGACCTCCGTACGCCGCTGGCCTCGCTTCGCGCCATGCTGGAAGCGCTGCAGGACGGGGTAGTCCACGACCCCGACACCGTGGCGACCTACCAAATCCGAATGCACGCGCAAATCGACCGGCTTTCTCGCCTGGTTGACGATCTTTTCGATCTCTCACGCCTGGAGAGCGGCGCCCCGCTCACGCTGATGACGGTCAATCTGGGAGAGCTGATCGAGGACACGACGGCCGGGTTCCATCCGGCCGCCGATCGGGCGGGAGTCACTCTCGGTACCGAGATTGGTCCCGGCGTCGGCACCTGTGAGCTCGACCCAGCCCAGATCCAGCGCGTGCTGGTGAACCTGATCGACAACGCACTCCACCATACTCCGTCCGGCGGGTCCATCTGCGTCAGCGCGGGACGGGCGGGTGGCAGCATCTCGATTGACGTGACCGATTCCGGCACGGGTCTGCGTGAGGAGGATGTGCCTCACGTGTTCGACCGCTTTTACCGCGGGGAGCCCTCGCGTTCTCAGGAGACGGGCGGGACCGGGCTTGGCCTTGCCCTCAGCCGTGCTATCGCACAGGCGCACGGGGGGGACATCAGGGCAGAGCGCGGTACACCCCACGGCGCCCGGTTTGTCGTCAATCTGCCTCTCTGAAGCATATCTCCACACGGTAGGACAGAAGGACTGAATTGGGGCGGGACCTGGGACCCTGGTTTGTTCTGTGGTGACATGGTTCTATGAAGTGAACGACCGGTCATGTCTCGCGCGAAATGGTGGAGTGCGGGCTGATCTATGGGGGGATGTGAGATAAGGTCATGACCGCGGCCGTTCCGAGAAGAAAGTGGGCGCGACCCCTGCCGTCAGGGCACAGATTCTCTGTGCCCGCGTTTACCATTCTGGACGGGCCGGCGCGACTCGATTTCGAGCGGCACTTTCTCGTGCTTCGAGTTACCTTCTTGCTCACCTCGGTGGAGCTGCTCATCACCTATGGCTGGGCGGCGCTGACCCCCAGCCTTTCAGTGGTTACTGCCGTCATCCTCGATTGCGGCTTCGTCTGGCTGCTCCTGCGCTATCGGCCCGATTTCGCGCTCAGAGTGCAGCTGGGCTTACGCATGCTGGACATCCTGGTGGCCTATGTCGTGCTCCTCGACGTCCACGGCTTCCTGGGTAACGCTTACTACGATTCGATTTACCTGTTCTTTGTGGTCGGAGCGACAGCCACCCACGGCCAGAAAGGAACGCTGATCACGGCGGCGGCCGGGACCCTTGCCGTCTTTCTGGGCCGCATGCAGCTCATCGCCATGGGCATCCTTCCGTTCGCTCCCCGCCACGTCACCGACATCTTCTTTTATGGCTTGCTCTTTGGTGCCACGGGGATGACCACCGGTTTCCTGATGACCAAGAGCACGGAAAAGCACCACTACCTCGCCCTCCACGATCCACTTACCGGCCTACCTAACCGGGCGCTCTTTGGGGATCGTCTGCAGCAAGGGCTGCTTTCCGCCCAGCGCAATGGTGTGTCGCTCAGCCTCCTCGTCATGGATCTGGACCGCTTCAAGGAGATCAACGACACCTTCGGGCATTACTACGGCGATCTCCTGCTCAAGAAGCTGGCGGTGCGCTTGCGGGCTCGACTTCGAGAGTCGGATACGGTGGCGCGGCTGGGCGGGGACGAATTTGCCATGGTACTGCCCTCGACCGATGCCCAAGGCGCGCGGCAGGTTGCGCTCTCAATTCAGCGAGCCTTTGCGGAGCCGGTGGTTCTGGAGGATCGCGCCTTTGATCTGATGGTGAGCATTGGGATCGCTGTGTACCCTGACCATGGAGAGGACGGCGCCTCCTTGCTCCGTCACGCAGACGTCGCCATGTATCTGGCAAAGCAGTATGACGCCGGATACACGGTCTACGATCCCTGCCGAGACCATTACAGCGCGGACCGGACCAGCCTCATCGCCGACCTGCGCCAGGCGATCGAGAATGACGGGCTGATTCTCCACTTTCAGCCCAAGGTCAGTCTGCGAACAGGTGATGTCGAGGGTGTGGAAGCGCTGTTGCGATGGAAACATTCCGACCAGGGTATGATTCCGCCTGATGTCTTTATCCCGATGGCGGAGCGTGCCGGACTCATTCGCCCGCTGACACGACGGGCACTGGAAGGCGCAATCCGGCAGGCGAGCATCTGGCAGCGTGAGGGGCTGGACCTCCGCATGGCAGTCAATCTCTCTGCCCGCAACCTCCACGACTCCGACCTGGAGTCCACCATTACCGGGCTGATCCGCCGCTGGGGCATTCAACCGGGCCGGCTGGATCTCGAGCTGACCGAGAGTGCGATTATGACCGACCCGGGACGCGCTCAGGCGCTTCTAACACGGCTCCACAACCGCGGCATCCGGATCGCCATCGACGACTTCGGCACTGGCTATTCCTCGCTGAGCTACCTCAAGCGCCTGCCGGTGGACGTCATCAAGATCGACCGCTCCTTCGTCATGGACATGGGTCGCGACGAGAGCGCCTACCAGATCGTGAAGGCGACAGTCGGCCTGGGACGAGACCTGGGGCTGACCACCGTGGCTGAGGGCGTCGAGAGCCAGGCTGACTGGAACCGGCTGGTTATGCTCGGCTGCGATCTCGCTCAGGGCTCGCACCTGACCGAACCGTTGGCACGCGAGGATTGCACGGCCTGGCTGGTCGCTCATCTTGAGGGCGCGTCCCAGGTGCCTGTGCCCGAGCGCGAGTCGGCACCCGGAGTGTCGTAACCTCCTGGCGGCCGCCGGTCAGTGAACGTGCCAGAGGGCGAAGCAGTACTTTGTGGTGGGATGTGTCGGCGCGCATTGCGATCACCTGGTTGAAAGTGTGGGGCGATTTGCAATCGCCCGGTGCGCCGCAGCGCACCCTCTGGTCTCGTGATCCCACGCGCCCGTTTCCGATGCATCGGCGCTGCCGCCGGTCGGTCACGTCGTGTGGCGCCTGAACCGAAGCCGGCCTGCGGGCCGGCGGGCGATTGCACATCGCCCCATAGGCATGAACTTAAGAAGATTTCGCTTGTTCGCGCCATTTTTGGTGTCTGCAAAGCGCTCCACGGGCCCTTCGGGAAGCGTTGACGGCCCCGCGAATGCCACGTGGATCACGAAGTGCTCCTCGTGGACAGTCTCGTCAATGCCCAAAAATCCGCGTCCCCAGGCCGATTGTTATTCACCATCGCTTAAGTTCATGCCTATGGGGCGATTGCACATCGCCCCTACATCGGCCTCAAGAGGCTGTGGCGCACCCGCCCTCCACTGCAAATGGTATCGAGCCAGGCCCACCGTCCCATACTCTTGTCCTGTGAAGCGAGTGCTGTTAACGGGCATGTCGGGGACCGGCAAATCAACGCTGATCACCATGCTGGCAGCGCGAGGGCATAGAGCTGTCGATCTCGACACGCACGATTGGTCGGAGTGGGTGTCCGTAGCCGGCGACGATCCCCAAGGTACGTCCGCGGATGCGGGGACGATCTGGCAGGATCAGGACTGGGTCTGGCGCGAAGACCGCGTCGAGTCGCTTCTCGCTGCCGATGACGCCAACGTGCTGTTTGTCGGCGGAACTGCCTCGAATCAGGGGAAGTTCCATTCCTGGTTCGACCACATTATCTTGCTGACGGCTCCGGTGGGCGTGCTGAGAGAGCGATTGGCGACTCGAACCACCAACGACTACGGGAGGAATCCAGGCGAGCTTGCGCGTGTGCTCCAGCATGTGGAGACGGTCGAGCCACTTTTGCGGCGCGCAGCGACGCTCGTGGTCGATACCGATGCCCCACTCGAAGAGGTTCTCAGGACCGTCCTGAACGCCCCGCAGCCTTGATCGGCGGGCCCCATCAAACCTTTTCCCTCCGCACAGACTAATAACTAGTAGAGACGCTTGCGATGACCTCTCTCAATGCTCCGAAGAAGGGCAAACGGACGATGCAGCACGACGAGGCGGACATGGTTGCGGCTTTGCAATCGGGCGATATGGCCGCGCTGCACTACTGTGTCGGGCGCTATCAACTCTCGGCACTTCGCCTGGCCTATAACCTCTGCGGCGACAGACAGATGGCCGAAGACGCTGTCGCGGAATCGTTTCTGGCCCTCGTCAAGTATGCAAGCTCGTACGATCCCTCCCGTCCGTTTCACAATTGGTTCTACCGCATTGTGGTCAACTGCGTTCGCGCCGCGAAGCGGCGAGAGGGTCAGCCGTGGACCGTACCCGATGCGCGCGATCTCCTCCGAGACTGTGCCGATCCACGTCCCGGCCCCGAGATCGAGGTCGTACAGCAGGAGTCTGAACAAGACTTACTGCGCCGGGTTGACCGGCTACCTGACCGGCAACGTGAGGTCGTGATCCTTCGCTATTACATGGACATGAATGAGCGCACCATGTCCAATGTCCTAGGTGTTCCCGCTGGAACCATCAAATGGCGGCTCTACCAAGCGCGGAAGACACTGCGGCATGAGCTCGAAGATGCCTGGAGGGCACATGCTCGTCGCCTGGAAGAGGTGAAGGAGTCCGGTTCTTGCAAGGGACACTGCCTGGTATACCTGCCGGAGTCGCCGGTGGAGGATACAGCCAGCAAGGCGCCCCAATGCTTCAACCAATGCCTACCTTTACCGTCTATTACCCGAGCGCGCTCCCACACAATCTCCAATGGATTCATGGAGTTGGCCAGCTCGATCCTCTCAACGGGTCGAGCGGGGTTGAGGGAGGCTACAACTGTCCTCCGGCACCGGCAGCTTGCCCGCCCGCTGCAACCGTGTTCATCCCTCCACATCCGAGTGACGGCCTGCCCAGTCTCCTGATCCCCTTTGACGGTACGGGGACCGATGTCGTGTGGTTCGGCGTACATGACATTCCGCCCAATAAGGCCTTCGTGCAGATTGTCGAGCGGGATGCTACCTCATCGTCACTCAAGACGTTGTCCGCGGGCGCAGTCCCTGTCCTCCATGCTGGTCACCCAGAGACCCTGCTCGTCCTCACGAAGGGTGCCACCACCATCGCCATTGATACTGATCTAGGTCCTTCCATTGCCCGCCAGGTGGCTGGGTCTCTGCAGCCCCTTGCGACCCAACGTGGTCGCCAGGTATCGAAATAGCGGGTTATGATGCCGCGACTGCACTCAGGTGGTGCTGGAAGGAGGGTAGGATCGTCACAGGTGTCAGATGCGTTGGAGGAGTGGGAAGACAATCAGGGTGCTTTTGATCTGCGTCCGTATACTGATGCCGATCTTCACCATCCCATCCGTGCCATCTCCGATAAAGAGGTCCAGCGGCTGACGGGGAGCTCACACGGGTCAGGCGATTCAATGCACCGGATCGGGCCAGGCAGGAACAAGCGCTGTACGTGCAGCAAACACGGATTGGCGGAGGCGATGCCCTTCCTGGCGTTGACTGGCTGGTGGGATGGTACGAGCGCAATCTCAAGATCTTCGCTAACCTCACACGGTTACCGAGCCGGGTGATCGCATCCTTGTCGTATACGGCTCCGGACACATTCCGCTACTTCGACAGTTCATCAAGGACTCGGGTGTATACGATCCGGAAGATGTGGAGAACTACCTCGATTCGCGGATCCCCAAAGCTGACACTACATAACGACAGGCTATACTGCGTCAAGGGATTGCACCTGCCCTCCCAGCGGAGGACAGGCTTTTTTATCCGCTGTCACCCTGTAGGGGCGCGATTCATCGCGCCCTATGTTCACTGTCCCGTGGAGTCCGCTCATGGCCGATCGGTATTACATCACCACCGCGATCGCCTACGTCAACGGTAGGCCACACATCGGCCATGCCCTGGAGTTCGTACAGGCGGACTGCTTCGCGCGCTATCACCGGCTCCGCGGCGACGACACCTACTTTCTGACCGGCACGGACGAGAACGCGCTCAAGAACGTGCAGGCGGCCGAAGCCGAGGGAATCCCGGTGGCGGCGCTGGTGGAGCGAAATGCGCAGCACTTCAGTGAGCTCGATCGCCGGCTGGACGTGTCTTATGACCAGTTCATCCGCACCGCGGCCGACCCGCGTCACACCCCCGGCTCGCAGAAGCTCTGGATCGCCGCCGACCTGGCCGGGGACATTTACAAGCAGCACTACACCGGCCTCTACTGCGTCCGCTGTGAGAAGTTTTTGGACCCCGACGACCCCGCCGACATGGTGGACGGTCTCTGCGCTATTCACCTGATCCCGCCGGAGGAAGTCGAGGAAGAGAATTACTTCTTCCGTCTCTCGAAGTACGGCGATCAGCTCGAAGAGATCATTGCATCCGACCGCTACCGGATCATTCCGGAGACGCGGAAGAATGAGGTGTTGAGCTTCATCCGGCGTGGATTGCGCGACTTCTCCATCTCGCGCTCGCAGGAGCGCGCCCGCGGCTGGGGCGTGCCCGTGCCCGGCGACGCCTCGCAGGTGATCTATGTCTGGTTCGACGCGCTGGCCAACTACATCACGGCTCTGGATTACGCCGACGACGGCGAGCTGTACGAGAAGTACTGGGTCGAGAACCCGAATCGAACCCACTGTGTGGGCAAGGACATCATTCGCTTCCACGCCATTTACTGGCCGGCCATGCTGCTCTCCGCCGGGGTGCCGTTGCCGAAGACGCTCTTCGTCCACGGCTTCATCAACTATGCCGGTGAGAAGCTCAGCAAGTCCTCCGGCGTGGTCATCGACCCGGTCGAGCTGATCAACCGGTACGGGGAGGAGGCGCTTCGCTACTACCTGCTCCGGGGCGTGAACCCGACCGGCGACTCCGACTACAGCGTTAAAAGCTTTGAAGCGCGCTACAACGCCGATCTCGCCAACGACCTCGGCAATCTGCTCAATCGAACGGTCAGTATGATCGGGCGCTATCGCAATAGCTCGGTGCCGGAGGCGGGAGAGCCGGGCGATCTGGAGCGGTCAGTCGCCGAGGTCGCGGCGCGCGCCGTGGAGCGGACGCTGACCGCACTCGACCGCTACGATCCGCAGACGGCGCTGGAGGCGAGCTGGGAGCTGGTGACGCGCACCAACCGCTATGTGGAGGAAAGCGCGCCCTGGCAACTGTCAAAGGCGGCCAGGAATGGCGACGCCGCGGCCGACCGGCAGCTGAATACCACCTTGGCCACGCTGGCGCAGTCCCTGAAGACGATCGCCGCGGTGCTGGAGCCGTTTCTACCGACGACAGCGGAACGTATCCGGAGCCAGCTGGGGATCGAGGGCGCGGTTACCTGGTCGGAGCGGCTGGCCTGGACCCCGCTTCCTTCCGGAACGCAGGTCGGCACTCCTCAGCCCATCTTCCCGCGCCTCGAAACAGCCGTCGCGGCCGGTTAATACCACCCCGGTCGGTTGGTAACCCGCAGTCCGGCAACGCACTGCGGTCTGAAGGCCTCGGCTACAGCGCAAGGCTGAGACGGATCGCGTCGCTGACCGAATCCATGCGCTTGGCGGGAAGCGCCCCGAGGCGAGGACCGAGACGGCGCTTATCCAGCGTGCGAATCTGATCGAAGAGCACTTTGGACAGGTGTGACAGCCCGCCTTCCCCTTCCGCGACCAGGACCTCAAAGGGATACCCGCGTTCGGTGCCCTTTGACGTGATAGGGGCAACGATCACCCGCCTCGACAGTTCATTGCCGATGTTGTTGGAGATAATGAGCACAGGCCGGATTTTCGCGATTTCCGTTCCGACGGTCGGATCAAGGTCGGCAAGGAATATGTCCCCGCGTCGAGGAAAGCTCACTCCGGCCAGCCTTCGAGATCGACCGCTTCCCATTCCTGAGCGAGCTCGTCCCGGTCTTCACGAGTAGCTATGTAGCCCTCTCGCATCTCGGCAATGATGCGCTGCTCTTCCAGGGCGCGGACCTTCTCTGCAACTGCGTCGTTGATGAACCGATTCAGGCCTCGGGGCGGAATGAGGCGCCGAAGTCGTTGGTTGAGATCGTCGTCCAAATAGACAGTCGTTCTCACCGGCAATTCCTGATGCTATTAATAGCCATCAAGAATAGCACCATCTTCAGAAGCAGCCCAGGGATCTGGACCTCTCGTTCCCATGGGCGTACACTGCCTCGTATGGAGACCGTCCCACGCTGGACGGGGAGGTGCTGAATGGCTGATGCGGCTGTTGTTTCCGGGCCGATAACCGGCTCGCGGGATGCGTCTGACGTGCAGATCGTTCCTCTGCGAGGGATCCCGATTGTCATTGCTGTCCTGGCGGGGCTGGTCGTCGCCATTGCCGGGAACTGGCAGTGGGCACTCGATTTCTTCCATGTGGTCGGGGGTGGTCTCTGGACCGGCATCGATCTCTTCGTGGGCCTCGTGATAGGTCCGATCATGGGCTCGATGTCCATTCCGGCCCGGATCGAGTTCTCGAAGCGCTTCATGCCCAGGATGCTGCTCATCATGCCGACTCTGGTGACCGTGACTCTGGCCTCCGGCTGGCAGCTGGCGCGGAAGATTGACGTCCTGGCTGTTCCCTACCCGCAGCACTGGTGGGTAACAGCCTCCTTTATCGTGGTCGGTGTCCTCACCGTGATCGCGCTGGGAGTCCTCGAGCCGGCTAACGTGGCCGTGCTCTTCGAGCTGCGCAAGCCGCAGCCGAATGGTGCCCTCATTGCCCGGCTCATGCGCCGGTTCGTCTACGCCGCGGGCGTCATCGGCGTCATGCAGCTGGCGATTCTGATCATCATGACCAGGATCGCGACATGGTAGAGGAGCGGCAGTACCCGCCTATCGTCGCGCTAACCGTTACCTCCATGGCCGCCGTCATCATCGGCGGCATCTATATCGCCGGTCACCTGCCGCAGAGCGTGCCGCTGGCACCGGTCGTGGTGCTTCTCATTCTCAGCCTGGTGCTGGTTGCAGCCGCCGCCGTCATGCTGAGCCGATTGGATACCTTCTCCTGGCGGACCTTCTTCACCGTGGGCCGCTGGGCGGTACTCGCCTATATCGTCATCGCCGGGATGCTGGAGTACATCTTCGTGGTGGACGGTGTGCGCGGTTCCACACTCATCCTGACCACGCTGATGCTGGCCGTCTACGCCATCGATATCCCGCTTATCCTGGCGTTTTCGGTGGCGCGCTACCAGCCCGCCGAGATGAGCTAAACCGCCCGACTCCGCGCCGCTGCCAGCACGCTGTCCTGCGCTTTCGACACGTCGAACCGGTCCGGTAGCAGCGCCAGCATGTCCAGAATCAGCGTGAACATCTCCGCCACGCTCCGGTGCGGGTCCTGCAGGCTGAGTACGGTGTCGAGGCGCTCGACCAGGCGACGGGGCTTCAGCGGCAGGCTTTCGGTGGTCTTCGCCAGCCACTTCACGTCCGGCTCCCAGGTCTCGTTGGCGGCAAAGAGAACACGGAACAGATTCCCGATGTCCCATTGCAGCCGCAGAGAGAGGGCCAGGAGGTCACGTCGGTCGGCCAGTGCCCAGCGCACCGGAGGGACGTGGGGATCGGACCAGACCGACGTATTAGCTCTGATGATGTTTTCTGCGAGCCCCTCCGGATAGATCTCCAGCCGCTGCTGCCATCCCTCGATCCAGCCCTCGGTCCGGAGCGGAACGGCGTCGCGCATCATCGAGACGAGGATGAGCAGATCATGCTGGGTCGCCTCGCCGGCGGCGATGCGGGTCAGTAGCTCGTCCTGGCTGGAGAGCGTCGCAAGCCCCATCTCGATCCAGATGCCGCGAAAGCGATAGCCGGTCCACATCCAGCCATCGGAGCCAGGCGGAACGGAGATGTCGATGTCGGTCGCGCCGATGGACTGCAGCCACGGCTCCCACACATCTCGCCCGGGTATCCGCTCGACCCACAGATTCAACTCGATGTCGGAGTGGTTATCAGCCCATCCGTGCGCCGCCGAGCCGGTGAGCGCGATCTCTCGCGCGAGCGCCGGCGGGCACGTAGCGGCCAGCTCTTGGGCCAGTGCCAGCAGCTCGCTGCTTCGTTTCGTCGCCCCCTCTGGTAGAGTCAGCATCATTCATCCCCTCGCCACTGTACTGCAGGCCACGGGAGGGTAGGTATGACGATCGACAATGCTATCTACGACCATATCGCGAGTACCTGGTGGGACGACTCCAACCCCCTGGCACTTCTGCGCACAGCCATCAATCCTGCTCGCTTCCAGTACTTCCGGGAGGTGCTTGTCGAGAAGTGTGGGCTGTACCCGGCGGGGCTACAACTGCTGGACGTGGGCTGCGGAGGAGGCTTCCTGCCGGAAGAGTTTGCCCGGCTTGGGTGTCGGGTGATGGGGATCGATCCCTCTGCTCCGACGATCGAGGCGGCGGCCGCGCACGCCCGGGCCAGTGGACTCACGATCGACTATCGCGTTGGAACCGGTGAGCAGCTGCCCGTTGTCGACGCGTCCTGCGACGTCGTCTCCTGCTGTGATGTTCTGGAGCACGTCGCGAGCCTGGACGCCGTGGTTGCAGAGATCAGTCGCGTGCTGCGACCCGGCGGTATCTTCCTCTACGACACCGTCAATCGAACCCTGCGAAGCAAGATCGTCATGATCAAGGTGGCGCAGGAGTGGCCGCTTACACACATCGTCCCGCAGCACCTTCATCAGTGGGAGATGTTCATTACACCGGGAGAGTTGGAGGCGGCGCTGGAGCGTAACGGACTGGGTCATCGCGAGTCGATTGGGGTCGCTCCACGGAGCAGCGCGATCGTCCTGCTCGGCTCTCTCATCGCATTGAAGCGCGGCAGGATCACGTTTGCCCGGCTGGGAGAGCGGATGGCGATGCGCAGGAGCCGTGACCTCTCGGTGGCATACATGGGCTACGCCGTGAAGGACCGGCCGAGCGCTCCTCCGGAGGGATAGCTCGTATACTTGGAAACCATGCAGACGGCCGGTCTGGACGTCAACCGCCATGCTCCTCACCATCAGCACAACCTATAGACCGGCTACGGACCTCGGATTTCTCCTGCACAAGAACCCGGCGAACGTGCAGTCCTTCAACCTGCCGTTCGGGACGGCGCATGTCTTCTATCCCGAGGCGTCGGACGAGCGCTGCACCGTCGCATTGCTGCTGGATATCGATCCCATTCAGTTGGTGCGCGGAAAAGGCGCCGGCAACGAGGGGTTTTCTCTGCAGCAGTATGTGAACGACCGGCCGTATGTGGCGTCGTCGTTCCTGAGCGTGGCGCTGGTTCATGTCTTCGGGACGGCGCTCGGCGGCAGAAGCGCGGCGCGGGAGGAGCTGGCCGCGACGCCGATTCCGCTGGAGGCGCGCATTACCGTCCTGCCTGCGCGCGGCGGCGAGCCGTTGCTGCGGCGCCTGTTCGAGCCGCTCGGCTACACCGTCTCCGTTCAGCGTCATCCCCTGGACGAGCGCTTCCCCGAGTGGGGCGAGAGCCGCTACTACGATGTCCAGCTTGGCGGCACCGTCCGGCTGCAGGAATTGCTGACCCACCTCTACGTGCTGATTCCAGTTCTGGACGACGAAAAGCACTACTGGGTGGATGAGTCTGAAATCGAGAAATTGCTTCGGCGCGGCCAGGAATGGCTGTCGGGCCATCCGGAGCGCTCGCTGATCGTGGACCGATATCTGGCGCGCCAGCGCTCGCTGATCCGGCAGGCACTGTTGCGGCTGTCAGAGGAAGCGGCCGCCGAGGATGACCGGGAGGAGGAGCACGAGCGTGAGGAGGAGGCGGTTGAGGACCGGATCTCGCTGCACGACCAGCGCCACGGCGCCGTCCTGGCGGCCCTTCGCGCCGCCGGTGCTCGCAGCGTTCTGGATCTGGGGACCGGCGAGGGCCGCCTGCTGTCCGGCCTCCTGGCGGATCGCTCCTTCGAGCGGATAACAGGCATGGACGTGTCGTACCGCAGCCTGGAGCGTGCCTCCCGGCGGCTCAAGCTCGACCGGCTTCCACCTATGCAGCGGAAGCGGATCGATCTGATCCACGGCTCCCTGACATACCGGGACCGGCGGCTGGAGGGATACGATGCCGCCACCGTGGTCGAGGTCATCGAGCATCTCGATCCCGCTCGACTGAGGGCGTTCGAGCGCGCCGTCTTCGAGTTCGCGCGTCCCGGGACGGTGCTGATCACGACCCCGAACGTGGAGTACAACGCCGTCTGGAAGAGCCTGCCCGCGGGCTTGATGCGCCATCGCGACCACCGCTTCGAATGGACCCGCGAGCAATTTCAGACGTGGGCACACAGCACCGCCGATCGGTTCGGCTACACGGTGCGGTTTCTCCCGATCGGACCCGAGCATGAGGAGCTGGGCCCACCAACGCAGATGGGAGTGTTTGTTCGTGCCTGACCGCGCCCGCTCCCCGCGGGAAGCGAGACACACCGCGGAACTGACCATCCCGGACCTTTCTCTGGTCGTCCTCATTGGCGCCTCGGGCTCCGGCAAGTCCACCTTTGCCCGGCAGCACTTTCTGCCGACGGAGGTCCTGTCGTCCGACGTGTGCCGGGCGCTGGTCTCCGATGACGAGAACGCCCTGGAGGCAACCGGCGATGCCTTTGACGTGCTGCACTACGTCGCCGGGAAGCGGCTGGCACGCGGGAAGCTGACCGTGGTTGACGCCACCAGCGTGAAGCGAGAGGATCGCAAGCCCCTGGTCGAGCTGGCGCGGCGACACCACATGCTGCCGGTCGCGATCGTGCTCAACATGCCCGAGCGCGTCTGCCAGGACCGGAACCGCGAGCGGCCCGATCGGTCCTTCGGTCCGCATGTGGTTCGCAACCACACGCAGCAGCTGCGCAAGTCACTCGGCTCGCTGAAGAAAGAGGGCTTTCGCACCATTCACGTGCTCTCCTCGCCCGAGGAGGTTGCGGCGGCCACCATCGTTCGCGAGCCGCTCTGGAACAACCGCACCGCCGAACACGGGCCGTTCGACATCATCGGTGACGTTCATGGCTGCGCCGACGAGCTGGAAGAGCTTCTCGCGGTGCTGGGGTATCAGGCCGCGGGCATGGCGGCACCCGGAACGCTCTGGAGCACCCCGCTGTACCGGCATCCCGAGGGGCGAAAGGCGATCTTCCTCGGAGACCTGGGCGACCGCGGTCCCCGGATCCTCGATACCTTCCGGATCGTGCGCGCGATGGTTGAGGACGGCGCCCTGTGCATCCCGGGTAATCACGATATCAAGCTGCTCCGCAAGCTACGCGGGCGCGACGTGCAGATTACCCACGGGCTCGATACGACGCTGGCGGAGATCGAATCGCTCCCGGCACAGGGGCGGGACGCGTTCGCGCGCGACCTCGCCGACTTCATCGACGGGCTGGTCAGCCACTATGTGCTGGACAGTGGCAATCTTGTCGTGGCCCACGCCGGCCTCAAGCAGGAGATGCATGGCCGCGGCTCGGGAGCGGTTCGCGAGTTCGCGCTGTACGGGGAGACCACCGGAGAGACGGACGAGTTCGGTCTGCCGGTGCGCTACAACTGGGCCGCTGAGTACCGTGGCAAGGCGCAGGTCGTCTATGGCCACACCCCGGTGGCCGAGCCGGAGTGGCTGAACCGGACCATCAACATCGATACCGGCTGCGTCTTCGGGGGAAGCCTGAGCGCGCTGCGCTATCCGGAGCGCGAGGTTGTGAGCGTGCCCGCCCGGAGTACGTACTACGAGCCCGCACGGCCCTTTATCCCTGAGGAGGGAGCACCCGCGCTGAGTGCCCAGCAGACATTCGACGATGTCCTGGCCCTGGAAGACGTGGCCGGCAAGCGATTTGTCGAAACCCGCCTGCATCGCACAGTGACCGTACGGGAAGAGAACGCCACCGCCGCCCTGGAGGTGATGAGCCGCTTTGCCGTCGATCCAAAGTGGCTGGTCTACCTGCCGCCCACCATGTCGCCATCCGAAACCAGCACCCTCCCCGATCTGCTCGAACATCCGCGGGAGGCGTTTGCCTACTACCAGCGCGAGGGCGTGCCGCGGGTCATCTGCGAGGAAAAGCACATGGGCTCGCGCGCGGTCATCGTGCTGTGCCGCGATGAGAAGGCGTCCAGGGAGCGTTTCGGCATGCAGGGTGAGGGAATCGGGATGGCCTACACCCGTACCGGCCGCCCGTTCTTCGACCCGGCCATGCAGGCCGCTTTTCTGGAGCGCGCCGCGGCGGCGGCGGAGAGAGCGGGGCTCTGGGACAGCCTGGAGACGGATTGGATCGTGCTCGATACCGAGATCATGCCGTGGTCGGCGAAGGCTCAGGACCTCCTCAAGCGGCAGTACGCTCCCGTGGGCGCCGCCGGGCGAACAGCGCTCGGCGAGGCAGTCACCCTTCTGGAGCGTGCGGCCGATCGCGGTCTGGACACGTCGGAGATCCGTGCCAGGATGGAGCGGCGCCGCGAGACTGTCGCTGCCTATACCGACGCGTACGGCCGGTACTGCTGGCCGGTGATATCGCTGGACGATCTCCGCGTGGCCCCATTCCACATCCTGGCGACGGCGGGAGGGGTGCACATAGATCGGGACCACCTCTGGCACCTTGACCTGGCGGCGGCGCTCCATGACGCCGACGAGCAGCTTTTCATGGCCACCCGGCATGTGGTGGTGGACCTGACCGATGCCGCCAGCATGGAGTCAGGTAGTGCGTGGTGGCAGGGACTGACTGAAAGCGGCGGCGAGGGAATGGTGGTCAAGCCGCTGGACTTCGTGGTGAAAGGCAAAAAGGGCCTGGTCCAGCCCGCCCTCAAGTGCCGGGGACGGGAATATCTGCGCATCATCTACGGCCCGGAGTACACCTTTCCCGAGCATCTGGAGCGACTGCGCCGGCGTGGTGTCGGAGCCAAGCGATCGCTGGCCGCGCGCGAGTTTGCCCTCGGCATTGAGGGGCTGGAGCGCTTTATCCACCGCGAGCCGCTGCGGCGGGTGCACGAGTGCGCGTTCGCGGTCCTCGCACTGGAGAGCGAGCCGGTAGATCCCAGGTTGTAGGTGCTTAGAAGGCCGTGGACGAGGTCTTTCTGATCGATCTCCGCCAACAGTCCATCAGCATCTCGGCCACCAGCATGCGCGCCGCTTCTTCCGGCATCTCGCGGGAGACGAGGTAGGCATAGCTGAGCGCCTCGCGCTGGGACAGCTCCGCGATCTCGCCTTCCAGCTCGTGGAGCCGCTGCAGGATGGCCTCGTGATACTCGTCGCCACTCATGACCGCATTATAGGACGGTTGTACTAGAAAGAACAGCGCCGGTCGGGGGTCTTCGGGCCGACGCATATAATGGCCGGGATGGAAGGATGCTTCTAGAACTCGACGTCGCCGTCTTTCTCAAGTCCTCCGACGACCTTGACCGGACGGCGGAGCGAGTTTTCGGTGTCCTGGGATCGGCCTCGCAGCGCGGCTCCGACCCCGAATGGGGTGGCGATCATTACGCGGCCTCCGGCCTTGGCTTCCGGGCCATCTTCTTCTCCAACTCCGGTAACGCCTTCGATCCCGAATTCGAAGGCTACCAGTACGGGCTCGAGATCCTCTCCAACTTCTGGTGCGTCGAGCTCGATACCGTTGATCTCGAGGGCCCCCTGAGCGAGTACTATGCCCGCGAGATTGCCTTTGAGCTCAATGCCGAAACCGCAACCATGATCCTCCTCGAAACCAACGAAGAGGGCGAGACCTTTGAGTTTCGGGCCTTCCGGCGGAATCCCCAGTACCGCGTCGATCAGAGCCCTACGACACCTAAGGTGTTCGTGATCGAAGAGCGCGAGGTGGTCATTCCGTTCGAGGAGGATGACGACGAGGGAGCATGGGAAGAGGCGGACGCCGAGGGTGAAGAGTCTGAGGTCTAGATGATCCCGTTCTCCGATCCCAGCGAGCCGGGTCACGTCTTTCCCTACGTCAACATCGGCCTCATCGTGGTCAATTTTCTGGTCTTCTTTTATGAGTTAAGCGTCGCCAACCAGGGGACCGGTCAGTACAACCAGTTCATCTATGAATACGGGCTGGTGCCGTGCGAGTACACCGGCCACTGCAACGTCATCGCCGGAACGCCGTCGCCGTTCTTCCTGACCATGTTCACCTCTATGTTCATGCACGGTGGCTGGCTGCATATTCTGGGGAACATGCTCTATCTCTGGGTGTTCGGCGACAACATCGAGAATGCCATGGGGCATGTCCGCTACCTGATCTTCTATCTGCTCTGCGGTGTCGCTGCCAATGGCCTGGAGATCGCGACTGCGGTCGGCTCCCACGTCCCGGGCATCGGCGCCAGTGGCGCCATCGCGGGGGTACTGGCGGCCTATCTCATGCTCTTTCCCGGTAGCCGTATCCGTACCCTTCTTCCCTTCACCTTCATCTTTCTCTTTATTCCGCTCCGGCTCCCCGCCTGGATCCTGATCGGCTTCTGGTTCGTTCTTCAGCTCATCAGCGGTGCCGCCACGCTTAGCTCCAAAGCAGCCCAGGCGTCGGGTGGGGTCGCCTACTGGGCGCATGTCGGCGGCTTCATCGCCGGGGCGATACTGGTCTGGGTCTTCCGTCACAAGCAGCGCACGCAGCAAATGCAGCGCTATCATGCCGGGCCCCGGGCCTATTCGTAGCGCAGAGCCCATGAGCAGAGGCGGCAAGACGGCCACGGCCGAGCACCCGGCGGCGACGTCGTTCGAGGGGCTGGTGGTGCGCACCGAGTCCGGCTTTCACCGTGTGCTCTCCGGGGATCGGCTCATCGTCGCCCGAACGCCCAAGAAGTTCAACTCACGCGGCGACCGCACCACAACCACGTTGGTTGTCATTGGCGATCACGTCCGGGTGCGTTCGGTGGACGAGGAGACGGCGGTGATCGAAGAGATTCTGCCCCGCCGGAACGAGCTGGTCCGCGGCGCCGCCGGAGGGAGCCGCTTCCTTGACGTCATTGCCGCCAACCTCGATCAGATCATGCCCGTCCACTCCCTCACCGAGCCGGACTTCAATGCTGCCCGGCTCGACCGCTTTCTGCTGATCGGCGAAGCGGCCGAGATCCCGGTTGTGATCGTTCTCAACAAGGAGGATCTGGTACCGGATCAGTTCGCCGAGGAGATCGCCGGGATCTACGGTCGGATCGGTTATCCGGTGATCCTTACCTCTGCCAAAGATGGGCGCGGGGTTGATCGCCTGCGCGAAACGCTGTCGGGGAAGATCAGCGCCCTGGTCGGGCCCTCCGGTGTGGGAAAGTCAACCCTGCTCAACCGGGTCCAGCCGGGCCTCCAGCTGCGGACCGGCGAGGTGAGCGATGCTACCGGCAAGGGGCGGCATACCACCACCACCGCCGAGCTGATTCCGCTCCATGGTGGCGGCTTCGTGGCCGACACGCCCGGGCTGCGAGAGCTGACCATACGCGATGTGGCGCCGGAAGAGCTGGAGTGGCTCTTTCCGGAGTTTCGACCCTATCTGGGGCGCTGCAAGTTCAACAACTGCAGCCACCGGGAAGAAATCGGCTGCGCTGTGGCCCAGGCGATGGAAAGCGGTGCCATCGACCCCAGCCGCTACGCCAGCTACCGCCGGGTCTACGAAGACCTGGACGAACTGGCCCACCCCTATGATTGACCGATGACCGTTCATCACGTGGACGTCTCTCCCGAGACTGTCCGCGGCCGCTTCAACCGCGACCTCCCGCCCGTCCTCACCATTGACCCCGGCGATACCGTGGTCTACCAAACGCTGGACGCCAGCTGGGGCTACCTGGGCGAGCGCGCCTTCGGCCGGCCGCAACAGATCAAGCCGAATCGTGAGATTGATACCGGCCATGCCCTGACCGGGCCGGTTGCCGTGGGTGGCGCGGAGCCGGGGGACATCCTCGAAGTGCATATCGGCACGCTGACTCCCGGCCGTTGGGGATGGACATGGGCCGGACCCCAGAAGCATCGCGCCCGGGACTATCTGGGCCTCACCGATGAGGCCGATATCGCCTGGAACATCGATCTCGATCGGGGTGTTGCCACCGACAGTGCGGGCAGGGGAATCCAAATCTCACTTCATCCTTTTATGGGAGTCATGGGTAACTGTCCGGCCGAGCACGGCGATCTTCCCACCGCCCCTCCCCGCCGGGTGGGCGGCAATCTGGACTGCAAAGAGCTTGTCTCCGGCAGCACACTCTGGCTTCCGGTCGAGATCGAGGGTGCACTCTTTTCCGTCGGAGACGGCCACGGCGCCCAGGGCGACGGCGAGGCGGGATCCACCGGGATCGAGTGCCCGATGGAGCGGGTCGAGCTGACGCTTCGGCTGCGAAAGGACATGACGCTTGAGGCCCCGCGGGCGGAAACCCCGGCCGGGACGCTCACCCTCGGCTTTGGCTCCGATCTCGACGATGCGGCGCGGGAGGCGTTATCGGGAATGCTTGATTACATGACCGAGCGCTACCCGCTCACCCGTGCGGAGGCAGGTGTCATCGCCAGCCTGGCCGTGGACCTGCACATTACCCAGGTCGTCAACGGCACCGTCGGCGTCCACGCCCTGCTACGGCCCGACGCCTTTACGATGTAGTCAGGCTTCGAGGATGGTGGGGCCGGCAGGGATGCGGTGCAACTCCTGGGCCAGCGGAATAAATCTGCCGTCCTCGGCAACATGGATCATGTTTCCGCCCTGCCGCTTTCCGGCATACATGGCGGCGTCAGCTCGACTCAAGAGCGACTCACCCTCATCGCCAGCTTCGACATGGGCCACCCCCACACACACGGTAATGCCACTGGCCCCCGCTTTCCCGGGTAGAAGACGATCCTGGATGCACTCCCATAGCCGCTCGGCCAGGCCCTCCGCTTCGCGCGGCGTGATATCGGGGACGAGTACGCAGTATTCCTCCCCACCGTAGCGGGCCACGATGTCCTCGGTGCGAACGATGCTTTGCACGGCGGCAGCCAGATCCACCAGCACGGCATCACCGGCATCGTGACCGAAGTGGTCGTTGACGTCCTTGAATTTGTCGATATCCAGCATGATGGCGGAGAGGCCGGTGACATGCCGCTCGGAGCGGCTGAGCTCTTCACCCAGACGCTCGACCAGATAGCGACGGTTATAGAGGCCGGTCAGCGGATCGGTCATGGCATCCTGGACCAGCTGGTCATAGAGCCGGGCACGGTCGATCACGATGGCCGCCTGGCCGGTAATGATTTCCAGAAGACGCAGGTCGTCGCTGTCAAACGTGCCCACGCCGGGCATGGTAAGGGTGATGACTCCCTGCACCTTTCCCTCGTACACCAATGGGGCGCCGATCATCGACTCCTCTCGTCGACCTCCGGAGAGAAAGACGCGCGCGTCGGTCAGCGTGTTGTCGACGATCACGCTCTGGCCGGTCTCGGCAACCCATCCCGCCAGCCCCTCACCGACGCGCAGCCGGTAATCGGCAACTTCCGAGCCCACATAGGTCACAGGGAGCAGGACCTGATGCTCGGCGTCCAGGAAATAGAGTCGGCAGGCGTTGTAGTCGATGAGCTGCTTGAGCTCGGTTTCGATGACCCCGGCAATGGCCGGGATCTCGTGGAGGTAGCTGAGCTTCTGCACGATCGACTGAATGGCGGATAGCTCGACGATTCGCTGCTGCTCCTCGGCGAAGAGGCGGGCGTTCTCGATGGCGATTGCCGCCTGGCTGGCGAAGAGCGTGAGCGTGCGCACATCGTCCTCGGTGAAGGCATCCACCTCTTCTCGCTCGATATCCAGTACTCCAACCACCTGTTCGCCCCGTTTCAAGGGCACGGCCAGCTCCGACGACACCGCGGGGTGACCGGGAATGTAGCTGGGAAAGTCCCGGACATTGGGCACCAGGAACGGCTCACCGCTGGAGAAGGCGGCGCCCGTCACCCCCTGCCCGAAGGGAACTTTGATGATGCGCTTACGCTCCTCCGAGAGTGGACCGGTTGCCCCCACCACATCCAGGTAGTAGTTGCCGGCGCTCGGCATCAAGACAGTGGCGATGTAATACGGCACGACCTCATGGATCCCGCCCAGAATGGCGTCGAGACAGGAGCCGAGGTCAAGGGAGCCGCTGATCGTTCGCGCCACGTCCAGGAGCACCTGCATCTGCCGGACGCTTCGCTGGCTGTTCTCATACAGCTCCGCGTTCACAATGGCGACCGCTGCCTGTGAGGCGATGACGGACAGCATCTGGAGGTCGTCGGGGGAGTAGGCATAGGACTTGGTGCTCTGCACGGACAGCGCGCCGATGGTGCGATCCCCCGTGGAGAGCGGAACCCAGATTTTGGCCTCGCTTTCCTGCTGGCCGACCGTCACTTCAGGCAGCCCATGCGACGATGCATACGCTCCGTATTCCTCGTCGGTATTGAGGAGGAGCGCGGTGCCGTCAGTGATGACCTGACTGGTGACGTTGGCGCCGAAGGGCATCACCTGATTGCGGAAAAGGATGCCGTCTTCGCGGTGGTAGGCGAGAACGCAGGTGTTCTGTTGCGCCTGATACAGGGCGATAAAGAACTGCGTCGTGTCCATAACCCGCCCGATCTGCTCGTAGATGGTCTCATAGAGCAGCTGCAGGTCGAGCGTCGAGGATACCACCCAACCGATCTCATTCAAGAGCTGCAGCCGATTGGGATGCGAGATCGGCATCTCGGGTACTGACGCAGTCTCGTCTAAGGAATCCACCGAGCCTCCCTTTGCGGTCTGTTGTACAGCAAGAAGCGGTAGTTTGCAACTCCTTCTTGTCTGGAAATACCTGGGGACTTTGGACCTTTATTTGTTCTGCACCGGTCGGCGTCACCTCTCATACCTTCATCCAATCTTCACGTACTATTCTTTCAACGTGCACATATTGGTCGTCGAAGATGAAAAACGTCTGGCGAATCTGGTTCGCCGTGCTCTGGAAGAGGAGGGGCACGTGGTGGACGTGACCTACGATGGCGCGGACGCGCTGGAGATGGGATTGTCCACGGATTACGATCTGGTGGTCCTCGATCTGATGTTGCCGCACACTGACGGCGTCGAGGTCTGCCGCCGGCTTCGGGCCGAAGGGAAGGATACCCGAATCCTCATGCTGACCGCCCGTGACACCGTGGAAGATCGGGTCCTGGGACTGGAGAGCGGCGCCGACGATTACCTGGTCAAGCCCTTCTCCTTCGCCGAGCTGATCGCCCGCGTCAAAGCCCTCTCCAGGCGGCAGATCCAGGCCCAGCCCGAGCAGCAGCTGAGCTACGGCGATCTGGTGCTGGATCTGGAGCGGCACGAAGCGCGCCGGGGTGACCAGGCCATCGAGCTGACTGCCAAGGAGTTTCAGCTGCTCGAGTACCTGATGCGCAACGCCGGGCGGGTGCTCACCAGGACCCAGATCCTCGACCATGTCTGGGGGTACAACTTCGACTCCTTCAGTAACGTGGTGGATATCTACGTCCATTACCTCCGCAACAAGATCGACCGCGAATTCCCGGAACCGATGATCCGGACGGTGCGGGGAGTCGGGTACACCCTGAAGGCCGGCTAATGTTTCGACGAGCTAACTTGCGTCTGGTCGCGTGGAACGTCGCGGTTCTGTTCGTGATCCTTGGATCGATCGAGTTCTTGCTCTACTGGCAATTTCAACAGAAGATCTATACCGGCGTGAATGCGGAGCTCTATCAGCATCGCGAGACAGCCCTGCAGCTCATCGGCCAGAGCCAGGACGTGTATTCGGCACTGGGGAACGCACCAAACAACTACTCCTATCGAACCGTGATCTCGTCGCCTTCGGGCGTCAACTGGACGACCAACTGCACCGGGCCAACCATCCCTCCTTGCTCTCGCGCGTCGTTCGCACCTACCAGCGCTGCCGCGATCCACCGGGTGGCGATACAGGGCGGGGAGGATATCCGAACAACAAACTTCGAGGGCTATCCCTATAGAGTGCTGACCTTTTCTGTCGTCGTGGGAAGCTCACCCTACGTGATCCAGATCGGTCGGACCGTCCTCGGCGAGCAGGAATCGCTCGATCAGCTGGCCGTTCTCCTGGTAATCGGCGCCATTCTCGGCGCCTTGCTCACGGGCGCGGGCAGTCTGCTGCTGGCCAACCGCGCCCTCATCCCCATCCGCACGGCCTTTGCCCGGCAGCGGCAGTTCACCGCCGACGCCTCACACGAGCTTCGCACCCCCCTGGCCCTGATCCGCGCCAATGCCGAAATGCTCACCCTGCACGGCGACCGTCTGGCGGCGCAGGATGCCGAGCTGGTGACTGAGATCATCCGCGAGACTGATCACCTCAACCGGCTGATCGGCGACCTCCTGACGCTGGCCCGCGCCGACACCGATTCGGTGCAGATCAATACCCGGCCGGTGGACTTCCGTGCGCTGGTCGGCGAGGTTCATGAGGATCTGCAGCACATTGCAGAGTCGCGCGGGATCGAAAGCGACCTCTCGTTGAACGGGGCGGTCACCGTGGCCGGCGACGAGGTGCGGCTACGGCAGCTTCTCCTGATCCTGCTGGACAACGCTCTCAAGTACACCGATCCCGGCGGGAGGGTGATGGTGGGGCTGGCGCAGGCGGACCGCCGGGCGCGGCTCACGGTCTCGGATACAGGCATCGGCATCCCGGCGACCGACCGACCGCACGTCTTCGAGCGCTTCTATCGCGTTGACCGGGCACGCGAACACGAGAGTGGCGGCACCGGTCTGGGCCTGGCGATCGCGAAGTGGATCGTTCAGGCGCACAACGGCGAGATCAAGGTCGAGAGCGAACTGGGCCAGGGAACAACCTTTCAGGTCGATCTCCCCACCTCATGATGCCGAGATGGTCACCGGCTCCGGTACTTCCTGCCTGGCTTCGGCGGGTTGCAGGTAGCGCAGGAGAAACTCCGCGCTCGCCTTGAAGCCGGACAGATTGTTGGCCCGCCGGGTGAATCCGTGGCCCTCGTCCTCGTAGACCATGTAGTCCACGGTTCCGCCGCCAGAGCGGATAGACTCGACCATCTGGTCGGACTCTCCCTTGACCACGCGGTAATCGTTGGCGCCCTGAATGACCAACAGTGGGCAGCGGATCTGGCTCACATAGCGGATTGGTGACCGCTCCATCAGGAACTCTTCCTCACTGTAGGGATCCCCGACCCAGCCGGCCATGAACGCTCGCCAGGTGGGAGGTACCGCCCTGGCGAAGGTCACCAGATTGCTGGGCCCCACCAGGTCAACTGCAGCTGCCCAGTACTGGGGAAGCCGGGTGACGCAGGAGAGCGTCGCGAACCCGCCGTAGCTTCCGCCGAAGATGCCGATCCGATCCGGGTCCACCCAGTCCTGGCTGCGGAGGTAGAGCGCGGCATGCTCCATGTCCTTGAGGTCGCCGCCGCCCCAGTCGCGGTGGATCAGCTTCTGGTAGCTCTTGCCGTAGCCGGTGCTGCCCCGGATATTGGGCGCCAACACGGCGATACCCCGGGAGAGGAGGTACTGATAGAACCCAGAATAGGCGTATGTCGGGCGTTCCTGGAACTCGGGGCCGCCGTGGATGGAGAGTACCGCCGGGATACGCTGTCCGTCGTACCCTTTGGGACGGAAGAGCAGTGCCGGGACGTCCTTACCGTCAAAGGTGGGGTAGCGGATGATCTCCGGCTCGACGAAGACCTCGTTCGGTATGCCGCCCAGCATCCCGAAGGTGATCTGCCGGGCAGTCCCGTCGTGGAGATCGACCGAGTAGATTTCTGAGGCAGCCCTCGCCGTCGCCATCTGCACGACGGCGGTAGCGCCGTCGTCGCTGATATCTAGCCCCATGAGCGTTCCCCGCGGCAACGAATCCAGCTCGGTCGTCTGGTCACTGCTGCTGTCGCGCCGGTAGACCCGGCTGATGCCGTCTTCATCCACCGACCAGAGGAGGGTCGTGCCG
>JAICWV010000090.1 GCA_025966365.1 Chloroflexota bacterium | reverse complement strand
ATGTAGGGGCGATTTACACCCTCTGGATTGAATGTCGGGACGATGTGCCATCGTGGGCCTGAGACGTCGCGGCGATGTGCAATCGCTGGATAGGGGGTGTATGGGCGATTTCCAAACGCGAGCCTGAAATGTAGGGGCGATGTGCAATCGCCCGCTGTGCCACAGCACAGCTTCTGGTGCCCGCCACCCAGGGATATGGGTCTCGGGAACAGGCGAGTCTTTCCGGGTCCCCGCCGCAGCGAGTGGAACCGGGGGATCGGCCCCGACCACACCTGTGACGCAACGGCCTACTCTGGAGATGCATGCACCAAAGCCGCTCTGTGGAGCGGCGGGCGATTGCAAATCGCCCCTACATTTCCAATTCGCACACCGGCCCGGGTCTGGCAATTGCACGTCAATCCCAACCTGGCGAGTGCAGATCGGCCACGCGCGTCAACCCGGCACATGTCCGCCCGCCGCCGCGACAATGCGACCCGCTCCATCAAAGACGCCCGCTCCCGACCGCGAAATACGACAGCCGAGGGCGGGCGTGCCCCACCATGCCTTGAGTACTAGGCGACGGTCTCGATCAGCCAGCGGCTCGGCGCCCGGCGCGAGATATCCATCTTCTTGCCGGTGGACAGCTCCAGACAGCGCAGCCCGTACGCCACGTCCTCGGTTCGCCTGCAATCCAGCCATTGCTGCCCGGGATACAGCTCAGCCAGCACCTGCTCGCAGAGGCCGTCAGAGCTGATGTAGTGGCGCACGAGATCGCCCTTGGTCTGAACATTCCCCAGGCGATCCTTGATGGCCATGATCAGCCTCGCGTACTGTTCTTTCTGCGCCCGATCGCCGTAGTAGATGTACCACTCCAGGGCCGACTTCCACACGTCTCGCACAGCGTCCTCCTCACCTATATCCCGTTGAGTTCGGGACGGTGCCTGAGCAAGAACCGTGCCAGGTCATCAGGTGAGGTGACGCTTCATCACGGCATAGTTCTCCAGCGCCTTGCCCGTGCCCACTGCCACGCAATACAGAGGAAACTCGGCCACATGGCAGGGGACTTCGGTCACACGCGTTAACAGCTGATCCACATTCCGGAGTAGGCTGCCGCCACCCGTCATCACCATGCCGCGATCCATGATGTCCGAGGCCAGCTCTGGCGGTGTTTCCTCCAGCACCGACCGCACCGCATCCACGATCTGTGCCAGCGGATCGGCAATCGCTTCCACGATCTCATTGGTACTGATTGGAATCGACTTGGGCAGGCCCGTGACCTGGTCGCGGCCGCGAACTTCCATAGTCAGCTCGTCCTCGAGCGGTAGGGCACTTCCGATCTGGATCTTTACCTCTTCGGCCGTGGCGTCACCGACCATCAGTCCGTACTTCCGCCGAATGTGGTTGGCGATGACCTCATCGATCTTTAAACCGCCCATCCGCACGGTGCGGTGGATCACAATGTCATTCAGGCTGATGACCGCAACCTCGGTGGTGCCGCCACCGATATCCACGATCATGTTTCCAGTGGGCCCGGAGATCGGTACGTTGGCCCCGATCGCGGCCGCGATCGGCTCTTCGATCAGGAACGCCCGGCGTGCCCCCGCCTGCACGGCCGCGTCGTGGACCGCGCGCTTTTCCACGCTGGTGATCCCGGCCGGAATGCATACCATTACCTCCGGCCGGAACACTGACATGGTGCCGGTGATGCGCCGGATGAAGTAGCGGAGCATCCCTTCGGTCCGGACGTAATCGGCGATGACGCCGTCGCGCATCGGCCGCACCACGGTAATGCTCGCCGGCGCCTTCCCCAGCATCTGCCGCGCTTCATCGCCAACCGCCACGATCTTGTTATCGTCGGTCACGGCGACCACGGCCGGCTCATTCAGCACGATTCCGCGGCCACGGACATACACGAGCACGTTGGCCGTGCCCAGGTCAATACCTATTTGCTTTGCCAGTACTCAGCTCCCGGTAGGTCGAGACGGGGGACGCTCGTGCGTCCGTCTCCGCTCGGCTATACGCAAGCGTAGCAATGCCCTTTGCAGCGATGCAGCCGCTGCAGCTTCCAGCTCGGTTCCGCGCTGCTGCGACAGTGCCTCCTCGGCGCGGCGACGCGCTGCCTCGGCGCGCTCCCGATCGATCTCTTCCGACCGCTCGGCTACATCCGCCAGGATGGTGACCTTATCGGGACGAACCTCCATAAAGCCGCCGTCAATAGCCACATGCTTTTCTTCGCCGTCGGTGCGATACATCAGCTCGCCGACTGGAAGCGGGGTGACCAGCGGCTCGTGCCCGTGGAGGACACCGATGTCGCCCTCCGCTGCCCGCGCGACCACGATATCCGCTTCCGTCTGCAACACAATGCGCTCCGGCGTCACCACCTCGACCTGAATGAGGGCCACGCGCTAGCCTCCCTGCTCCGCTCTCGCCTTCTCCCTGGCTTGCTCGATGGTGCCCACGTACAGGAACGCCGTCTCGGGAAGATCGTCCGCCTTCCCGTCCAGAATCTCCTTGAAGCCGCGAACAGTGTCGCGGATGGAGACGTACTGGCCCGGTGTGCCGGTGAAGCGCTCGGCAACGAACATCGGCTGCGACAAGAAGCGCTCGATCTTGCGCGCTCGCGCCACAGTCTGCTTGTCCTCGTCGCTCAGCTCGTCGATACCGAGGATGGCGATGATGTCCTGCAGCTCGCGATAGCGCTGCAACACGCGCTGCACGCCACGGGCCACATCGTAGTGCTCCTGCCCCACCGTGCGCGGGTCGAGAATGTTCGAGGTGGACGCCAGCGGATCGACCGCCGGATAGATGCCCTTGGCCACGATGGACCGTTCCAGCGCCAGCGTGGAGTCGAGATGCGCGAACACGGTAGCCGGGGCGGGATCAGTATAGTCGTCAGCGGGTACATAGACCGCCTGGAACGAGGTCACCGAACCTTTCGTGGTGGAGGTGATGCGCTCCTCCAGCTCGCCCATGTCGGTACCCAGCGTGGGCTGGTATCCGACGGCCGAGGGCATGCGGCCAAGGAGGACCGATACTTCCGACGCGGCCTGTGCAAAACGGAAGATGTTGTCCACGAAAAAGAGGACGTCTTTGCCTTCCTGGTCGCGGAAGTACTCGGCCATGGTCAGGCCGGTCAAGCCGACGCGCATGCGCGCGCCGGGCGGCTCATTCATCTGGCCGAAGACAAACGCAGTCTTGTCGATGACGCCGGAGGCGGTCATTTCCAGCCAGAGGTCGTTGCCCTCACGCGTTCGCTCACCCACCCCGGCAAACACGGAGAATCCGCCGTGCTCGGACGCGATGTTCCGGATCAGCTCTTGAATGATGACGGTCTTGCCGGTGCCGGCGCCGCCGAACACCCCGACCTTGCCGCCCTTGGCAAATGGCGCGACCAGGTCAATAACCTTGATGCCGGTCTCGAACAGCTCCGGGGTCGTGGTGAGTTCCTGAAAGGAGGGCGGCTCTCGATGGATGGGCAATCGCTCCGTGGCGTTAACCGGCCCTTCTCCGTCAACGGGGTCTCCGATCACGTTGAACACCCGGCCGAGAACTGCGTTTCCGACCGGGACTTCGATGGGGTGGCCCAGATTGCGAACCTGCATGCCTCGTGACAGTCCCTCAGTCGGAGCCATCGATACCGCCCGAACCCAGTTGTTGCCCAGTGACTGCTCCACTTCGAGAACAACGCGCTGGTCGCTGTCGCCCGTGACTACTTCCAGGGCGTTGTAAATGTCCGGAACCTGGCCCTCCGGAAATTCAATGTCCAGAACCGGCCCGGTAATCTGGACGACCCGTCCTGTTGCAGCCTCTCCGGTGTTCTCTTGCATGCTTTCGACTGCCGGCGCTTCCGCCATCGTGCCCTCCTAGGCTCCGGTGCGGATGGCTTCCGCCGCTCCGCTAATTTCAGAGATTTCCTTGGTAATTTCTGCCTGCCGTGCCTTGTTCATAACCAGTGTCAGATCCTGAACCAGCTCGTTGGCGTTATCCGTCGCGTTACTCATGGCGATCATCTGCGCGCTGTGGTAGCTGGCGAGTGTCTCCAGCTGCGCCTGATAGATTGCGAATTCGACGTAGCGGGGAATGAGGTCCTGCAGGACCAGCGCCGGGTTGTCCGGCTCGTAGTTCCAGGACGCGGTAATTGTCGCCTCCTCCGGTGGAAGGACCGGTAAAAGCTGAACAGACGTGGGCTCCTGGCGCAAGGTGGAGACAAAGCGCGGATACACGAGATAGACGACGTCCGCCTCACCGTTGCGGTAGTCCTCGATTACCTGCTCGGCGACGGGGCGAAGTTCGACGATGCTCACGTTATCCGCCAGGCCGGTATAGTCCGCCAGCAGCTCCTGGCGGGTCCGCACGACGTAGTCGCGGCCCTTCTTGCCGACGGCGATGAAACGTGCAGGAACCTGGATCCGTTCCACCAGGCGGTGCGCTTCCCGGTTGACGTTGGCGATGAGCGCGCCGGCCAGTCCCCGGTTCGGGGTCACGAGTACGATGTCGGCTCGGCGGATCTCCCGCTGCACCAGCAGCGGATGCTCGGTTGCTCCCGGCCGTGCCATGATGTCGGCCACAATCTCCGTCATTGCCTCGGAGTAGGGACGCGAAGCCGCCACACGCATCTGGGCACGTCGCATCCGCGATGCTGCCACCATCTGCAGAGCCTTGGTGATCTGCGCCATGTTCTGCGTACTGCGGATACGGCGCTTGATCTCTCGCTGTGAGGCCATCGGTTGCCGCCCTTCTAGCCTGCTGCCTGGCCCGGAGCCGTCGTCTCCACGAAGCCGGTCGAATTCTTGAACTCGTTGATGGCATCGCCCAGCTGCTGCTCCAGGGTGTCGTCCAGCGCCTTCTTCTCGGTAATGGCCTGGGCGATCTCGGGATGGCTGGCTCCCATGTAGCGACGGAATTCCGTCTGGAACTCCGCGATGCGATCGACCGGGACATCGTCAAGATAACCGCGACCGAGCGCGAAGAGGATCTCGACTTCCTCGGCCATGGAGAGCGGCTCATTTTCCGGCTGCTTCAAGACTTCCGTCGCCCGTTGTCCACGCTCCAGTCGGGCGCGGGTGCCGGGGTCAAGATCGGAGCCGAACTGCGCGAACGCGGCCAGCTCCCGGTACTGAGCCAGGTCGATGCGCAGCGAGCCCGACACCTGGCGCATGGCCTTGGTCTGAGCATCGCCGCCAACTCGGGAGACGGAGAGGCCGACATTGATGGCCGGCCGGATGCCGGCGTAGAACAGGTCGGACTCGAGGAAGATCTGCCCATCAGTGATCGATATCACATTGGTTGGAATGTAGGCGGAGATGTCGCCGGCCAGCGTCTCGATGATGGGCAGTGCGGTCATTGATCCCCCACCGTGCTCCTCATTCAGCTTGGCGGCGCGCTCCAGGAGGCGGGAGTGCAGGAAAAACACGTCGCCCGGATACGCTTCGCGTCCTGGCGGGCGCCGCAGCAGCAGGGAGAGCTGCCGGTAGGCCCAGGCGTGCTTGCTGAGGTCGTCGTAGATGATGAGGACATCTTTGCCGCTCTCCATCCACTCCTCGCCCATGGCGCAACCTGCATAGGGAGCGATCCACTGCAGGGCAGCCGACTGAGAAGCTGCCGCCGTGACGATGGTCGTCCAGTCCATGGCCCCGAACTTCTCGAGCGAGGCTGCCACGGCGGCCACTTTGGATTCTTTTTGCCCGATGGCGACGTAGATACAGAGAAGGTTCTGGCCCTTCTGGTTGATGATCGTGTCCAGTCCCAGCGCCGTCTTACCGGTCTGCCGGTCACCGATGATGAGCTCGCGCTGTCCGCGCCCGATGGGAGTCATAGAGTCGATGGCCTTGATACCGGTCTGAACCGGCGTATTCACCGGAGACCGCACCACCACGCCAGGTGCCAGCCGCTCGATGGGGCGGAACCGGTCGGTCTGGATCGGCCCTTTTCCGTCAATGGGACGGCCCAGGGGGTCCACGACTCGCCCGATCAGCGCATCGCCGACCGGCACCTGGACGATCCGGCCGGTGCTCTGCACCTCCATGCCCTCCCTGATGTTCTCGAAGGCTCCCAGGATCACGACGCCGACCGTGTCCTCGCCCAGATTCTGAGCAATACCCATCACCGGCTGACCAGTCGCCTCGTCCGTGGCGCCTTTGAACTCCACCAGCTCGTTGAAGACAACCCCTTCCAGCCCGTAGACATGGGCGATACCGTCCCCGATGTCGATGACCGTTCCCACGTTCGTCGCGCTGGTCGTCGCGCCGAACTTCTCGATCTGCTGTCGAATGATCTGTTCGATCTGGTCGGCACCTACCGCCATATTCCCCTCTGCTTCCTTTGCTACACGGCCAGTTCTTGCCGCAGTCTGTCGAGGCGACCTTCAACGCTGGCATCAATGACCTGGTCGCCGATTCGTACGACCACGCCTCCCAGAATGCTCGGGTCGACCGCCATATGAATTTGAACGTCCTTGCCCGTCAGGGCACGCAGTCGCTGCTGAATTTCCTGCTGCTCGCCGTCCGTCATCGGACGGGCCACCGTGACCTCCGCCTCGAGCACGCCCCGAGCCGAGCGCACCTGGTGCTCGAACTCGCTGACGATGGACGGCAGCAATTGCATCCGGTGCTTGGAGGTCAGAATGCGCAAGAGATTGAGCACGCGGTCCGAGAGCTGCGGAAAGAGCCGGGGCAACGTCTCAATCCTCTCTTCGCGTGCGACATTCGGATCGTCAAAGTAGGTTCGAACGATGTCCCGGCTGTAGGTTTCCTGAGCCGCACGCAGCTCCCGCAGCCACTCGTCGGTCTGTCCATCCGAGCGGGCCACGTCGAAGGCCGCCTCCGCGTACCTTCGGGCGGTCGTGGAGGGCCTCATTTCAGTTCCTTGAGATCGGAGAGCGAAGTGTTGATGATGTGCCGATCGCTTGACTCGTCCAGGTTTCGCTGGATGACGGTACGAGCGGCGTCGACTACGATGTCGGCGGCACGTCGCTGCAGCGCCAGCTCCGCCTGCTCTCGCTCGTAATTGATCTGCGCCGACGCCTGCGCCACCACGCGGTTCGCCTCCTCTTGAGCGCGTTCCGTCATGTCTTGCTGGATTGCCTGGCTGGTGGAATGCGCCCGCTCCACAATCTGCGCGGCTTCGGCCCGGGCACGCTCGATGTCCTGCACCGCCGCCTGCTGGATCCGCTCAGCTTCTTCCCGGCTGCGCTGGGCAGCCTCGAGTTGCTCGCGGATGTGGTTCTCGCGCGCGTCTAGCGCTGACCCCATCATCTCGCCCACGGTCCGCTTGCCGAGAAACCCGGGCCGCCAGCGCAGGAAGAGGATGACCAGGATGGCAATGGCGAGGACCTGGGCGATCCACCAGGCGATCAGATTGCCTGACAGAGTGGCAAGGGCGATCTGTGGCTCAAACATGGTTACTGCAGACCTTCCTGCGTCACGACACTCGCCGCCAACTCGCGCACCTGCGGCTGGTCGAACGACTGCCCGGTGACGCGTGACGCTGCCAACAGCGCGATGTCCACGATGCGGCTCTGGAGCGAGGCAGCCGCCTGCTCCCGCTCGCCGCGGATCTCCTCTCGGGCTGAGTCCAGCTGGCGGCGAAACTCCTCGGTCGCGCGCTCCACAAGCTCGTCCCGAGCCCGTGCCCCCGCCGCCACCGCTGCGTCGATCTGCTGCTGCGCGTGGTGCCGCCCCTCGGTCAGGATGCGCTGCACCTCGGCTCGGGCTTGCTTCATCTCGTCGCGGCTCTGATCCGAGGCACTGAGGCCCTCCTGGATGCGGCGGTCACGCTCGGCCCAAGCGCTCCGGATGGGCCGGAACACCAGTAGCTCCATGAACCAGACCGTCCCCAGAAAGATCAGCAACTCCACGATCAGGGTGGAGAGGCTGATGCTGACCGGAATGCTGAGCGAGACCAGCATCGCGAGTTACGGCTTACCGAAGAGAACGACCAGACCGAACACGAGCGCGATAACCGCATACGCCTCGATCAGTCCTACGCCGATGAACATCCAGGTGGTGAGGATGCCGCGCGCCTCCGGCTGGCGCGCCAGCCCTGATACGAGGGCGGACGTGACCAGCCCGTCTCCGATGCCGGCGCCAATGGCCCCGCCCCCCAGCATGAGTCCCGCTCCGATATACGCTCCCAATGCCTTCTGCGCCGCGTCCGTTACCAGAAATAGCTCCATCTGCCTTGTACCTTCCTCCCTTAGTGTTCGTGAGCCGGTTCGCTGGCTATTGCCATGTATGCGACCGTCAATACCGTGAAGATGAACGCCTGAATAGTTCCGACAAAAACGCCGTAGGCAACGAAGACGGCATTCCAGGCCGCCGTGACCGGCACACCGATCCCGGAGGGCAGCAGAAATGCCCACACGATGAGGAGAACCTCGCCCGCCAGGATGTTGCCGAAAAGTCGGAAGGCCAGGGTGAGCGGCCGGGACAGCTCGTTTACCACCCCGAGCACGACCGAGATGGGGTTGAGTGTGAACCAGGCCCACCACTTGTTGCTCCAGTAGTGACCCTTATACGAGGATAGCCCGCTGGTGCGGATGTAGCGGATGTGCAAGAGGATGAAAACCATAAGCGCCAGCGCGAACGTGGCGTTGATGTCCGAGGTCGGCGAGTGGATGTGCGGGATCGGCACGAGCCCGATCATGTTGGCCACCCAGATGAAGAAGAACAGCGTCAGCGCGATAGAGGCTATGGTTCCCGGGTCGCGCCCCAGGTTCTCTTCGATGATGCCGTTCAGGAACTGCATTACCGCCTCAATCGCGTTCTGAAGTCGGGACGGCGGACCTGAGGTGATGCTCCGGCGGATGAAAAAGCCGACCACGAAGAGAATGGCGGACGCGACCAGGGTCAGCAACACGGTGTCGAGGTGCAATTCCCAGATCCCGGACGGCCCAATATTCCAGTGTTCTCCGATCGGCAGCTCGACTGCGATGACCTGCGCCAGCGGACCCATTACACCTGCCTCCCGGCAGCCACCTCTGCCCGGCCGTGTGTCCAGTAGAAGGCGGCCAGGATCAATGTCTGCGCTACCCCAAAGCCGATGGCCGACCCAACCGCCAACGGCACCGAGAAATGCACGAGGACGACGGTCGCCGCGCCGACAATGGCGAAGGTGACAAAGAGACCCGCCTGCATGATCAGCAGGGCGCGGGCCACGTCACCGGACTCCGCCGCCACTTCGACCCGCCCCGACAGCAGCAGCGAGTTCACCACAGCCAGAAGTGAGCCAACGGCGACGCCGATCCCCACGTCCCGGTACCCGGCGGCAACCAGAGCAACGCCGGCCAGCAGGACAGGAAGCGGTGCATACGGATTTACCCGCGCATGCGACGCGCGGTCCCAGCGGCTAACTAGCATTTACTCCCCTAGCTCTCCCGTCGCGATTCGGTATGTGAGATAAAAGCTGGTCGCGAAACCGAGCAGGACCCCCACAATGAGAAACAGCGGCGCCGTCTGTAGGAGCCGGTCAAGCAGTACACCCAGACCGAGACCTACAAGGATTGAAAGCGCCACATATCCACCGATGGTTCCGGCCAACCCCAAGCCGCTCTTTCGGCGACCAGGATCCGTTGACGCTCGGGAAGACAATCGGCGCCCCTCTCCGGACAAATCTACCATCTGGGAAATTGACCAACCAAACCGCCCGTGCCCCATCCCCGTGCCCCATCATAGTGTGGTACCTCACGGATCCCTGCCTTCGTGCTAGACTCCACTGGACAATTTGCGGAAGTTTGATAGAGGCGACGTGGGGCGCCTCTTCGTTCTGTTTGGAGAGTTTCCCATGGGCATGATTCTGGAGAGCATCAGGCAGCAGCAGTTGAAGCAGGGGCTGCCCGACATCTTCCCCGGCGACACCGTCCGCGTCCACGTCAAGGTGGTCGAGGGCAATCGAGAGCGCATCCAGGTATTTGAAGGCACCGTGATCAAGGTCGCCAAAGGCGGGCCGGACAAGAACATCACGGTGCGTCGTCTTGCACACAACGTCGGGGTCGAGCGCACCTTCCTCGTCAATTCCCCCCGGGTGGACAAAATCGAGGTCACTCGCCGCGGAGACGTTCGCCGCGCTCGCCTCTACTACCTGCGTGGCCGCGTGGGTAAGTCGGCGCGGATCAAAGAAAAGCGCACGCGCTAACACTTCATCGCTCACATCGGCTGTTGTAGCGGGGCCTTTGCCCCGCTACACTCGTTTCGTGGCACCCACGCTTCGCTACGAGCGACAGCTTCTGCGGCGCGGATATGAACGCGCAGCGGGCGTGGATGAAGTTGGCCGGGGCAGCCTGGCCGGTCCCGTGGTGGCTGCATCGGTCATCTTGCCCGTTCGATCTCCCTCCCGGCTGCGATCACTGGCGGAGCTCGACGATTCGAAGTCGCTCACGGCAGTTCAGCGCGAGTCCCTGTTCCCGCGGATCGTGCAGGCCGCCGAGTCGATCGGCATCGGCTGGGCCTCACACTACGTCATCGATCGCGATGGGATCGCCGCCGCCAACCGGCGGGCTCTCCTCCGTGCGGTGTCCAACTGTCCCGGCCGGCCAGACGTTCTGCTGCTCGATCATTTTGCACTGCCAGAGAGCGATCTTCCCCAGATGCCTCTGACCCATGGCGACAGTCTTAGCTTGTCCATCGCTGCCGCTTCGGTCGTGGCCAAGGTGGTGCGGGACCGCTGGATGACCCGCTGGGATCGCTACTTTCCCGGCTACGGGTTCGCGGCGCACAAAGGATACGGCACGGCAAGCCACCGCGATGCTCTAATCCGCATGGGTCCGTGCCGGCTACATCGCCGGTCATTTCGGCCGGTGGCGAGCAGCGGCCGGTGACCGGCGGCCTGGGACAGTTCGGGGAAGCCTGGGCCCGCGGGTACCTCACGCGGAAGGGCTATCGGATCCTTGCCAGCAACGTGCACTACCGGATGGGAGAGATCGACATCGTGGCCCGCGATAGCGCCGGCCTCGTGTTCGTCGAGGTCAAGTGCAGGCGATCGTCGGACTTCGGAACTCCGCTGGAGGCCGTCACCCAGAACAAGTACCAGCGGTTGTCGCGCGCCATCGGCACGTACCTCCAGGAGCACAGCATGCAGGACGTGCCGCACAGGCTTGACGTGATCGCCCTGGAGCTGGACGCGCGCGGAACTGTCGCTCAGGTCACGCATCTCGAAGGCGTGGAGCCTCCCGGTTAGGAGCCGGGCGGCGGTGCTTGCTCGATGTCACGCAGGGTATCGATCAGCACCGGCAAGTGGACCGAATGCCAGTTCTTGCCCAGGACGTAATTTGGCTGGGGGTCACCGAGGTGACTGGTGCCGTTGACTGCCCAGAAAGACCAACTGATCTCCGGATGCGTCTTGAGGTAACGCATCAGGAACCGGAACCAGAGCCCCTGAGAACCCGGCTTGGTATCGGACACGCACGTCGGCCCCTTTCCACAGGTCCCGAACTCACCGATAAAGATGGGAGTCTCGCTCTTGTAAGAGGACTTCTCCAGAAAGCCCCAGTGCTTCTCCCAGACGGAGACCATCGACCTGTACGTCATCTTCGGGCCGAAGAAGGACATGGGGTACTTGAAGGGGCCGTACTCGTGCGGTGAGTAGACGAGCTGGTGGTCAACCGAGAGCTGCACCGGATATTTGCGTGCCGGATTCAGGACGCCTCCCCACCAGTAGGAGTCGATCCCGTCGGACTGCGTGCTATCGGGGTACTGCTGAATGCCCTCGACGAAGATCAGGAGATGCGGATCTATGGCGAGAACCGCATCGCCGCCGCGCTCCGCCGCGAGGCGCCAATCGCGTGCGGGGTCGTCAACGCCCCTGTACGGGCCCCAGGTACTGCCCTGTGTCAGATAGGTCTTCACCGACCACGGCCCCGGCGGGCCCGTGTGCGGCTCATTGCGCAGATCGACCCCGACCACGGTCGCGTTGTCCTTGTATCGGGTCACCAACTCTTGCCAGTCTGCAATCCAGGCGGACTCCGGGTACTGTTTCGTATACCACAGGCCATTGGTCTGCGGCTGCGTGCCCGCGTTCGACCGCCCGTCATCGAGGATCACCCGCAGACCGTGCTTCCCTGCTGCCGCGATGATCCGATCCATTATGTCAAGCGCGTGCAGCCCGCTGAGGTCAGGGTTCGCAGCGATGTGGGTCGTGATCACTGGGTTCTGTTCAACCATCTGATTCGAGAACGGCAGGCGGATGGCGTTGAACCCAAGCTGAACGATGCGGCTGACGATGCTGTCCACAGTCTGGGTATCCAGCCCGGCCGGTACAAAGAACTTGTTTTCCATGCCGAACCAATTGACGGCGGCGATGCGCACGGGACGTCCGTTGGCATCGACGATACGGTTTGCGGCAGTGTGCCAGTATCCTGACGGCCCGACTGGCGCTGTTGCGAAGGTGAGCCGATGGGCGGCGAGCCCCGGATACGCCTGCAGGGACGGAACCGAGGTCAGCCCCCCGGCATGCCCACGATTCCAGACGGCAATAGCCAGAACGTTGTCGCCGTCCGGATTCAAGACTCCCTGGGGAAGATAAAAAGTGTGCTGAGGGCCTTTCTGCTCCCAGTAGCGTCCGACCAGCCACCCGTTGAGCCAGATAACTGCCTTGTCACTGGCGTGGGGAATGGTCAGTCCCACGGGAATCGACTGACCGGCAGGAAGGTGCAAGGCAAAGTGAGTCCGGTACCAGCCGACTGGCGCGGTCACTGATCTGGCGCGCCAGTTGTCCGGCAGGCTCACAGTTTGCCAGGACCCGTCGTCGAAGGACGGCTGATACCAGCCGAACCGCTCGCCATACAACCCACTGGCGTTGAAGATCCCGCGCTCGGTATCTGCAGGCTGTTCACCCCCAGCGTCACCCTGGAGTTTCCAGGCGATCCGGGGGCCGTCCGGAATCGATGCCGTGAGAATTCCCTGCGGACTCTGCGCCAGCGGGCCGGCCAACCACCCCTCGTCGTGTCCCAGGCTCTCGGTGAGAACAGCGATCACATTGTCCGCGCCGGGCTTGAGCAGGGCAGGTGGAATGGTGAAGTGGAACTGTGTGGAATAAATGTGGGGTGGATCAGACAGGTTGGTGTCCCCCTCCCCGATTGGAGTGCCGTTGAGGAAGACCTCAAAGCTCTGACGTGCCCGGATCGAGAAGGATTTTTCCTGGCCGGTCGCGGTGAAGTGCCCGCGATACCACACGAACCCGTAATGGAAGCCGTAATCGTCGGCCAGGAGCGTGTCGCTCGACGGGACGTTGGGGTTGGTCGTGGACGTGTGATCGGCGAGTGTCCAGGAGCTGTCGTCGAAGCCGGGATTGACCTCCGGAGCCCCGGACTCGAATTTCCACGTTTTCAGCTCGGGGAATGCGACCTTGGAAGCACCGGACAGATCACCGAGCGGCGAGCTGCCCATGTAGGGGTCCGCCTGACCCAGGGCGGCGCCGTCGACGGCGTCCAGACTGTCCGCGGGCCGCCCGTACAGGACTGCCGCCTGGCTCGCAGTATCGGAGATGGAGAGGCTCCCACCCTGATCCTCCACCAGGTCGGCCGGCCCAACCAGCACTCCATCCGTCGTCCAGTAACGCGAGGCATGCCAGGTGTCGGTAATGATCAGTCGAACCGTTCCAGCGCTGGTAGCGATAGAAACGGTGCGCGGACCCGAGGTATGGGTATAGTTCAGCCGCAAGTCACCATTTTTCCTGGTCACCGTCACACCGGCGTTATGAACCACCGAGGCGCCGGCGGGCAGAACGAAGGAGGTCTCGCCCGGGGTACCCCGAGGCCCGTAGAGCACCAGGTAGGTCCCCGCCGCTGTCTGGGTGTTCGTCATGACCTGCGACGTTGAGTACCGAAGCTGAAGGGGACCGACCGTCGCATTGGCCACCAACGTGGCGGCGCCGTGTCCTGCAACAGTGATCGCCGTTCCCGCCTTCCTGGGAACGGTGATGGGACCCGAGGGCAGGTGAAGCGTCACGTTCGTTGCCACCGGCGCACCGGCGTTGCCGTGGCGGATGAAGATGAAGCTGGTCCCGCTGGCCGCATCCGTCCTCGAGTGCACCACCACTGCCGGGTTGGAGACGGTTGCCGGGGTGGGGGCGGGGTCGGAGTTCGCGAGCTGCTGCCCAAATGACTGCAGAAAGGAGCCGATCCGGTGAGCCGCGTAGTAGGCGGGTCGAAGCGCGCCCGACTCAGCAATGGGCGCCCCGTAATCGTACGACGTATACACGCCAGGGAACGACATATATCCCCATGAGGTCCCGCCCGCGAACATGTAGGTATTCAACATGGTGGTTCCCTGCGCCAGTGCCGACTGGTCGAGCGCATTCAACCAATCGCCGTTCAATGTCCGGGCGATTGGCTCGTAGCCCTGGCCGCCCCACGAGTCGAACCCGCCTCCCTGGAGCT
>JAICWV010000065.1 GCA_025966365.1 Chloroflexota bacterium | reverse complement strand
TGTGCGGGGAAAGCGCGTGTTTGTCCGCGTGGACTTTAACGTCCCCATGCAGGGCGGCGTCATCACCGATGACACCCGCATCCGTGCCGCCCTGCCCACCATCCGGTATCTTCTCGACCGTGGAGCCGCGGTTATCCTTGCCTCGCACCTTGGCCGGCCCAGGGGCAACGTGGTCGAGGAGATGCGGATGCACCCGGTTGCAGACCGACTTGGCGCTCTGCTCGGGCGTCCTGTCCAGTCGGCTCCCGACTCGATTGGCCCGGTTGTGGAGCGAATGGCGAGGGCCCTCACCCCGGGGGATGTGCTTCTTCTCGAGAATCTCCGGTTCCATCCCGAGGAGGAGCAAAACGACCCGGGCTTCGCCCGGCAGCTTGCGTCGCTCGCCGACCTCTATGTCAACGACGCCTTCGGAAGCGCTCATCGCGCGCATGCTTCGACGTCGGGCATCGCAGCGTACCTACCTGCCGTGAGCGGGCTGTTGATGGAGCGCGAGCTGGAGGTCCTGGGCCGGGTCCTTCAGGAGCCGACACGGCCACTGGCAGCCTTGATCGGAGGTGCCAAGATCTCGAGTAAGATCGGCGTGCTTCAACATTTACTGTCTGTTGCTGATTGCTTTCTTATCGGCGGCGGCATGGCAAACACCCTGCTCCAAGCTGAGGGAAGGGACGTGGGCGCATCTCTGGTTGAAGCTGACAAGCTCGATGTCGCTGCCCAATTTCTGGAGGCAGCGCGAGCTACAAACCGGTCTGTCCACCTTCCGGTGGATGTCGTCGTTACCGAGACGGTGGAGCCGGGGGCAGAATCACGCGTCGAGTCGGTGGACCGTGTGTCGGGCGCGGACAAGATTGTGGACATCGGTCCGAAAACGGTGAAGCAGTTTGAAGATGTACTGCGCGATGCCGGAACGGTGGTGTGGAATGGACCCATGGGGGTCTTCGAGATTCCGGAGTACGCCCGCGGCACGCAGGAGCTGGCCCGGGCCCTGGCGGAGAGCAACGGGGATGTCATTGTCGGGGGTGGAGACTCGGTTGCCGCCGTGGAGCAGGCAGGAGTCGCGGATCGAATGGCCCATATATCGACGGGGGGAGGGGCGTCTCTGGAGTTCCTCGAGGGGCGTGAGCTGCCGGGAGTAGCGGTTCTACTGGACGCGGAGGAATGAGATGAACGACGAAAACTCTGGGCAGGAAGTGCCGATTGCGTGGACGGCGATTTTCCAGGACACGCCCGTTTATCTCGCCGACGGGACCGATGCTGGAGTCGTTGACGAAGTCCTGGGAGCGGAAGACATCTTTCACGGCATGGTCGTTCGAACCGGTCCTCTTGCTACAGATAAGATGGTTCCAGCAGAGCGCGTCGCCACGATTACGAATCAGCGAATCGTCATCGACATGTCTGCCGAGGAGCTACGCGCGCTACCTCCCTTCCAGCAGGAGGAGACGTTCCGGCTCGGAATCGTGGGGCTCTTTCGGAAACATCTGGGCTGGGTGGAAGGCAAGGACGAACCGGGGTAGGATGAGGCGTTACATTTTCCACCTCCCGTCCGTACATAGTTCAGACCCCAAACGGGGATAAGGCAGGAGTTTTGTGCATGCATGATGTAGGGAAGTGGACCATATCGGGCATTGGAGCGGTGGCTCTGGTTGTGTCCGTGCTGACAAACGCCGTGGCGAGCCGGCCTCCGGCACAGCACCTCGGCGCACAGAGTCACGCGAACATTAAGGGCAACTCCAAGGTCTCCGGGACGTTGCACATCACAGGCAACATCAACGTCCATAAGAATTCGTACTTCCGCGGGAAGGCTGAGATCGACAAGGGGTTGCTGGTCAAGAACGGCCTCAAGACGGATACGCTTGCCGTGTCCGGATCGTTCAGCGCTGATAGCGGCACTATCGCCAACAGCCTGCAGGTAAGCAAGGGGCTGTCGGCAGATACCATCTCCAGCACGACCCTCGGTGTTCAAGGTCTTCTCACTGCCAGCGGAGGCATCGACGCCAAAGGGAGCAGCATTACGACGACCGGAAGCCTCGCCGCGGGACAGGCGACGCTTTCTTCCCTGACTGATACCGGAGCACTCACCGCCGGCTCCGCGACGCTCGGGGGCCTGACCGTGACCGGGGCCGTCGACTTCACGCATGCGACTGTAACCGGCCTGTCTTCAGTGGGCAACGCGACCTCGCTGACTGTAGGCGCCGTCGGCGCGACGAGTGCGCCTCTGACCATTGTTGAGAACGGGCAGTCGTCCACTATCGGGGTAAGCAACGGCAGCCTGGTGCTCGGTGGCAGCGCCGCGCCGAACGTTTCAGTACCGGGGAACCTGAGTGTCGGAGGCAATTTGACGGTCACCGGCAGCACGTCCCTCAACGTGAGCAGCCTCACAGCCCCCAATGCGTCGGGCTCGACAACTCCAGGTCAGTTCACTATCACCGGTAATCCCATCGTACTCACAGGCGCCGTACAGGCGACCAATACCCTAACCGTTGCCGGCGCCACGACGCTGAACGGGAACACCACGCTTGGAGGGAACGCTGACCTCCTGTTGCCGTACTCGCCCGCCACCGTCGGACCTCCGGCGACAGGTGCATCGGTGCCGCACATAACTGCCGCGGGAAACACGGATGTGGCCGGCCAGGTGACGGTCAACGCAACTGCCCAGACCGGGCAGTTGGGCCCGTTCACGAGCACGTACACATTCCGGAAGAACTATGTCACGTTCCCGGTTGTGGTCCTGACACTGGCCGATGACCCCGTTCCCGTGGGCCAGCCCATGCCCAAGTTCTGGGTGACGGCCAACGGCACCTCGGGAGCGTACACCGGCTTCACCGTCCATTACCTGCCCTCCGGCACGGTCACCGTGGGCAACAACTACCAGGCGACCTTTAACTACCACGTGATCGGCGGATAAGCGCCGGCTCGCTCTGTACTACCATGGAGAGGCTCCCGAATTCGGGAGCCTCTCCTGTTTGTTTATGGCCGAAAACTCTGCCGACTCCGACGTCATTGCCATCCCGCGCACGGCCCTGCGCCGGGTCGTGGTCAGTCTGGGCGTTGTCGTGCTCATCATTCTCATCGCTCTGGCTGTGGCAGCGATCGCTCGCGCGACCACGTCCTCCAATCCGCTGGCTTCCGCGGTGAAGCACAACCAGTACCAGGCAGTCTTCTTGACCAACGGACAGGTATTTTTCGGCCGTCTCACCGTGCCGGGCGGCGACTACTACTACCTGCGGCATGTCTACTACCTCTCTTCGCGAGCGGCGACGAAAGCAGGGCAGGGCGCATTGACTATTCAGAAGCTGACCAAAGACATCCACGGTCCCGAAGATCTGATCGTGCTCAGCCGGTCCCAGGTTCTGTACGTGGAGAATTTGCGCCCGAACGGCAGAGCGGCCCAGATTCTGGGTAAGTAGCCGCTACTTCGACGTGGCCATGGTGCCACCCGTCTGCACTGTCCTGACGGGGTGGATAACGACGTCGAGGTTGTCGGGATTGTCGGTAATCTCGAGGAGGACGCCGCTGTCGGCCCGGACGACCCGAAGGCTCAGCCGCCCACCGGCGATGGGCAAATTCTTGGCCACAATGTGGTCAAGCGATGCGGGAAGGGCAGGGGTCAAATTGACGCGCTTGGAGAACGCCTGCGGCGAGATGCCGAGCAGGCTCTGGAGAAGGAGAAAAATGGCGCCGGAGGACCATGCCTGCGGGCGCGATGCGTCCGGCTGGCGCGCAAGCACTCCACCGACAGTTTTGCTGACTCCACAGTACACTTCCGGCCAGCGGCGGTATTCGAAATACAGGGAGGCGTCCAGCATGGCCTCGAATACCTGTTCCGTCTCCGCCAGCAGGCCATACTTTTTGAGCCCTGATGCGATGAGCGCGTTCTCAAACGGCCACACGGAGCCATTGTGGTAGCTGAACGGGTTGTACGCCGCCTGGGAGTTGGCCATGGTCCGGATCCCCCAGGAGGTGAACATGGAATCGGAGAGAATCATGTCGGCAACGGACCCGGCTTTGTCCTCGTCGATCAGCCGACTCCACAGACACTCTGCCGGATTCGACGTGATTGAGTTCACTTGCCGGTGCTTGGCGTCAAGCGCCTCGGCGAAGTATTTCTGCTCCGGCATCCAGAACTCCTGGTTGAAGCGCTCTTTGAGTGCATCCGCGCGACTCCGCAACGTGCGACTCTGGTCCTGCATGCCCTCCGACTCGGGCATGGCTGCATAGACTTCGCTCCATATCGTCAGCGCGCGGTAAAGGTCGCCCTGCACCTCCGCGAGGGAAATAGGATGATCGGTCGCGATGCGTCCATCGGCGTAGACCACCGAATTTGCGCTGTCCTTCCACCCTTGATTGAAGAGCCCCACAGTCAGTGCCGCCGAACTCATCTTGGGTGGGGTGTGAGCTTTGTATTGCAGATAGCCCGACCCGTCCAGGTCACCGTAGTCATCAATCCAGGACCAGGCCGCCTCAAAATTGTGTTTGAGCTTGTGGTACAGGTCCAGGTCCTGCGTCCAGCGGAGATATTCACCGCCAAGGATCAAGAACAGAGGCGTGGAATCGACAGACCCGTAGAAGAGGCCGAACGGAATCTCTTTGAGCCGCGCGAGCTCACCGGTGTGCATCTCGTGCATGATCTTGCCGGGCTGCTCATAGTTCCATGGATTCTCAGTCTTGCCCTGAGTCTTTGCCAGAAAGAACAGAACATCTCGCGACAGCCAGGGGTTCCAGATCAAGGTCTCCAGTCCGGTGATGCAGCAGTCTCGACCAAAGGGAACGGCGAAGCGGGGCAGTCCCGCTGCCGGAACGCACTCACCCAGGTACTCCGTCATGAGGACTTCCAGGTCCGCGGTGCTGCGGTGAACGATGGCCTCGACCAGGGTATTGCTGGTGACGATAGTGGCACCTTTGTCGAACCACACCGGCTTGGAATTCGGCACTTCCCCCGGCTCAGGCTGCAGATTCACGCCTTCCGAAGCATGCTCTTCCATCGAGATATTCAGTTCGATAGTTGACCGCTCCCCGGCGGACAGCTGAATTGGAAAGTAGACGGTATTGTCTTTAAAGCGCTCGACGTCCGGCTTCATGACGATGCGGGTAACCCGGGTGACATTGTCGAGACCGAGGTAGGAAAGCTTGAGCGCGTTGTCTTCCAGTGCCGGCGGGTACACCTCGCCTCGCTTCAGCCGTTTCACGCCTCGGGCCTCAAACGTGTCAAAAAAGTCCGAGGACAGCTCTACCGACGCCTCGACTTTGAGATCTGACAGCGACCAGTTTGCCAGCGTGATCCGGACGTGGACCGCGTCTGTGTCGATGGTGTTGCGCCAGAGCACGCCCACGTCACGCGCAGCGACGTCCGTGAGCTCGGGATTGGTCAGGAGATAGGACGACTCGAACAGGATTTCTTCGCTGGACCCCAGCAGGATAGGTTCGAGGTCGTTCAGTCGAAGCTTGAGTGTACTGAGAAACCGCGTATCGGCCAGAAAGAGCCCCTGGCTTGCTCTGCCGGCCGGGTCCATCGAGCCGTCTTCGGATGTTGCAAAGACGATCGGTCCTCGCTTGATGATGCGGCGAACTTTCACGGGTACAACGCCTCCCCATCCACTGAAAGATAAATGGCCTGTGTGGGACAGGCTTCGGCGGCCGCGATCAGCGAGGTCTCCGATTCACCCTCCGGATCGACCACGAAAGCCTTCATATTCTGATCCAGCCTGAAAGCTTCGGGCGCCAGCGCCACGCAGATTCCGTTACCGACGCACAGTGCCTGGTCGACGGCCGCACCGATACCGTGGAGTTCGCCCATGACGCATTTTACTGCGTGATATAGTGAGTCAATTCTTGGCGATGAGAGTTAGTGCTTGACCCGGAACGGGGTCCTTGGAGGCGGCGCACTCGGACTCACCGCGGCCCTGAGATTGGCCCAGCGAGGAGAAGACGTTGTCTTGTTCGAGCGTGAGCCGGAACCGGGGGGCCTGGCAGCCGGTTTTCACCTCGGCCCGTCGTATCTCGAGAAGTTCTACCACCACCTCTTCCGGTCCGACACGGCAGCTCAGGGCCTGATTGCCGAGCTTGGGCTCGGCGACAAGCTGGTGTGGCCGAGACCGAAAACCAGTGTGTGGCTTGGCGGGCGAGCCTACCAGCTCGATTCGCCGGCCAGCGTGCTTCGCTTCTCTCCTCTTCCTCTGCTGGATCGAGTGCGGTTGGGGGCGGCGACCGCGTACCTCAAGGCGGAGCCGAACTACCATCGACTGGAAGGCATGACCGCCGATCAGTGGCTGGGCCGCTGGATGGGTAAGCGAGCGCACGAGCAGGTGTGGAAGCCGCAGCTCATTTCCAAGTTTGGCGAGAGGCACGAGGACATCGTCATGTCGTGGTTCTGGGCCCGCATCCACATGCGAAGCACCTCCCTTGGGTACCTGCGCGGTGGATTTCAGCAGCTTTACAACCGCCTGGTGGAAGCAATCGAGGAGCACGGCGGCACCGCACAATTCAGCACGGCGGTGAAGTCTGTCACGCGGAGGCCTGACGCCGGCTTCCTGGTGGAGACCGATTCCGGCGCCCACGAGTTCGACCGTGTCATCTCGACGCTGCCGACCCGACTCACGACACAACTCGTCCCCGAGCTGGGCGATGAGTACGCCCGGAAGTACGGATCGGTGGAGTCATTGGGAGCTCAGTGCTTGATCCTGGCTCTGGATCGCCCACTGACCGACATTTATTGGCTGAGTATCAACGATCTCGATTTCCCGTTCATGGCCCTCGTCGAGCACACCAATTACATGCCTCCAGAGGACTACGCGGGCCGCCACCTCATCTATCTGGGCAATTACTTACCCATGGATCATCCTCTCTTTCGCAAGTCTGAGGAGGAGGTGCTTGCCGAATTCCTTCCTGCCCTGGCGCGCATCAACCCGGACTTCTCGCCCGACTGGGTGACCGACCACTGGCTCTTTCGCGCGCCGTTTGCCCAACCTCTGGTCACCATGGGCTATCCTGATCGTCTGCCGCCACACGACACGCCGATCCCGAATCTGTATCTGGCGAACATGTCGCAGGTCTATCCTCAAGACCGGGGCCAGAATTACAGCATTGCCATGGCGAATCGCCTCGTCGCCTCTCTGCCTGCTACGATCCCACCTTCATGACCTCTGCCACGTCCGTCTACGATGCAGCTCAATTCCGTCGGGAGTATGTGGAGAGCGACGGCGATCTGGCACGAGTGGCAGAGACTCTTGTGGATGCGGAGGCGGTCGGAGTGGACCTGGAGATGGCCCAGCGCCTGCTCCGCAAGCCAGGCGGCATCCAGGAGTGGCAGCACGTCCTGGGACTGGTACAGATCGCCTCCGACGCGCTGAGTGTCGTCATCGATCCCGTGCGCGTGACGTCGTTGGAGCCGCTTCGCGCGCTTATGAACGGGCCGTCTCGCAAAGTGTTCCTGGGTGGCGGACAGGATGTGGTACTGCTGGAACGCGAGGGATTGACGGTACGCAACGTGATCGACGTGGGCGAGGCAGCCTACGCCCTGTTTGGCCGCCGTGAGGACGGCATGGCCGCGCTCTCCAGGCGCATTTTTGGCATCAGCCTGGACAAGACCATGCGGCGCACCGACTGGCTCGCACGCCCGCTCAACCGCATGCTCATCGATTATGCCTTCCAGGACGCCGAGCTTACGCTCCTCATTTTTCGGTGGTTTCAGGCCAACTACCCGGACCTTGTCGAGCTGCATGCTCGCCGCGAGCTGGAGCCTTCCCTGCCCGCATCCTCCCCGGCCTGGCTTCACGAGGCAACGGTACGCACTGCGACCAACCCTGCCGAGATCCTCGCAGACCATGGGCTGGATGCCACCAATGATGCCGACCGCATCGCCGGCGCGGTGACAGCGGCGATGCGCGAGATGAAGCACGCTCCACGCCGGATCAATCGACTGGTCCGGGTGGCGTCGGAGCTGGGCCTCTCCCAGCTACTCCCCGAGATCGTGCCACTCGCCGACTCACAGTCGTCGCTGCTGCGGTCGGCTGCGGCGCGGGCGGTCGGCCGCCTGGGGAGTCCCGAGGAGGCCACTCCCATCCTTGAGCGCCTCTCCACTGATCCTCTCGACGACGTACGAAAAGCAGCGGAGGTTGGCATGCGAGACCTGAAGCGGCCCAAGCAGCAGACTCCGCCCGAGGAAGAGTCCGATCCGGAGCCGACACTCAACCAGGAGGCGGTGGAACGGCTTCAGGAACTACTGAGGCAGCTCCAGCCCCCGCCGGAGCCGTAACTCGGTGCGTCGGCGCCTAACGGCCGGATTCCAGCGCGGTGCCGGCCGGCTGCTCCTGTTCCTGATACTGCAGCTGATAGAGGCGGTGGTAGTAGCCCTCCGCCGCCAGGAGCTCGTCGTGGTTGCCCTGCTCCACCAGCCGTCCCCGATGCAGCACGAGAATGCGGTCCACATGGCGAATGGTGAACAGGCGGTGAGCGATGATAATGCTCGTGCGGCCCTGCATCAGGCGTTCCAGGGCCTCCTGAATGAGCGCCTCTGTCTCGGTGTCGACACTGGAGGTGGCTTCGTCAAGCACGAGCAGCACTTCCGGATCGAAGGCGATGGCCCGTGCAAACGCGATCAGCTGTCGCTGCCCGGCTGAGAAGTTGGCTCCGCGCTCGCGCACCACGTGGTCGTACCCGTCCGGCAACCGCTGAATGAAGTTGTCCGCGTTGACAAAGACCGCCGCTCGCCGTACCTGCTCGTCGGTAATGTCGGTATTGTGGAGCCGAATGTTGCTGGTTATGGTGCCGGAGAAGAGAACCGAGTCCTGGAGCACAGCGCCGATGTGACGCCGGACGTCAGCGCGCGGCATGTCCCGGATGTCCACGTCGTCAAGTAGGATCTGGCCGCTCTGGATATCGTAGAAACGGGACAGAATGCTGATCAGAGAGGTCTTTCCCGCCCCGGTCGCGCCCACGATGGCCACACTCTCTCCAGGATTGATAACGAAGGAGACGTCTTTGAGAACCGGGTGATCCGGGTCATAGCCGAAAGTCACCCTCTTGAATTCGATCCGGCCGCGGACGCCCTGCAGCCTGACGGGGTTCTCCACGTCTGGCGGCTCGGGCTCCTGGTCGAGCAAGCCGAAAATGCGCTCGGATGCTGCCATGGCGGACTGTAGGAGGTTGAACTTGTCCGCGATATCGCGGATAGGCTGAAACGCCCGGTCGGTGTACTGCATGGCCGCCACCAGAGCGCCGAGGGTGAAGGCTGTGCCCCAGTGGGAGATGATGCCGTGGCCGCCCACCCAGAGAAGCAGGGCCGCCGAGAGGCCGCCCACGAAGATCACGATGGGCATGAAGAGCGAGTACGCGAAGACCGACTGGAGGGCGGCGGCGCGATAGTGCTGATTGAGCCGGTCGAACTCCCCAAACATCGTGTGCTCCCTGTTGAAAAGCTGTACCGTTACCATGCCCGTGATGTTTTCGTTCAGAAAGGCATTGACGCGAGACAGTCGCACGCGCATGTTGCGGAAGATGACGCGCATCGCGATCTGAAAGATGCGCGACGCCACCGCGATGATCGGCATCACTGCCAGTCCGACCAGTGCCAGCTGCCAGCTCAGGGCGAAAAACATGACGATGATGATGCCGAGCAGGGTGATGGCATCGCCGATCATGGAAACCAGTCCCTGCGTCAGAAGATCGTTCAGGGCATCCACGTCGTTGGAAAGACGTGTCATCAAGCTGCCCACCGGGTGGGTGTCGAAAAAGCGGAGTGGCAGCCGCTGCAGGTGGGCAAAAATGCGGTTGCGAAGGTCGTACATGACCTTTTGTCCGACGTACACCATGTACCAGTTCTGCAGATACCGAAAGGCAAAACCGCCGATCAGCGCCAGCAAGTAGAGGACGAGGATGACCTTGAGACCGCTGGCATCGTGTTTGACCATGTACCGGTCGATGGCGACCTTGGTAAGCCAGGGACCAACCAGGTCGAGGAGAGAGGTGCCGAGCAGGAACGCGAGGGCAAGCAAAAGAAAGCGCCAGTAGGGCGTTATGTAGGGGACCAGGCGGCGAACGAGCCGGCCGTCGTAGGCCTTTCCCAGAACCTCGTCCTGATCGCTGCTGAAATAGGCGCGCATGTGCTAGTCCACTTCCAGTTCCTGGCGAAGGAGCTCTCTTCGGTACATCCGAGCGTAGAGCCCACCACCCGTCAGTAGCTGCGTATGGCTTCCAACCTCGCTCACTGTGCCGTTTTCGAGGACCACAATCTGGTCGGCGTCCTTGATGGTTGAGATGCGCATCGCCGTGATCAGGGTCGTGCGGTTCTCCATGATGCCGCGAAGTCCGGAGAGGATTTGCGACTGCGTCTGGGTATCGACGCTCGACATGGAGTCGTCCAGGATCAGGATGGTGGGATCTCGCATGACAGCGCGAGCGAGCGCCGTCCTCTGCTTCTGTCCGCCGGAGAGACTGACGCCCCGCTCTCCCACTACGGTCTCCAGGCCGTCTCGAAGCTGCTCCAGATCTTTGGCGAGCTGAGACACCCGAAGCGACTTTTCCAGATGCCGCTCATCCGGCTCTTCTACTCCGAACACTGCATTTTCTCTAAGCGTGGCGGAGAACAGGAAGGTCTCCTGAGGCACATGGCCAACGGACCGCCGCAGAGTGTCGAGCGGAATCCGTCGCACATCGACACCGTCGATAAGTACTTCCCCCTCGTCGGCTTCCAGAACCCGCGGGACCAGTCCCATGAGCGTGCTCTTACCTACTCCGGTCATGCCCACGATCGCCGTGGTACTGCCCCGTGGGACTTTGAAAGAAACGCCGCGCAGGACCCAGGTGTCTCCGTATCGCACGCCGACGTTGCGGAACTCGATCTCACCCTCGACTTCGGAGATCGGAAGGGTGCGGCCGGTATCCCGGATCTGGGGCTGGCGCTGCATGACTTCCATAATGCGTGCCATGGATGCCGCGCCCTGCTGATACATGTTGATGGTGTAGCCCAGGGATATCATGGGCCAGGTCAGCATCAAGAGGTACGCGTTGAACTGGACGAACTGACCAACACTGATGACGTGGTCAGCCACTTTGGTACCGCCGATGAACAGCACAAGGGCCATGGCGATGCCGACGACAAAGAACATCAGCGGCCACAGGATGCCTGAGAGCCGAACGTAGCTTAGATTGCGCCCGACATACTCATCGTTGGCACGACGAAAGGCCTCAATCTCGCGGTCTTCCTGCACGAAAGCCTTGACCACGCGGATTCCCGAGAAGTTTTCCTGCGCCTGTGTGGACATGTGGCCGAATTGATCTTGAACGGCGCGGAAGCGCTTCTGGAGGGTCCGGCTCACCACGACCATGGTGATGGACACGAAGGGAAGAACAGCGAAGGCGACCAGTGCGAGCTGCCAGTTGATAAGCGCCATGAGAATGGCGACGACAACCAGCATGACCAACGTGGACATAAAGTTGACCGCGCCCATCTGCACAAACTGGCGAACCGCGTTCATGTCGTTGGTGAGACGGGCCATGAGGTCGCCGGTATGCATCTCTCCGTAGAATCGCTGGTCGAGCGTCTGTAAATGGCGGAACGCCGCGCTTCGCAGGTCGTACTCAATGAAGCGCGAGACCCGACTGACGGTGCTTCGCTGGGCGAAAGCAAAGATGGCCTGCCCTATGGCAGCGCCGATGATCAGAGCCACATACCAGGTCAGAAGGCTAAGGGATGGGCCGTGTTGCAGCATGTCGATGGCCCGGCCCAGGACGTAGGGCTGCACCACGGAAAAGGCCGTGCCGGAGAGGATGGAAAGCAGTCCGAGAATAATTCGGACTTTGTACTTTCCGGCATATGGAAACAGGTACTTGAGATGCTGCACGCCTTACCCCTTGGTTAAATACACGCCGTACGTATCGAAATCGAAATCGAGGACCGGCAAGCCCTGCCGAGCCAGAGAAGCGGCCAGAGTGCCCCGCTGGTCCACCGCTGAGCAGAAGACCAGGCAGCCTCCGCCACCTGCGCCGCATGCCTTCCCCCCGATTGCGCCCGCGCGCCGAGCGGCATCCATGATTGCCTCGAGTCGCGGCGTCGTCACTGATGCATCCAATGCCTTCTGGCATTCCCAGTTCTCGCTGAGAAGGCGTCCAAAGGCGTCGAAATCTCGCGACAAAAGCGTTTCTCTCATAGCACCTGCCAGGTCCCGCAGCCTGGATAGAGCGTCCAGAACCGCCGGGTTACCCAGGCGGTATCGCTCCCATACCCGATCGTGAATCGACCCGGAAATCCGACTCTCGCCGCTGTAGACGAGCACCAAGCGGGACAGGAGATCGCCCGCCAGCGACGGGGACGAATCAAGCCGCTCGGCCTCAACGGAGTTGTTGAAGCTGAAATAGTGGATGCCTCCGAGAGCGGAGGCATATTCGTCTTGCTTCCCACCAACTATACCCAGCAAATTGCCGACCTGGCAAGCGATATCGGCAATCTCGGCCCGGTCTGACACATTGGCGACGGTGGTCTTGACCAGGGTCACCCAGAGCACGTTTTGCGCCGCTGAGGTACCCAGTCCCGACCCGGAGGGCGCGTCGACCGTATAGGACACTCCACTGCTGGGCCTGCCCAGGACGCGATCATGGCGGCGTACGGGGCCGATACCGATCGAGCCGCGAGCATACCTGGTAATGGCGGCGTTCACGACCGCTCCCCCATGCTCGCGCGCGTACAGCGGGACATCGGTCCACCCGCCCCCGAAGTCGATACGCAGGGGGGCGCGCGCCCTATAACGCATCACTGTCGATGACGACCGTGACCGGCCCGTCATTCTCAATCTTGACCAGCATCTCGGCGCCGAACCGGCCCGTCTGTACCTCGTAACCGGACGCGGCCAATCTCCTGCAAAAGTGCTGGTACAGGCGGAGCCCGACGTCCGGAGGCGCGGCACCGATAAAACTCGGCCTCCGGCCCTTGCGGACGTCGCCATAGAGCGTGAACTGCGAGATGGCAAGCATGGAGCCTCCCACGTCCGACGCGGCCAGGTTCAACTTGCCGTCCGGGTCCTCAAAGATGCGAAGCGCCGCGATCTTGTCGGCCAGTTTGTTCACGTCCTGCTCTCCGTCATCCCGCCCGATCCCCACCAGAATGACCAGCCCGCGTCCGATGCGGCTGATCTCTTCGCCGCCAACGCAGACTGCCCCCGACGTCACTCTCTGTACTACCGCTCGCGCCATACTGCCTTCGATTGTATCGGGCATATACTCGCAGCAGACGTGTCCGGAGGTGAACCATGTTCATTCCTCTCTCTCCACTGGAGTTCAAGCGGCGCGCTGCGAACCTGTATGGGCGCAAGACCGCGGTCATAGACGGGGAGCACCGATTTACTTACGCGGACTTCAACACTCGTTGCAACCGGATGGCAAACGGCCTCCTCGATCTCGGTCTGGCGCCAGGCGACCGCGTAGCCTATCTGGCGTATAACTCGTACCCGCTCCTCGAGGGGTATTACGGTGTGCTTGCCGCGGGGGGCGTCCTCCTCCCTATCAACATCCGGCTCTCGGCTGGTGAGATCGCGTACATCTTGAACGACGCGGGCGCCACCTTCCTGTTCGCCGATGCCGACTTCGCTCCCGTCGTGGAGAAGATATGGCCGGAGCTCCAGCAGAAGCCGGCAGTCGTCTGGCTCTCTCAGCGGCCCGATGGCCTGCGCGGCTGTCTCTACGACGACCTTCTCGTCGAGTCCTCCCCGGAGGAGCCGCCCGCCGTGGAAATCGACGAGAACGACGTGGCCGAGCTGTTCTACACCAGTGGGACAACGGGCCGGCCCAAGGGAGTGATGCTCACGCACCGGAATCTCTACCTCCACGCGCTCGATTCGCTGATCGCCATCCGGGCCACCGAGCGGGACGTCCAGCTCCACACGATTCCGCTGTTCCATGTCAACGGCTGGGGCACTCCTCAGTCGCTTACGGCCGTTGGCGGAACACACGTGATGCTGCGGAAATTTGACCCGGGTGAAGCCCTGAGACTGGTGGAGCAGGAGCGGGTCACTCGGTTTTTCGCTGTCCCGACCATGTTGAACATGATCCTCAATCACCCGGACGTCGGCGCGCGGGACCTTTCCAGCCTCGAGGTCGTCATCACGGGAGGTGGTCCCACCCCGCCGGACATGGTGCGGCGGGGAGAGGAAATCCTCCACTGCGATGTTGTGGGGGGTTACGGGCTGTCCGAGACCAGCCCGATCGTCACCTACGCCTCGGACAAGACCGAGCTTGCGGGGTCACCTGAGCAAGAGCGGTGGCGGAGGAGAGCATCAACCGGTCTGCCCATTGTCGGCGTGGACATGGTTCTCCTCGATGGAGAGGGGAACAAAGTGCCCTTCGACGGCGTCTCGGTAGGCGAAATCGCGGTGCGCAGCAACCTGGTGATGAAGGGCTACTGGAACGACGAGGCGGCGACCGGTTCGGTGATGACAGACGGGTGGTTCCGAACCGGCGATATGGCCGTTATCGACCCGGACGGGTATGTACTCGTGGTGGACCGGCGGAAAGACATCATCGTGAGCGGCGGCGAAAACATTTCGTCGGTCGAAATCGAGTCGATCCTGTATGAGCACCCGGCTGTCCTCGAGACCGCGGTAATCGGGATCCCCGACGATCGATGGGGTGAAGTGCCGGCGGCCATCGTGACCTTACAGCCGGGAAGGGAGGTAACAGCGGAGGAGCTGATCGAGTACAGCCGCGGTAGGCTGGCACCGTTCAAAGTTCCCAAGCGGATCGATTTTGCGGGCTCACTTCCCAAGGGAGGTACCGGGAAGATTCTTAAACGTGAGCTTCGGGAGCCGTACTGGAAGGGCTACGACAAGCGCGTCCACTAACCCATGCGGTTCGGTGCCAGAGCGCCAGCATCCAGACGGTACTCCCAACCGGGCTGCCAGGCAAAGTCGGCATCAACCAGGACGTCCAGCGACGTGCCCAGCAAGAGATGCTCGATGGCCCAGCGATTCGCGGAATGGGCGACGACGATGATCGTCTGACCGTCCCGTGCAGCGAGGAGATCGGCGAGAAACGCTCGCGTCCGATCCACGACCTGCCGGTAGCTTTCGCCGCCCGGGAACGGCACATGAATGCGTTGCGCGCGCTCCACTCGCAGGCGAGAAACAGCCATGCCGTTCCATTCGCCGTAGTTACACTCGCGCAGACGCGTATCCGAGATTACCGGGATGGAGGGGTCCGGGAACGCAATATCCGTCGTCTGACGCGCGCGCAACAGGTCCGAGACGTAAATCGCCGCGGCGCCGGAGTCGCGCCGCCGCTCTCCGAGTGCCGCGGCCGCGGCGCGTCCAGCCGCCGATAGAGCGCCGGGAAGCCACCCGGTGGCTGTGCCATGCTCATTGTCTTCGGTGATGGAGTGAGTCTCGTAAATGATCTGGACCGGCATGTATTTAGCTCGCCGTACGAGCGATGGCCGACCGCCTGGCCGCCTCCTCCAGAGAGTCGTCCAACGGGGACAGCTCGATGTCCCGGAAGCGGCGATCGAGGGCCAGCCGAAGCAGAAGGTCGGCGAAGGCCGGGTTCTTCGGTAGCAAGGATCCGTGGATATACGTGCCGAATACATTGTGGACCCGGGCGCCTTCTGTTCCATCCTGCCCGTTATTTCCGAAGCCTGCCACGACCCGGGCCAGGGGCGCCGTGTCTCCTTCCAGGTATGTGCGCCCCCCGTGGTTTTCGAACCCCACGATCGTTCCCAGGTCCCACCGGGCCACGATGTTGCCGACACAGCGCGCTACGTCCGGGCCGGGGTGAACAGTATGGGCGTCAAAGATTCCGAGCCCGATGAGGTCGGGCCCACGGGCCGGGTGATAATAGCGCTGCAGGAGCTGATAGCTGCCGCAGACGGCCAGAAAGGGCACTCCGTCGTCAACCAGTGCGCTGAGGCGCCCCGCCAGCCGTTCTCTCAGATCGTCAACCACCACCACCTGCTCGCGATCCTGGTCGCCGCCCATGAAGAGCAAGTCCACTGGCACGTCGGGGAAATCCTCTCCAAGCCCAACCTGGTGTACGCGCAACTCCATGTTCCGCCAGGCCATCCGCTGTTTCAGGGTGATGATATTGCCGCGGTCGCCGTAGAGATTGAGCAGCCCGGGATACAGATGCACGAGATTCAAAACCGGGACCATTCACTCCTCCCAGTAAGGACGGACGTAGCCCATGTCCGCCAGCACCTGGCGGACATCCAGCATGGCCGTGTAGGTGGGGACAATGAATAGTGTTTCGCCGGGGCTGACCAGGCGGGATGCTCTCTCGACAGCGTCCCGCGTATCTTTGCACACATCCCACTCCGGCCCGCCGGCTCCGTCCAGCACACCGCTGTACTTGAAGCGCAGAGCCATGTCGTCAGCTCGACTGCCCGAGAATACGACCGAGGCAATCGCGCCCGCCAACATCTCGATGTCCGCGTCCCATATCCACGACACATCGCGTCCGTCTGCCACGTTGTCATTCAGCATCATCAGTAAATGAGCGGGACCGGCACTCTCGACAACGGTGCGTAGAACTTCGTTGAGCCCGGCGGGGTTCTTGGCCAGCGCGAGGAGCGCCCGCTTCCCGGCGATGTCGATCGGCTCCATTCGGCCAAAGGCCGCGGTTGCCGCTTCCAGCCCGGCCCGGATGTCGCCGGGCGCCACGCCCAGGGTGTGAGCAGCCGCCGCGGCTCCTACCGCGTTGTAAACGTTGTACATGCCCGGAAGAGGGAAAGAGATGACCAGCTCATGAGCCGGGAGACAGAGGGTGAAGTCGCTTCCGTGCACCCCATGGAGCTGAACCTCACGAGCCGTCACCTCGGGGCGGGGTCGCGAGAAGCCACATGCCGAGCAGCGGTAGTGACCGAGATGGCCCAGAAACACTCGGTCGTAGATTACCGGCCCACCGCAGCGGGGGCACGCTTTGACGTCGCTCGCATGTTCAGGCACCGTGCCTACCCGCTCCGCCGACGCGATCCCGAAGTAGGTAACTGGACCGACGCCGGACTCGGCGACGGTCGCGACCAGGGGATCGTCGGCGTTGGCAGCGATGACCGTGTCTCGGGAAAGTCCACGGAGCGCGGCGCTCCAGGCCACCGCTACCGTCGCCACTTCGCCGTACCGGTCAAGCTGGTCGCGGAAGAGATCAAGCAGGAGAAGCGTTCTCGGCACGATCGCCCTCAGCACGTCCGGCAGGGCTGCCTCATCGACCTCAAACACCCCGAGCGCACGGCGCGTTGCCGGTAATCGGCCGAGAAAATCTGCCTCCTGCACGAGCGTGCTGGCGAGCCCGCGTTCCAGGTTTGATCCGGACTGATTGCGGACTGCACGGTATCCCGCTCGTTCCACGATGCCGGCAAGGAGACGTGAGGTCGTGGTCTTTCCGTTGGTTCCACTCACCATGGCCGAGCCACACGGTAGCTGTAGGGCCAGGTCCCGGATGATGTCGCGATCCAGGGCGGTGGCAATAAGACCGGGCAGAGCGGTTCCCCCGCCCCGACCGAGAACCCGAGATGCCAGACCCGCTGCTCGAGCCGCGGCGACAGCGGTGGTGCGGCGCGCCCCCATCATTCCGTGCTTTCCGGCGAATATTGGCCCAGCAGAGCCAGCAGATTGTCGCCGTAGATGCCTTCCTTCACCTCTTCAGGGACAGGGAGCCGGTCGATCTTGCTCAGCTCCGCCTCCGGGTCACCGTAGGGGAGCCCGGAGCCGTATAGGATGCGCGATGGGCCAATGCGGGAAAGCGCGGTCTCGTCCAGCGCCGACAGGCTGGTGTCGAAATAAACGTTGGGCTGGTCCCAGAGCGCGCGCATAACGTTGGTCTCCCCACCACTGCGAGCCCCGAGGTGCGGGACGATGACGTCGAGCGCGGGGTAACGCAGGACGAATTCGATGGTCACGGAGAAGCTTTCCTCGAATATGACGGGCAGGCTGTAGAGCGCGGCAGCAGAGGCAAGCGACTCGAACTCCGGAGACTCCATGAGGCTGACGGCCCACTCCAGCTCCGCCTCGTCCAGCTCGCCATGGCGATCAATGGCCTCGCCCACCCAGCGGTGCCAGCGAATACCCGCGTACTGGTTTAGCTCGTCGGGGACCGTCAGCTCGTCCGGCCGGGTATCGGTGTACGGGTTGCCGCCTATGTAGTAGAAAGGGAATAGCTCGTATTGCCGCGCCGCTTCCAGGACGTAGCGATTCTGCTGGTCCAGGTCACGGGACCGCGCGTCGGCAAAGATCACGGCCGAGCTGGTCCTTGCGCCGCTCAGGATTTCCATCGCCCT
>JAICWV010000173.1 GCA_025966365.1 Chloroflexota bacterium | reverse complement strand
GGTCTGGGAGAGCTGATCGTTGCAGGAGCTGTAGCCACAGAGCCAGACGGAATGACTTCCGCTGTGTGGCCGGATGGTGGTGATCAACTGATAGCCCCCGGCGGAGGATTCCGTCCAGGGCGCGGTTCCACTCTCGAATCCTCCATTGCTCACCACCGGCTGATTCGCCACCACCGTTGGCGTCGCCGTGGGAACAGGGGTGCCGGCCCCGGTTCCTGCTGTATCGAGCGCCAGGTTATACAGGTCGGGAGAGCCCAGACCGGTCACGGCATCCCAACCGCTCCCGGCGGTGTAGGCGCCGTTGGTGCCGGACGTGATGTCATGGAAGGGCGCATATGGCTGGCTGTGGTTGGCCAGGCTGTAGAGGGTGGGGTCCAGGAAGCCAAGGGACTTGCCGTGCGCGGTCAGGTACTGATTGAGGAGCGCGGTCATACCGGCCCATAGCGGGCTGGACAGGCTGGTGCCGCCGATCTGAGCGCAGCTGCCGGTTCCGTAACACACGTAGGCACCGGTGGCGGGATCGCCCACGGCCGAAATGTCAGGAAAGCCGCGCTGGGTATTGGCAGCCAGCCCGGCCGCCGATTGCCACAGGGGGCGGCTGAAGATATTGCTGTAGCCGCCGCTGGATCCCTCCGGGTCGCCGGAGGAGCAGGTCGCGCAATAGGCCCAGGCCGTCTCACCCGGGTAGCTCGAGCCCGGACTGCCGGAGACGCGGGTCCCGCCGACCGCGGTTGCGTAGGCGCTACTGGCAGGATAATCGGGCCACGGATTCCCCGAGCCGACACAGGTCGAGCCGTTATCTCCAGTGGAGAAGAAGTAATTGTGGCCGGTGACGCTGTTGGAGGCCATAACACTGTCGACAGAGGTTGTCCAGGCGTCCCCTGACAGCTCGCATTCACCCCAGCTGCTGCTAATTTGCATAGTGCCGTCGAGCGCGGCCTGATTCAGGGCGTCGATCAAGCCCTGGCCGGTGGGATTACCGGACGAGTCGGTGGCGGATTCGTAGTAGTTGATCTGAGCGGCGGGCGCCATGCCGCTGCTGTACTCGATATCCATTCCGGCTTCGCCCGTATCCGGGCTCACAGCCGATGTCGTGCCACCGTCGATGGGGACGACATGCAGGTTGGGGTTGGCCGCACCGGTCTTGGTGGCCCAGCTATTGAGCGCGCTTGTCGACGGAGGAACCGTCCATAAGGTGATCCCGACCTTCTGGCCGGAGCCCGTGTAGCCCTCATTCCAGAGGGGATTGACGTCATAGAGGTTGGCGTAATCCTGCGGATAGTAGGCAGGAGCACCGTGAGCCGTCCCGTTGGAGGCCATGTAGAAGCGGGGGACGTTGTCGAGGCCGACCACCGTGGTTACCGCGCCGCTGACACTGGCCGGGATGGTGATCGGACCGCTGGGCGCGTACACGGTCTGGTGGTGACCGTGGACGTTGATGGAGTAGTCATCGATGGTGGTGCCGAGAAGGCTTTCTATCTGGTTCGTATTCCCGCGCGCATCGATAAGGAGATGGTTGGGATACGTCCGGGTGACGGCCAGGCCCCCGTCCCGGAGCCAAGTCACCACCTGAGCTTCGTCGTCTGCCGTCGGATTGAACTGCGCATTTGCCTGATCCAGAGACAGAAAGTGGTGATAGTTGGCGCTGGTTGGATCGGCTACCTGCTGGAGCGCCTGATCGAGCGCTTGCTGGCTGCGCAGCGCGAGCGACACGACGATATCCATGCGGCCGTTGGCGTGATGGCCGAGGGGGGGCTGCCCCCGCACGGGGCCCGGAACGACGTCGACCGTCTTGGGGCCGCGGCCCTGGGCGTGGGCGATCTTCAGAGGCGCTGCGGGAACAACGAACAAGAGCAGAGCAACAGCGACAAGCGTAGATACGATGATGCGGCGGTTCACGCCACCTTCCTTCCCCTGGAGCGTGAGACGCTCGACCTTCGAAGATGAGCGATCATAAGCGGTAAGAGGTACGTCCGGATAAGGGCCGCGGCCACTATAGCAGCGCGGCGGGCGCCGGCGCACAGGCATGAAGTCCCGTTTACGGGGTGACCCAGGTTGTCTCTTGCTAGAGTGGGCCATGACCGAGAAGCGGGCCGTCCAGGCCGGCGACGTCTACCGCATCCGCCAGGTGATGGATCCTCAGGTCGCTCCGGATGGGGGACGCATTGCCTTTGTGGTCAAGCAGGCTGACCAAGATACAAACGAGTACGTCAGCAACGTATACGTTGTCGAATCCGACGGAGAGATCAGGCAGTTTACCTCGGGCGGCAAGGATTCCACGCCGCGGTGGTCGCCGGATGGCCGCCGGCTGGCGTTTCTCTCTGGCCGGAAAGAGAAGGCGCAAATCTATCTCATGTCCACCGACGGCGGGGAAGGGGTAGCGGTGACGGATCTACCGTACGGCGCTGGTCCTCCGGTCTGGTCTCCGGACAGCACCGCCCTCGTCTTTGCCGCGCTGACCTCCACCCTGGGAGATGATGAGAAGCAGGAGGACGGCAAAGCGCCGCCCCGGGTGTATACCCGGTCGTCGTACAAGCTCGATACCGAGGGCTACCTCTGGAACCGGCGCCGTCACCTCTATCGGCTGGATGTCTCGAGCCGAAGCGTGGAACAGCTGACACACGGAGACTTTCACGATGGTGATCCCGCCTGGTCGCCGGACGGCAAGCACATTGCCTTCGACTCCAACCGCGCTCCGAATTGGGATGTGTCACCGGAAAGCGCGATTTATGTGATTCCTCGCGATGGGGGCGAGCCGCGGTGCCTCCTCAGCGGCGGCAGCTTCTCGCATCCTGCCTTCAGTCCGGACGGGAGCCGGATTGCCTGTACCGGCAACGATGACCCCAACAACTCCTCCCGCCCGGACCGCCTCTTCAGCGTCGATCGGGCCGGGAACGACAGCCGGGATGAGCTGGGGGACTGGGACGGCTCGCTGGGCGATGACATCGCCAGCGACATCATTCCCGGCGGCAGGCCGGAGCTGGACTGGCAGGAGGATGGCATCTACTTCCTGGGTACGGAGCGAGGTCGGAGCAATATCTATCGGGCGGCAGACGGGGTGGTCTCGGGGGTGACGACAGGCGAGCACGACATCAGTGCCTTTTCACGAGCGCTGGACGGCACGGTGGCGTATACCCGCGGGGATGCTACCCATCCGGCAGAGCTCTATCGACTGCGGGACGGGCAGACGGAGCAGCTCAGCCATGAGAATGACGCCTGGCTGGATGAAGTCGCGATTGTCGAGCCGCAGTGTCTGAGCTTCACCGGCGCCAACGGTGAAGAGAGCGAGGGCTGGGTGCTGCCGCCCCGAGGGTCGGAAAGCGGCCGGCATCCGCTGATCGTCTACATCCACGGAGGCCCCTGGACCACACACGGCGTGTCGTTCTTCCTCGAATATCAGCTCCTGGCAGGCGCCGGATACGGCGTCTTCTACCCCAATATCCACGGCTCGTCCAGCTACGGGCGTGCCTATCACACTGCGATCGAGCGCGACTGGGGCAACCTGGACTACGAGGATGTGCTGGCGGGAACAGAGGCGGTGGCGGCGCAGTCCTGGGTGGACGGAAACCGCATCGGTATCGCGGGCGGCAGTTATGGCGGCTATATGGTGAACTGGACGGTCACCCACACGGACCGGTTCCGGGCCGCCATCACCGAGCGCTGCCTCAGCGACATGGTGAGCTTTTTTGGCACCTCTGATCTGGGCTGGTGGTGGGGCCAGATCTGGGGCAGCTATCCGGAAGATGATGTGCAGAAGCTGTGGGATATGAGCCCGATCAAGTACGTCAAGGACGTTCGCACCCCGCTCCTGGTTATCCATTCCGAGCAGGACCACCGCTGTCCGCTGGAGCAGGCGGAGCAGATGTTCAACGCGCTGCGCCGGCTGGGCAAGGAGGCGAAGATGATCGTCTTCCCCGACGAAAGCCACGAGCTATCGCGCTCAGGCACACCGAGCCACCGCGTGGAGCGTCTGGGATTCATCGAGGAGTGGTTCCGGGAGCGGCTCTAGTCTCTTCCCTGATTCGGCGGCCCCGGTGAATCGCGTACTGCCACTGGGCATTAACGAGCAAACCGCCGACCAGGAACATGCCGGCGTAGATAGCTATTGCCGACGCTTTAGCGCCACTCGGGACCATCGGGGAGATACCAGCGAGAGAAGCTCTGTTTCACGCTACAGCGAGAATAACAGGAAGGAGACGGAGCTATGGAATACACGCGACTTGGCAACTCGGGCCTGGAGGTCTCGCGCATCTGTCTGGGCTGTATGAGCTATGGCGAGCCGGAGCGCGGCGGTCACTCCTGGTCGCTTGACGAGGAAGCGGCGCGACCGTTCTTCCAGCAGGCGCTCGACGCGGGAATCAATTTCTTCGACTCTGCCAACGTCTACTCAGCGGGCAGCAGTGAGGAGATTACCGGCCGGGCTTTGTTGAGCATGGTTTCGCGTGACGAGGTCGTGATCGCGACCAAGGTGCACGGCCGCATGCGGCAGGGACCAAACGGCGCCGGCCTCTCACGCAAAGCGATCATGGCCGAGATCGATCACAGCCTGCAGCGACTGGGCACCGATTACGTCGATCTCTATCAGATCCACCGCTACGACCGGAAGACGCCTCCCGAGGAAACACTGGAAGCGCTGAATGACGTGGTCAAGGCAGGAAAGGCGCGCTATATCGGCGCCTCCTCGATGTATGCCTGGCAGTTCGCCAAGATGCTCTATCTGGCCGACCTGCACGGCTGGACCCGCTTTGTGAGCATGCAGAACCACTACAACCTGCTCTATCGCGAGGAGGAGCGGGAGATGAACCCGCTGTGTCTGGACCAGGGAATCGGCATCATCCCCTGGAGCCCGCTGGCCCGCGGCCGGCTGGCTCGGCCATGGGACGAGACGACGGCACGCTCCGAGGTGGATGAGTTTGGCCGCACCCTCTACACGGAGGATGACCGGGCGATCGTCGAGCGCGTGGGTGAGATCGCGGAGCGGCGAGGCATTCCACGCGCCCAGGTGGCGCTGGCCTGGCTGCTGGCTCAACCCGGCGTCACCAGCCCCATCGTGGGAGCCACCAAGCCCCAGCATCTTGAAGATGCAGTGGCCGCTGTCGAGGTCCGGTTGACGGCCGAAGAATTGCAGGGGCTCCAGGAGCTGTATCGTCCGCACCCCGTGCGCGGATTCCAGTAAGACCCGCGGTAGGGCCAAGCTTCATACAGCGGACGTTGCTGGCCGCCGAAACCATCAGGAGAGAGAACGACCATGCAGACCATAAGGAACAGCCTTGATACCGGCCGAGGGCCGAGCGAGGTGATCCGCCCGGGTGACCGCGCCTTCTTCGAGCCGGGCGAGGAGCACTGGCACGGAGCCGCGCCCGACCGATTCATGACCCACGTCGCGATGCTGGAGGTTGTTGACCAGGGGAATGCTGCGACCTGGGGAGATCACGTCACGGACGAGGAATATGCGGCAGCGGCGCCAATCGGAAACGGGAGGTAAGTCGCAATGCGCGCAGCTATCATGTTTGGCGCCGGTGATGTCCGTATCGAGAGCGTCCCTGACGCTCACCTTACTGATCCGTCGGACGCCCTGATCCGCGTAACCCGCGCCGCCATCTGCGGCAGCGATCTGTGGCCGTACCGCACGATGCCGCCCACGGATCCCCCGCGCCGGATGGGGCACGAGTTCATCGGTATCGTCGAGGCGGTCGGTGCAGATGTCCGCACTGTGAAGGTCGGCGATGTCGCCATCGCCCCATTCCTCTACTCAGACGGCACCTGTGTCTTCTGCCGTGAAGGACTGCAGTCTTCCTGTGTCCATGGCGGCCGGTGGGGATGGGACCACGATGGGGGACAGGGCGAAGCCGTGCGTGTGCCCCTGGCAGATGGGACGCTCGTTCCCCTACCGGATGGCGCCGACGACGCCCTGATGCCCTCGCTTCTCACCCTGACCGACGTGATGGGGACCGGCCACCATGCAGCTTGCGCGGCCAGGGTTGGCCCCGGAAAGACGGCGGCGATTGTGGGCGATGGTGCTGTCGGTTTGTGCGGGGTGATCGCGGCCCGGCGACTCGGCGCCGAGCAGATCATCCTCCTGGGCCGGAACACGGAGCGGACGGCTCTGGGGCGGGAGCTCGGGGCAACCGACATCGTGACCCAGCGAGGCGACGAAGCGGTTGAGCGTGTGAAGGAGCTAACCGGAGGCTTAGGCGCCCACTCCGTGCTCGAGTGCGTCGGCCTCCCGGAGTCGACCCGTACCGCGCTCAGTATTGCCCGGCCCGGGGGGGCTGTTGGACGGGTCGGCCTGCCGCAGGAGG
>JAICWV010000039.1 GCA_025966365.1 Chloroflexota bacterium | reverse complement strand
GCCGATCAGGAGACGTGGGCGCTCCGTGAGCCAGAAGGAGGTCGGGATGGTCAGCCCGCGCTCGAAGAGCTCGCCGGCCCGATCGAGGTCCCCGGAGCGCAGAGCGAGAAAGCCAAGCTCAGCCCATCCTGTCGCTCCCGCATACGCCTCCTGCTCGCCGATGGCACCGACGTGCTGCGCGAACGTTTGGTCGAAATACTCCGGGCTGATCCCCGCGGCCGCGGTTCCCCATCCGGCCCGAACCGCCGGGCTGAAGAACACACCGAAAGGCCCCAACATGTCCCAGAGTCGTACCGACTCGTTCGCGTAGGTCATGGCCGCCTCATACTCTCCCATGGCACCCGCGACGGCGGTCAGATATGTCGCGGCGATCGCCTGGTACAGGACAGAGCCGATCTGCCGCGCCAGGTCAAGCCCCTTTTGCCCGGACCGGAGCGCGCCGTCGAGGTCGCCTCTTCGCAGAAATTCAAACACGTAGACCCCGCCGAACAGCTCGGCCTGTTTCAAGAGATCGTCCATCTCTTGCGCCAGCGCCATGCCCTCCTGAGCGGCTTCCCAGGCCTCATCGAAGCGAGTCATATAGGAGAGCGTATTGGCGGAGTGGATCAGCCCCTCCGCCAGCTCCTCCTTCATGCCGATCTCGCGTGCAACGTCCACCGACGAGCCCAGAGATTCCATGGCGGCGCTGAAATTGCCCGCTGGCAGGCACGTCTGGCAGCGCAGGACCGCCATCTCGACCAGGCCGCGGGAGTCACGCGCCTGTCGGCCGAGGCGCTCGGCCTCGTCCAGCTCGGCCACCGCCTCCGGCATCTGGCCCAGCATCATGGCCCGCACAAATGCCCGCTTGTTGAGTGCCGAAACCATGATCGGGATATCTCCCCTCGACTCGCCGACGTCATACATGGCGGTGTAGGTTTCCATCACCCCGGGCACGTCGCCCTTCAGCTGGAGCGAATTGCCCAGCCCCTCATAGGCGCGACGAACCAGGTCGCCGTCCTCCACCATGGGACCGATCCGGATGGCTTGCCGGAACCAGCCGACGGCAGTGTCCAGCGCGCCGGTCCGGCGTGCCCGCTCTCCGGCTTCGACGACGTAAGGCAGAGCGCGACTCTCTTCCCTGGCCTCCAGCAAGTTGCGGGCGATCTCTGAGACGCGGTCGGGGGCGGTACGCTCCAGGCACCCGGCCACCCGCAGGTGCAGCTCGCGCCGCCTGCTCAGCAGGATCGAGCTGTACGCGGTTTCCTGCGTCAGACCGTGCTTGAACGAGTAGAGGCGATCGGGGAGACGTTGCTGCTCCAGTATCAGCTCGCGGCGCTGCAAGTCGGAGAGAGCAGGCGGGAGCGCCAGCGGGTTGTCGTGCACATCGGCCAGCACCACGTGCTCGAAGTGGCGGCCGATAACCGATGCCGCTTGAATGACCTGGCGGGGCTCCTCTGCGACCCGGTCGAGTCTGGCAGTGATGACGCCGGCCAGGGTGTCGGGGACGCGCACATCCGCGATCTCGCGGGTCGCGCGCCAGTGTTCGCCGTCGCGTACGACCAACCCGCTATCCAGCAGGGAGCGGATCACTTCCTCGACAAAGAACGGATTCCCTTCTGACTTTTGCAGAATGAGCGTCCGCACGTTTTCCGGCAAGTCCTCGATCCAGAGGAGGTTTCCTACCAGCGTCCGGGCATCGTCCTCGTCCAGCGGCTGGAGCGCGATCTGCGTGTAGCGGTGGGGAACGTCGCGCGAGGCGGCCTCGTGGAAGTGCCAGGAAGGCTCGTCGCGGTGCGGCCGGAAAAGGGCGATGATGCCGATTGGCAGCGCGTCGGCCAAGGGAAGGAGTGAGTGTACAAGCTCCAGGGAGGTGTCGTCAGCCCAGTGAAGGTCCTCGAACACCAGGACCAGCGGGCGACGGGCGGCCAGTGCAGAGAAGAGCCCGGAGACGGCCTCGAATATGGCAGCCCGAAGCTGCGGAGGCTCGAGGTGCCGGATCTGCTCGCCGTCGTGGCCGGGAACGGCTATTCCAAGCATGGCGGCAAGGGGTGGCGCCATCTCCGCGTCTCGGCCCGGCACATACTCGGCGATGTGCGCTTTCAATCGCGAATAACGGGAAGCGTCGCCGCGCACCTTGTCGATCTCGAAAAGCCGGGAAAACATGAAGATGAAGGGTGTAAACGGGACAGCGCGCTCGTAGGAGAAGGAACGCCCCTCCAGCCAGAGCATCCTGTCCTCCTCCTGCGCGGCACGCGTCTCGGCCAGCAGGCGTGACTTGCCGAGACCGGCTTCCCCGGTCAGGGAAACGATGCTACCGTGCCCGTTGTGGAGATCGTCGAGCGTGCCACGTAGGGATGCCGCCTCGCGCTCCCGCCCCACCAGAGGGGAATGAAGTCCGTCGATGCCTCGCTTCGGTATCGCATCCTGTCGCTCTGAAAGCACGCGGAAGGTCTCAACCGGCTCGCTCTTGCCCTTGATTTCGAGACCGCCCAGCGACTCGACCTCGAAGAGGTCCTGCACCAGTCGATAGGTGCCTCCGGCGATCTGAATCGTGCCCGGCTGTGCCGTCTGCTCCATCCGCGAGGCCAGATTGACCGCATCTCCCATGGCGGTGTACTCCACAGCCAGATCGGAGCCGACCTCGCCCACGACCACCGGGCCGGTGTTGATGCCGATGCGCACGTCAAACACCTCGGCAACCTCGGGGACGAGTTGCTGCCGGTAGGCGCGGATGCCCTCGAGGATGTCGAGGGCCGCCAGCACGGCCCGGCGTGGATCGTCCTCATGGGCAATGGGGGCGCCAAAGAAGGCGAGGATGGCGTCACCCATGAGCCGTGCAACGGTTCCCTCATAGCGATACACCGGTGAGATCAGGCGCTCGAAGGCGCCGTTCATGATCTCCACCCACTCTTCAGGATCGAGGCGCTCTGCCAGGGCGGTCGAGCCGCGCACGTCGCAGAAGAGGATGGTCACGGTCCGCCGGTCGCCCTGCATGGTGCTGTTGAGGCGGGCGCTTTCCATCTTGGACCGGAGATCGGCCGGCATGTAGCGCTGTACCGGATTGATGGTCTGGGCCGGGGTGGGAGCTGGTGCAGTCTGCAGGGAGGAGCCGCAGTTGAAGCAAAACTTGGCACCGGGCTGGGCCGGAGTGCTGCATTTCGGACAGGCGATGGACAGGGCTGCTCCACAGTGGAAGCAAAATCTGGCGTTCTCCGGATTGACCGTGGAGCACACGGAACAGCGCATGAAGAATACTCCTCCCTCACCCTGCGACACTCTAGATCGTGCCTAAACCCTAGGCGCGGCACCTCCATATTGTCAAGGTGGTCAAACAGCATCGGGTGTGACTCACGTTTTTGCACTAGAACTGTAGGGCCGATTTGCAATCGGCCGGCACGCCGCAGCGTGCCTTCTGGGTCTCGCTACCCAGGGATATTGCTCTCACGATTGATGGCCGGTCGGGCCACCCCCTACCAGACCATGGTCCCGGGTCATCGCTTTGGGGCAGGCATACCGGAAAGCTGCTCTGCGGAGCAGCGGCCGATTGCAAATCGGCCCCACACCCCCTACACCCCGCTGCTACAACGTAGGTCGCACCCAACAGCATCCCATAGGTTCGATGATCCGCACATCGTCCCGGACTGTAGGCATCCCCTATGTCCGGTGATTCCCACACCGTTCCCTCTGTAGCCGGACCTTCCATGGTCCGGTGTGCCGCTCCCCCTTCTGGTTCCTTCCCACCCCCTGGTCCATGCCCATCCGGCCCGCGGAGGGACCGGCTACCGGGAGGCAGCGTTCGGATGAATGGACATGCGGGCCGCCGGCCGCAGCGTCATCCATGACGCCAGACCGCGTCACCCGAATTGCAACCGTTGACGTGCCGGAGCGCCGGGCGCCCAGCGCGTTTTCGAGATAGGAACCGTCCTCCATTTCTTTCCCCGCACTGCAGCAGTGGTGCCGGCACAGAAGCCGGGCAGCGGGCTGACAGAGGTCTTGATCCGCTTTCGCAAAGGGTCTAGACTTGCGGTGGCGGACTTTAGGAGGTCGCCTTCCGGATTCGTTCTTCGTGTAGCACGCGTTACCGATGGGCGGCTCGCTGGAGAAAAGGCCATGCACGCGCTGTATCTTCTGTGCTTCCTGGTCGGCCTCCTGCTGTCGTTGGTTCTGGCTGTGACCGGGCAGATCGGCGGACATTCTTTCGGCGTCCGGCATGCTGGGGGCCATCACGTCGGCGGCCACCACGCCGGGGGGCACCATGGCGGAGCGCAGCACGCCGGTAGCCACCACGCGACTGCTCATCGTGGGGCGAGTGCTGCGCACTCGATACTCGGCTTCGCGGTCGGGGTGCTTTCTCCAATCTCGCTTGCCGGGGCGGCACTCCTCTTCGGTGGCGTGGGGCTGTTGCTCGGATCATCGTCCATGGCTCTGGCGGCGGCCATCGTTGCCGGCGTCGCCGGGGCCCTGGCATTTCACCTGTTGATGAGCACCCTCATCAGCTCGAGCACGGCTCCGCTATCGCTCTCGGCAGAGGGCGCCATCGGGATGGTCAACGCCTCTATCCGGCCCGATGCCTCGGGAGAGGTGGTGTACACCCTCGAGGGGCTGCATCGCAGCATTCCTGCCCGCAGCAGTACAGGCAAACCTATCCCTCGAGGTACGGAAGTGGTCATAACGCGGCGGGAGCGAGGGATTGCCTGGGTAGAGCCGCTCATTCCGCTTGGCGATAGAGAAGGAGAGTAATGTCGTGATCGCAACTGTCGTAATCGCTGCCCTCATCGTGATTGGATTGCTATCGCTGCTCAGCGTGACTGCGCACCTCTACCAGAAAGTGGGACCAAACCGCGCCCTCATTGTCTACGGGCGCGGCGGCACCAAGGTATTGGTGGGCGGAGGAACCCTGGTGCTTCCCCTCTTCCAGAGCGCGCAGGAGTTCAATCTCGAGCTCATGAGCTTTGACGTGGCGCCGCAGTTCGACCTCTACACCAATCAGGGGATCCCGGTGAAGATCGAGGCTGTCACGCAGCTCAAGGTCGAAAATGAAAACGAGAAGATCATTCGCGCAGCCAATCAGTTCCTGTCGAAAAAGCAGGATGAGCGCGAAGGCATGATCCGCCAGGTGATGGAGGGGCATCTGCGGGGCATTGTCGGGCAGCTGACCGTTGAGCAGCTGGTCAAGGATCCGGAGATGGTATCGGCACGGATGCGGGACACCGTGGCCAGTGACCTGGACAAACTGGGGCTCGAGGTTGTCTCGTTTACGCTCAAGGACGTCGTCGACGACTCGGGCTATATCGCCAACATGAGCCGGCCGGAGATCGCCCAGAGGAAGAAAGCCGCCGAGATCGCCGAGGCGGAAGCCGAGCGAGATGTTGCCAAGGCTCGCGCCTTCACCGCTCGGGAATCCGCGGAAGCGCAGGCAGAGGCCGACCAGGCGCGGGTACTGGCGCAGACTCGAAGTCAGGCCGCGCAGGCCGAGGCCCAACGCGATCTTGACTTGCGTCGCGCGGAGTTTCAGAAGAGCACCGCCGCGGCCCAGGCGCAGGCGGAGATGTCAGGGAAGATCGCCCAGGCTGCGGCGCAGAAGGAACTGGTCGAGCAGCAGACGGCCGTCGAGCTCCTGCAGGCGCAGCGACAGAAGGAGGTACAGGCAGCCGAGGCTGAGCGGAAAGCAGCCGAGTTGGTGGCAGAGGTGCAGCGGCCCGCCGAAGCACGCGCCACCGCGGCTCGAGTCCAGGCTGAAGGCGAGGCCCATGCAACCCGTGCCCGCGCCCAGGCAGAAGCCGAGGCTTCTCGCGTTCGCGGCGAAGCACAGGCGACCGCGGATGCCGCCAAGATTCGAGAGACTGGCAACGCGGAGGCTGAGACACTGAGAGCAAAGGGACTGGCTGAAGCGGAAGCCCTGCAACATCAGGTAGCAGCGCAAAATCAGGCGCAAGAGGTTTCTCTGGCGGCACGTATGATCGACATGATGCCGAGCCTGGCCCAGGCCCTGTCAGAGGCGTACAGCAAAGTAGGCTCGATCACCTATGTGGCCAACGGCGATGAACAGGGCGTCACCGGAAGGATTGGACAGGATATCGCGGGAATGATCCCGGTGCTCGGTGGCATGATCCAATCGGTAACGGGCCGGTCCCTTGCCGAGATGTTCAAGAGTGATGCCAGCGTTCAGAGCAATGGCCATACTCCGGAGCTGCCCGCGCCTCCAGCCACCCGCGACCTGATTGGTGCCAACGGGGAGAGTCGGGAGCCGGAGGACTCCAGCACGTAGATTCCGCGGCGGGAACGGCCGCTGCCATCAGTCGGGGTGCGCGCACGGCTAGACTGCTCTATGGAGCGCCCTATCCTTCTTGATTTCCCCGCGGAGATGGCCGGGGAGCGCATTCTGGTTCGTCCCTGGCTTGATCAGGACGCGCAGCCCATGTTCGAGGCCATCCGTGAGTCGGCGGAGCACATCGGCCGCTGGATGCCCTGGCCCGATCGCCATCGGACAGTGGACGACACTCTGGAGTACATCCGCCACACCCAGGCAGATCTGCCCCGGCGTGAGGCCTTCGGCATGGGTATCTTCGACCGAGAGACCGGCGAGCTTCTGGGAGGTATCGGTCTACACCCGCGTCAGTGGGCGATTCCCTCGCTCGAGATCGGCTACTGGATCCGCGAGCCGAAAGAAGGGAAGGGGTATGTTACCGAGGCGGTCACGCTGCTGACCCGCTTCTCCTTCGGCCGTCTGGGCGCCAACCGCGTCTTTATTCGCTGCGACCGCCGCAACACCCGCAGCTGCGCCATCCCCGAGCGTCTGGGCTTCGTCAATGAAGGGACGCTGCGCAACGTCGAGCGGGACAGCGCGGGCGACCTGGCCGATATTGTGATCTGGGCCATGACGCCCGAGGATTTCAGCCGGGCCGAGAAGACCTGGACGTAGCGTTACGCCGTCTGCTGCTGTTTCACGTCCAGGAGACCGCCCAGCCGATCCACCAGCTCACCCATGGCCTTGAATCCCCGCTCCACCGGCTCGGCGGACGTCATGTCCACCCCTGCCAGCTTCAGGGCATCCAGCGGGTAGAGCGAGCCACCAGCGCGCAGGAAGTCCAGGTAGCGCTCGGCCGCTCCCGGCTTCCCTTCCAGCACCCCTTCGGACAGGGAATGAGCGGCGGAGATGCCGGTGGCGTACTGGTAGACGTAGAAGTTGGCGTAGAGGTGGGTGGGGAACTGCGCCCAGGTGATGCCGGTCCGCTCCCGGTCGTCCGCCACTCCATCGCCGTAGCCCTCGGCAAAGAGATCGGCCATCAATTCGATCATTCCGTCCGCCGTCAGTCCCTCGCCGCGCCAGGCGCGGTCGTGAATTTCCAGCTCAAACCGCGCCAGCGTGGGCATGATGAAGAAGTAGCGGTGGAAGTTCGACATCGCCTCTTCGATCAGCGAGATCTGGAAGTCACGGTCGTCGTTGCTCTCGAGGAGGTGTCCGCGCACCAGCGCCTGATTGAAGTTCGAGGCGACTTCCGCCACGAACAGGCCATAGTCGGAGTAGATATAGGGCTGGGATTTACCGGCGAAGTACGAGTGCAGAGAGTGGCCCAGCTCGTGGGCCAGGGTGCTCATGCCGTAGATGTCGTCGTTAAAGCTCATCAGAATGAGTGGCATGGTTTTCTGCGAGCCGGTCGAGTAGGCACCGCTCCGCTTGCCGACGTTGGGATAGACATCCACCCAGCGTTCCCGGGTCACGCCGTTGTGAAGCGCGGTGACGTACTCCTCGCCCAGCGGAGCCATGCCCTCGACGATCCAGTCCACCGCCTGCTCGTAGGCGACGTCCGGCGGGTTTGTCACCAGCGGCGCCTTGATGTCGTAGGGATGAAATTCATCGAGGCCGAGCGCCTCTTTGCGGATGGCCCAGTAACGGTGCCAGATGGGTAGATTGCGCCGAAAGACGTCGATGAGGTTGTGGAAGACCTCGACCGGGATGTGGTTCGGCTCGAGCGCCGCTTCCAGGGACGACTGGTAGCGGCGGGCGCGTCCGTAGAAGACGTGCTGCTTGGTTCCCGCGGCCAGCGCCGCGGCCATGGTGTTCTTGTAGCTCAGATAGGCGTCGGCGTAGTTCTCCCAGGCGGTGCGGCGCACGGAGCGGTCGGTGTCGGTAAGCAGGGCGCCGATGTTCCCCTGGGCGATCTCGATCGTCTCACCACCGGAGGTCACGGCGGGCTGGAAAGTGAGGTCGGTATCGGCCAGCACGCTGTGAATGCCGGACGCGGCGGAGAACGGATCTCGGGCAAGGCCCAGAACTTCCTCGACCTCCTCGGATCGTACATGCGACTGGCGCCTGAAGAGCACGTCGAAATAGTGGTCGTAGACCTTGAGGTCTCGGTTTTGCTGCATCCAGGCATTCAGCGTATCGCGGCCGATGGCGAGAATTTCGGGCTCGCCGAAGGCGAGTGCCGCGGCGACGCGTGCCCAGAGACCTTGCGCTCGATCCAGGCGAGCTTTGGCTGCCTGATCGGCAGTGTCGACGTCATGCGTGGAATGGGCGAAGATATAGAGCTTCTCCAGTTGCGCCGCCAGGCCCTCTTCGGCTTGGAAGAAGTCGAGGAGCGCCTCTGCGCTCTGGCCCAGCGTCCCCTGGAAGCGCTCGACCGAGGGGATATCGGCCTGGGCGCGGTCGAACGCCTCATTCCATGCTTCATCGGAGGCAAAGATGCTCTCCGTGTTCCACGTAAATTCCCTGGGCACCTCCTCGCGGCGCCGCACCGTATGAGCCATGCTTCTCTCCTGTCCTGATGTACAACTCTATCGCAGCTTCACCTCGAGAGACGCTGCCAGTGGAAGTCGTTTCGATAGGGACGACGTAGGCGAGCCCTTCGGGGCGCCGCACCGTAAGGGCTGGTATACGGGGTTAACCACGTCGTCAACTTGCCATCGCTCTTCCCGCTTCATAGACTGGACGCACGTTCGACTCATGGAGGAGAAGGAGCGTGTTGACCTCCTTCGGCGTATTCGGTGCAATCCTTCTTGCCTGCGGCATCTTCATCGTCGTATGGCCCGATCGCTACACGGTCTGGCGGCGCCGGAGGCAGCCCGAGACGCTGCGGATGCTCGAGACCAGATCGGTGACCGATGAGCGGCCGTCGGCACGCACCAACGGGTGGTCCCTCTTGCTGCTGGGAGCGGGGCTGCTGGTTGTCGCCATCAGTCGTGCCGGTCCCGCGTCCTGGTACACCCCGGGCATCCTTATTTTTGCCGGTCTGGGCCTGCTGGTCTTTATAGTTCCCGCCATCTCCGTGCTCGGCGGCCGGACATCGTCCCGGCAGGCCACCTCGGATGAGATCCTGACTGTCTACAACCGAATCCGTGCATCCCAGGGCCTTCCTGAGGTGTGGGACTCCGGCACGAAGGACGAGATCGCGGCAGCCATGTCAGGCACTCGGGCACATGAAGTCCACAGTGAGCATGTGCCCCGCCTCGGGTTTACTCTTAGGTGGTCAAAGGTCTGGGGCGGCATCGTCGTGCTGTGTGGGCTAGTGGCTATCCTCGGCCGCACGGTGTACCCTCTGGCGGCCAACCACTTCGGCTATGCCCTGCCGGGCGACGCATTTGGCGACCTCCCCGGCCATGTCACCTATGCCGGGTTGACGTACACCAATCCGTCACTGTGCGATGGCCTCTGCCGTGGCCAGTCTTCACCGTCGTGCTACTCCGCCAACGATCTTCGCAGGGCGGGACAGTGGCCTCTGGCGCAGGTAACCGGCATCCCAAGCCTGCCCGGCCCGATTCGGCAGGTGTACGCCATAGCATATGCAGGCTCCTTGCCCGGGGACCTATACGTGTATGCCGGAACCTACCATTGCTACGTTGCGTATAACCCAGCCGGCACAGTCCTGTTCGGAAACAGCTACACTATCCGGTCCGCCATTGTCTAATATGGGGCCAGAGAAGTCCGTCTTCCACCTCGGCGAGACGGTCGCCCTGGTGGCGTACCTCTCTCAATCGATCAATGGCCGGTCGGTGACCCGCATCATCAGTGGCGGCAAGCTGCATGTGAAGCGTGTCCAGGTCATCCACATCACTGGCACTCCACCATTCGCGACCATTTTCTCGACCTTCAACTCGCAACAGGTACAGACGTTGTTCCCGGCCACAGGCACGTACCAGTGGCGGTACGTCCATGGCCGGACGGTCCTCGCGACGGGCACTGTCACCATCCTGCGCTGATTGATTCACTCATCGTCGCATCGTGATCTGAGGCTGGCGGGGCTCCCCGGATGGAGAATGCACCTCCCGGCAACCAACGAAATCTGGCGATAACGATGGATGCCGGAAGGTGCTCCAGTGTCCCCGCACCGCGTTCGGCGCGGAAACAAGGCTGCGGACTAGGCGAGACCGGGATTGGACAGGCTGCTGATGATGGAGCCGGTTGCCGCCGCCTGAACCTGGGTACCGGTGGGGAAGCTGTAGGCGGCGAAGCCGGAGCCGCCCTGGACGAATGGGAGCAGTGCCGGGACTGCGTCGGAGACACTCCCGAACTCGGCGTACTCGAGGATCAGGTTGTTCGGCGGATTGGTTCCCGAAGCAACGCGGCCCAGGGCGCGATGCTCCGCCTCCACACCCATGATCTGGGCGGCTCCCTCGGCGTAGACCGGCTGCTGGGTACTTGCCCAGTAGTTCACCGCCGCGAGATAGGCGCCGATAAATGCCGTCTCCAGGGTATCCAGCAGGCTGAGGAAGTGCCCAGGATTCGTGAAGGTCCCGTTGGGGAAGTACAGGGTGGGAGAGTCGCTGCCGGTGAGGCTGGTGCCGCCCAGGCCTTCCAGGATCTGAATATGCTGATACTCTTCCCAGAGCGCAGCCTGGAAGTAGTTGAGATTGTTGGCGTTGTGGACCGGGCCAAGCTGCGGGGCAGTGGGGCCGGCGATGCCCTGATAGTAGAAGGCAGTGGCGATCTGCTCGGCGGTAACGGCCGCGTTCAGGATGCTCTGCGTCGTGTCGGACGAGGCCAGCGCGATGCTCGACCCGAACTTGCCGCTCACGCCGAAGAGCGCGGCCGCTCCGGCAAGCGCTCCGGCACTCTTGAGGAACCCGCCGCGACTGAGCGAGCTGCGAATGATATTCTCCACGGACTGCTCTGGTTGCTGATCGGTCATGTACATTGTCCCTTTCCGTATCTCACTGAATCTCGGCACCACGGCGGGCCGGGCCGAAATTGGCTGTTTACTCCGGACGCTGCCCCGCGGACAAGCGACCGATCTGAGGCTGCCCTTTCGCCGTGTCTTTGAACCCCAACGCCCCCTTTCATTCCCTGCTACGCATCTACCGCTGGTTGGGATCAATGGGGGAGTATCGGTTTGACTGTAAGGGCGTCCTCGGCTGAACGTCGGACTCGCACGCTCCCCCGGGTCGGCGGGAGCCGACCCCCTACGAACATGGCGCAAGGAGGCCGCTTCCAGAATGAATGCCTTCTGTTAGGTTTCGCCGCGGCCCTTTTGCTGCATTTCATACAGGCGGGTGAGCGCTTCGATGGGGGTCAGGGTGGTGACGTCCAGGGAGAGAAGCTCGTCCAGGACCTGGGCAGCAATACCGTCGGAGGGGCCGCCGAAGAGCGTCATCTGCTGGGCGCGGGCGCGCGACTTCTTGTGGCCGTTCTGGCCGGCGCGCTCTTCCAGGTCGGCCAGGGTCTCCTCGGCGCGCTCGGTCACGTCCAGCGGCAATCCCGCCAGCCGGCCCACATGGATGCCGTAAGAACGGTCGGCGCCGCCGGGAACCACGCGGTGCAGGAAGATGACGTTTCCACCGTCTTCAGCCACCGCCACGTTGACGTTATGGATGCGCGGAAAGCGGTCGGCCAGTGCTGTCAGCTCGTGGTAGTGCGTGGCAAAAAGGGTGCGCGCGCCGATTCGATCGTGGATGTGCTCAACCACTGCCCGCGCGATGGCCAGGCCGTCGTAGGTGCTGGTCCCGCGGCCCACCTCATCCAGGACCAGCAGGCTGCGCCCGGTCGCATGGTTGAGGATGTTGGCCGTCTCTACCATCTCTACCATGAAGGTGGATTGCCCTGAGGCGATGTCGTCCTGCGCACCCACGCGCGTGAAGATGCGGTCCACGATGCCGATATGGGCGCTGTCGGCGGGAACGAAGCTGCCGATCTGCGCCATGAGCGCGATCAGCGCTACCTGCCGGAGATAGGTGCTCTTGCCGCCCATGTTGGGTCCGGTAATGAGCAGTACTTGCCGCTCAGCGCCGTCGAGACGGCAATCGTTGGGGATGAAGCCCTCCGCCTCCAGCGTGACCTCCACTACCGGGTGCCGACTCCCCTCGATCTGGAGACGGTCGTCGTCCGAGAGCTCGGGCCGGACGTAGCCGTGGTGCGAGGCGACGTCGGCCAGGGCCCGGTAGACATCCAGTGCGGCCAGGGCGGTGGCGCTGGCAAAGAGCCGGTCCCCCTGCGCCGCGATCCGCTGTAATAGCTCAGTAAAGAGGGTACGCTCCAGCGCCGAGATGCGCTCCTCCGCCTGCAGTATCCGCGCCTCCGCGTCCTTGAGCTCAGGGGTGATGAAACGCTCGGCGTTGACCAGTGTCTGCTTGCGGATGTAATCGGTTGGCGCCAGTGCGGCATTGGCGTTGCTGATCTCGATGTAATAGCCGAAGACCTTGTTGTAGCCGACCTTGAGAGACTTGATGCCGGTGCGTTGGCGCTCGGCCGGCTCCAGCCCGGCGATCCACTCGCGCGAGGATCGGATCGCCTCCACCATGCCGTCCAGCTCGGCGCTATAGCCAGGCTTGATGATGCGGTCTCCGCCTCCGGTGACGGCACTCTCGATCAGCTCGGCGATGTCGGCGCAGGGATCGATCTCGTCCCGCACCATCCGGAGCTCGTCCGACCTGCTGTCTTTGATGAGCGGCTCGATCTCACTCAGAACCAGAAGCGAGTCGCGTAGCGCCAGCAGGTCCGGAGCGGTAGCCAGCCCGGCCGCAACGCGCCCGGTGAGGCGCTCGATGTCGGCCACCTTCGCCAGCGCTGCTTTGATCTGGGCGCGGAGCATGGGAAGCTCCGTCAGCTCTTCTACCGCGTCCAGACGGCGATTCAGTGGCTCAATGTTTAGCAAGGGCTGTCCCACCATCCGCCGCAGCAACCTCCCGCCCATCGCCGTCTGGGTTCGGTCCAGCACCCACAGCAGCGTGCCGCGCGCCCCACCCGAGCGCGCACTGTCGGTCAGCTCCAGATTGCGGCGCGTGTAGCGGTCGAGGGTCATATAGGCAGCGACGCTGTAGGTGTGCAGGCGGGTCAGCAGACCCAGCAGGCTTCGGTTGGCTCGGTCCAGGTAGGAGACGATGGCCCCGGCGGCGCCAATGGCGGCCGGCATGTGCTCGCAGCCGAAGCCCTCGAGGGAGCGCACGCCCAGCTGGCGGCAGAGCGCTTCGCGCGCGGTATCGGGATCGAAGCGGTAGTCGTCGTGTAGGGAGACGTTTCCCACCAGCTGCACCGGGAGGTCATCACGTGGCACCAGACATTCGGCCGGTGCCAGCCGCAGCAGCTCGACTTCAAGCTGTCCCGCGGCCCGCGGCCCGGTGAACTCCGTCACCGCGAACTCGCCGGTGGTGACGTCCACATAGGCCAGGCCGTAACTGTCCTTTATAGGATTCACGGCGGCCAGGTAGTTGTTGGCGCGGTCGTCGAGGAGGGCCGGCTCGACCAGCGTCCCCGGCGTGACCACCCGCACCACGTCGCGCTCGACCAGCCCCTTTCCCGGCTCGGTGAGCTGCTCACAGATGGCCACCTTGAGGCCGTGCTGGACGAACCGCTTCAGATAGCTCTGCAGAGCATGGTGCGGAACTCCGGCCATGGGCACCCGATCACCTCTGGCAAACTCCCGCGAGGTCAGGGTAATACCGAGCGCCTGCGCGCCGGTCTGCGCATCCTCGCCGAACATCTCGTAGAAATCGCCCATTCGAAAGAGGACGACGGCATCCGGGTAGCGCGCCTTGACGGCGAGGTACTGACGATGGGCAGGCGATGGCACGCGGCATTGTACCGGCACCGGAACGGCATGCATCCGAATCGGACTTGACAACGTATCACGTGCGGACTAGCGTATTTCTGCAGCAGAGGAGGATGTCATGGCTACAGCAGCGATTCGTGTCGAAGTGGAGGAGCATCCCGCGCTGGTCGGCGGATTTGCTGCTCTGGCGGAAAGTTCCTGGATGGGCGCGGCGCAGGCGTCCGACGTGCTGGAGCCGATCAATATCCGCTTCCGGCGTCGTCATTCGGTGGCGCCGCGGGTGCCCCGACTCCATCTCGGGGCGCTGCTCACCCGCGAGTTTTCCATCGCCGAGGCATCGTTCCTCCTCATGGCGTCCTTCTTCCTCTCGGCGGTCCTGGGTGCCGGGCGGCAGATCCTTTTCAACGCCCAGTTCGGAGCCGGGCCGGATGCCAGCGCCTATTACGCTGCCTTCCGGCTTCCGGACACCCTCTTTTCCCTGATCGCAGGAGGCGCGCTCTCCAGTGCCATGATCCCGGTGCTGCTGAGCACACGCCGGGACGATGGGGATGCGGCGACATGGCGGCTGACCAACCTCGTGCTCAACCTGCTCCTGGCCGTCTTTGCCACCATCGTGGTGCTGGGTGAGCTACTGGCACCGGCCTTCGTGCAGCACGTTCTGGCGCCCGGGTTCAACCGCTCGACCAGCGATCTCACCGTCACACTCACGCGACTCATGCTGCTGCAGCCGGTGATTCTGGCGGTCGGCAGTGTGGCAACCGCGGTGCTGAACAGCCGTAACCAGTTCCTTCTTACGGCGCTCTCGGTGGCCAGCCACAATATCGGGCTCATCGCCGGGATCACGGCCACACACATCCATCCCGCCCTGGGCATCTATGGGCCGGCCTGCGGCGTGGTAGCGGGGGCGGTTCTGCAAGTCCTGGTTCTCCTGCCCGGTCTGCGCGGCTTCAACTACCGACCGGTGCTGGAGCTGGCCGATGTCCGGCTGCGGGAGGTCGTGCGTCTGCTGATCCCCAACGGACTCGCCGTCGGAGTCCTGTACGCCGGGTTCATCATCGACACCGCCTTCGCTTCTCAGGCGCGGGAATCGGCAGCCCTGCCTGCGCTGCAGAACGCCTTCATGCTGGTGGGATTGCCTATCGCCCTTCTGGGTCAGGCGGTGGGCCAGTCCGCCTTTCCACGGCTGGCGGACTCGGCCGCTACCGGTGAGTGGGCACAGATGCGGCATGTCCTCTGGCGCACCTTCGGCTTCGTCGTCGCTCTGGCCATCCCAATCGTGCTCGTTCTGGTCTTCCTGGGCCGGACGGTGATTCGCATCCTCTTCGAGCACGGCAAGTACGGAGTCGGAGCCAGCGACCTCACCTACCACGTGCTGGTGGCCTACGCCATCGCGCTTCCGGCCTACGTGGCCACCGAGGTCGTAACCCGCGGCCTGATCTCCCTCCGCGACACCCGGACACCACTGTTGACCAACACCATGCAGATCGTGGGGCGCGCCTTGATCATGTTCTTGTTTGTAGGCTCGGCCGGCGTCCTTACCATCCCGCGCGCCTTCGCCATCATGGCCACGGTCGAGACTCTGGTCCTCGGAAGCGTGCTCTTGATGAAGCTACGGGGCAAGACGTCTGCTCCGAGAGCACCTGAGCCACTGCATGCCGTTTCGTAGTGCAGTAGAGACATGCACTGAATCATGAGGATCAACGCAGTCGTGCACGACGTTTCGGAGGAAGAACATGGTGGCTATTAGGCCGAAATACCCGCCCTACCCGGTTGCGTCACTGAGGCAGACACCTGGGACGAGCTGATGCAAAACCTCCGGGAAACGGGTGAGAACTGGTTGCATCTCTCTGAGGACATGCTCTTTGATGCCGCTGAGGGCGCACGTCTTTTCGGAACCGAGGAGGAATATTGGAATGCGCTGAAGCTCCTGAGGGGCATGAGGAACATGACTGCGGACCTGGCCCGGGCGGGTATGAACGTGATCCTCGACATTGTTCTGGAAGAGAAAGCATGGGTTGATGAGTGGCGAGAGGTTTTGGAGGGGGTTCCGTCGGTATTGGTGGGTGTTCACTGCCCGATCGAGGTACTGGAGCCACGAGAGCGAGATCGAGGTGATCGCCATCTCGGATTGGCTCGAAGTCATTTTCAGCATGTCCACGCGTACGCGGACTATGACCTCGAAGTTGACACGTCAAAGGAGCCCGCGACGCGGATCGCGCAGCGCATTGCCCAGCGAGCTAACGGCGCGTGACCCTGCCGTCGATCGGCGGGACCCGTGCTGCAGGGCTGACGACGAAACAAGAGTGGACGTGACCACCTGAGCAGCGTCCAGAATGGGTCGGGCCGTTCGAGGTTTCTCTCGGGCGGCTCCCGATGTTTTGGTCATGGCAACCTCGTCCGCGCGGCGCTCGATCGCCGATCTCCCCTTCGACTTCTGGGCCTTCTGGACCGGCCAGGGCATCTCCACCCTGGGCTCTTCGTTCTCCGGCTTTGCCGTGCCGCTGCTCATCTTCCAGATGACGGGCTCGGCCGTGAACCTGAGCATCTCCATGGCCATCAGCTACCTGCCGTCCATTGCCATTGGACTGCTGGTCGGCGCCTGGGTCGATCGCATGAATCGCAAGCGGCTGATGATCATCCTGAACCTGGTCTTCGCCGCCAGCGTCGCCTCGATTCCGCTGGCCGCGTTTACCGACCATCTCTCCATCTTCTGGATCTATGGCGTCCAGCTGGTCAACGCGATCACGCGCCTCTTTTTCACCTCGGCCTCCATGGCTGCCATTCCCAGCCTGGTCGAGCGCGACCGCCTGGTGGCAGCCAACGGACGTATTCAGGCCAGCTACTCGGCAATGACTGTGGTCGGGCCGATCCTGGCGGGCGGCCTGGCGGCGTTCGTGCCGCTGCCCTCCCTGCTCCTGATCGACTCGGCTTCCTATCTGGTCGGAGCAGGAGCGCTGCTGTTGGTGCGGCGCTCCTTCAATCTCCACCACGAGCGCCCGGCCGAGCCGCAGACCGTGCGTGCCGATGTGATGGAGGGGCTGCGTTTCGTCCTGGGCCATCCGGTGCTCCGCAATATCTCGATCATGATGGCGCTGGTCAACTTCTTCAGCATGGTCGTGCCGGCCCAGCTGGTTTTTTTCGCCAAGGCGCACTTGCACGCAGCCAATACCGAGGTCGGCATCCTCTTCGCCGCCAATGCTGTCGGCGTCTTCGTGCTCTCGCTGATGGCCGGACCTCTACGCCGGCACTGGCCGTTCAGCCGCATTGCCCTGGGACTCCTGGAGATCCAGGGCGTGGTGACCATTGTCCTGGCACAGGTTCATGTGTTCTGGCTTGCCGTCCCGCTCCTGGCGCTCTGGCAGGGACTCTCCACCCTCTTCTCCATCAACACCACCAGCCTGCGCCAGATCCTGACCCCCAACCGATTGCTGGGCCGCGTGGTGATGGTGGCCAGCGTCTTCGGCAGCATCGCCATTCCGCTGGGCACGCTGGCGGGCGGCTTCGCCATCCAGGAGTCCGGCCATATCGCCTGGGTCTTCACCGGCATCGGCGTCGCCATCTTTGCCATTCCCATCATCTTCTCCTTCACGGCGCTGGGCCACGCCGAGCGCTACATCCCGGAGGACACGATTCGCTACGGGAAAGCGGCCGTCGAGACCGAGCCCACGATTTCGGGAGACGGGCGAGATCGAGCCAGGCTACGTGCCGAGTTGGTATCGCTGGGATGGACGGCAGAGAAGATCGCCGATGCGGTGCGTGAGCTGGCTGAGGGAGACGGCAGACAACTGGACGAAACCCTTGCCGGTGTCCGAAAGGGAGTGGAAGACATCGAGCGCCGCTGGCACGCAGTAGAAGCGTACGTCGACGGGGAGGAAGCCGGCAGCACCGACCCATCTCCCCCGCTCGACGAGAGATCTCGCACTGAAGGGCGCGCGTAATCGTCGCGGCTTCCCTCTCAAATGTCCGTCTAAAGATTGGGTGGCAGGATGAGGGTGCACGTTCCTCCGACACACAATTCCCTCTCCTGGAGCGCCGGTTGAGAGTAGGCCGGCGCTCCACCTCCTCTCCGCCAATCTCGTAGCATCGGGGTGTGATCAATGAGGAATCGATCGCCGCGGTGGACGGCTCCCGCTGGGACGCGCAGTTCGTCAAGCCGCTGTACGGCAGCTATTGCTTCTCGCGCATCCCACCGCTGATCGAGTCGCTTTTCGGGCACGGCGATGGGGACATTCAGAGCGAGCTGATCGCCCCGTTGGCCGGCCGTTACCAGAAGGTGATTCTCCTCTTCATCGACGGGTACGGCTGGCAGTTCGTCCAGGACACACTGGACCGCTACCCCTTCTTGCGCCGCTTCGCTGAAGAGGGGGTGGTCACCAAGCTCACCTCCCAGTTCCCCTCCACCACGTCGGTCCACGTCACCACCATCCACACCGGCCTCCACGTCGGTCAGAGCGGCATCTACGAGTGGTTTATGTATGAGCCGTCGCTCCAGGGAATCATCACCACCCTCCCCTTCTCCTGGGGAGGAGAGCTCGATCCCGGCACGTTGATCAAGGCGGGCGTGCGCCCCGAGAGCATCTTTCCCACCCAGAGCGTGCACGCCCGGCTGGCGTCACGCGGTATCCGCTCTCGCGTATGGGGCAGCAAAGAATTCACGCCCTCGCCCGTCACCACCGCCCTGACCAGCGGCGCCCAGATCCATCCCTTTGGCACTCTGCGCGGGGGCCTGCAGGAGATGGCCGAGGCGATTCGACGAGACGACGGGCCGGGCTACTACTACCTGTATGCCGGCAATATCGACGCCGCCGGGCACAGGTCGGGGCCGAACTCATCGGATTGGATCATGGAGGCGAACGCCACCTTCCGGGCTCTGGAAGAGATGCTGGTGCCCGCTCTTCGCGGGCGGGATGACACGCTCCTGCTCATGACTGCCGATCACGGCCAGATCGCAGGCGATCCGGAGGCGACGATTCTGGTGAACCGGCTCTGCCCGGAGCTGGGGGAATGGTTTCAGCGGACGGAGAGCGGCAACCGCATCCTGCCGTCCGGCAACTACCGCGACATGGTCCTGCACATTGAGGAGGAGCACCTCGACGACGCTGTTTCCGGCCTCACGGACCGGCTGGAAGGCCGGGCTCGGGTGGTGCCGGTCGAGGAGCTGATGGATCTGGGCTTCTTCGGCGCCGTGACCGAGCGGCTCCGGCGGCGCATCGGGAACTTGATGATCCTCCCGCTGGGTGAGGAGCTGGTGTGGTGGGAGGGGTACGGCATGCCCCGTTTTCATGGCTACCATGGCGGGCTGTCGCCACACGAGATGGAGACCGAGCTTCTGGCCTGGTCGTCGGCATAACCACTCGGCCCCCTACCCAGTTGTCCAGGAAGGAGGCCGGGCAGCGCTCAGTAGCGAATCGTTCCCTTCCAGGTCTGCTGACAGGAAAGTGACGCTGAGTTGGGATCGTTGGGGCACGATGCGTGCATGGTTCCCTTTCCGGTGGCGTGAGCGTAGGCGCCTGAGCCGCCGGTGATGGTAAAGCGTCCGGATTGGACAACTGTCATCATGTTGTCGGTGAAACGTTCCGTGCCAACCAGGTGGAACGAAACGGAGCCTCTGGACGCGAAGGTCAGCGTTCCTCGGAGGTTATCCAGCAGATCGCCGGTAGGACCTTGACGCTGGTATCCCTTGCCATTCATCAAGACTTTCCCGAATTGTGGCGAGCGACCTCGTCCCGCGAGTGCGCCGGGGATCCCCTTCGATGTCGGGGCTCCCTGGGTTCCGGTTACGGTGATCCGAGCCGTGAACGTGTGTGGGGCCGGGGCGGCCAGAGCCGTGGCTGCGCTGCAGGCCATGGTGGCTGCGACGAGGATAGGCAGAACTCGCATGGGTCATCGTTCCTTTCTTCGTCTGGAGTAACGCTTCCGTACTGTTTGCGGGATCCGCTCCTCCACTCTGCTCCGTCCGGCCGGGTACGACCACGATGGTCGAGCACAGTTTGGCCACAATCTGCTGACATTTGCGGCCAGGTGGCGCCTGGGCAAGATGATACACTCCCTGCCAGACGGAATCCTCGCATGACGGTGCAGAACAAACACGAGTTCGGGAACCTGCTGCGGACCCACCGGCGGTTGGCTGGCCTCACCCAGGAAGAGCTGGCAGAGCGCGCTGGAGTAAGCGCGCGGAGCATCAGCGATCTCGAGCGCGGCCTGAAGCGGGCGCCATATCCGAATACGGTCCGACGATTGGCAGACGCGCTCGATCTAGGGAACGAGGACCGGGCGACCTTTAGCGCCGCGGCGATGGCTGAATCGCATGACACCCTCTCGAGCGAAACGGCAGCTGCGGCGTTGCCGCCCCCGGCGGAGCACCCGGGTCAGTGGAGAACCCGATGGGCACGTCTATCTCGTCGAAGGGCGGCCGGGGTGGTGCTCGCCCTCATGGTGATCATCGCGGGAGGGATACCTGTGTCACGGATCTTCGTGCGGTCATCCCCCTCCCGATCAAGCTGGGTCACGGAGCCGGATCCCTCCTGGGGAAGCAGCGTCTTCGAGGCGAGCAGACTGAGACGGCCCATGGCCATCGCCGCGGGAGCGGACGGCGACGTCTTCGTGGCAGACGCGGGAGCGAACAGAATATTCAGCTTTACGTCGTCTGGGCGTCCGCTCAGGTCGTGGGGCGGAACCGGATCGGCGCCCGGCCAGCTTCGTGATCCACAGGCGCTCGCGGTCGACGCCTCCGGCTACATCTATGTCGCGGACACCGGCAACGACCGCGTTGAGAAATTCAGCCCGGTCGGCACGCTGCTTTCGGTCTGGCGTTTTCCCGTCGGGGACCACCGGAATCTGAGCGGTCCCGATGGGATCAGCGTCGATGCCCAGGGGTATGTGTACGTGAGTGACCCTGGACACAGCCGAGTGGAGCTCTGGTCTCCGGATGGGCACGTCGCTGGGGCATTTGGCGAAGTGTACTCGCCGGGACAGCTAGCCCTGGACTCCGGCGGTCGTGCTTACCTCGCTTCAGGGGTGCAGATCTATACTGACGACTTTGCGAATCGCACCTCGACAAGCGCGCCAACCCAGCCAGGGACATTGCCGGATACGGCCGCCCCAGCGGGTGTAGCGGCCGATGCACATGGGAACGTCTTTGTTGCCGACCGCTCTGGGCCCCGGATCGAGACCTTTGCTGCTCCACGCCGCTTCACTCGTCAGTGGAGTGCAGGCAGGACGTCGCCCGCGCGATTGAAGGACATCGCGGGGATCGCGGTTGGAAACGGCGGTGATGTCTATGTGACCGATCCCGCCGGTGGGCACATTGCCCGCTTCTCACCATCTGGAAGGCTGCTGGGGCGATGGGGCCCGCAGCTTTCACCGTCTGTTGGAGACCCGGAAGGACTCGCGCTTGATCACTCCGGAGACGTGTATATAACTGATGCCCTGACCAACCGGCTGCTGGAGCTCTCCGCTGCCGGGCAGTTCGTTGCCTTGCGGGGAGGATCGGGTTCCGGACCGGGGAAGTTTCGCCAGCCGCTGGGAATCACACTCGACCACACAGGCAACATCTATATTGCGGATTCATCGAACAACCGGATCGAGCGACTGGCGCCTGACGGTCGAGTATCAGAAGTCCTGGGAGGAACGATACGGCGCGACGTGCTTCCGGACGCCGCCGGCCGGCTCAGCTCACCCACTGACGTGGCGGTGGACAACCTGGGCAGGACCTATGTGGCAGACACGTTCAATAAGCGCGTCCAGGTGTTCGATAAGCAGGGCATATGGAAAGCAACCTGGTCGCACTTTGGACCATTGTCGGAGCTGAAAACTAGCCTGCCTGCTGCCATTGCCCTCGGACCTCGTCACGACGTCTATGTTGCCGATCCCTGGCTGGGACGGCTCAGCGTCATGACAACACGTGGTGGTCTTTTGCGTTACTGGCGTATCGGACGCGCCAGAGGGTTGGGAACGGGTCTCGCCGTGACGCACGACGACAACGTGTTCCTTGCCGATGCCTCCACGGGCCGGGTTGACATCTATTCGAGCACAGGCACGCTGCTCGGCTTACTCTCGGATCGCACCGGCCGGCCGCTTCGCTTTGCGGACCCAACGGCAATCGCCGTCTATGACGAGCGCGTCGTTTATGTCGCCGATGCCGGACGGCATCGTGTGCTCAAATTCGTGCTCAAACAGAGTAAAGGGCTGCGATCTCTCGTGTCCTGATCCGCATCAGCTCGATCAGCTCCGGCGGAGACTCTACCACCAACTCAGTCCCCAGCGGCAGGAGATGACGAGCATAGAAGTCCAGCTCAGCGGCGGGAATCTCTGCCTCGACCAGTCCCTCCCCGCGCTCGTCCACGGTGACCGGTCCAAGCAGCACGACGAGATCGAAGTTCGTAACTCCCCGTCTGGTTACCCGGGCGCGAAAAGGAAGCAGGTCGGTGCCGCCGGTGTAACGGCCGGCCAGCCACACACGTAGCGAGGGGATTGAAATCGGAGGAGTCTGCTCGACGCGCACGAACATCTGGAAGCGGTCGGCCCGAAGCGCCACCATGTACTGCCTACTCGCGTCGTAGCAGGCGCAATACCAGAAGCCGTGCTCGGCGAAGAGGCCAAACGGGAAAATGCGCCGCCTGGAGACCCCGGATCGTGATTCGTAGACGGCATCGAGCCAGACGCGGTCCAGGCAGGCGTGCAGCAGATCGGGAAGCAGCGGGGCCCGATAGGAGGGAGCGCGCTGGACGACCGCCACATGGTCGCGAAGCTGGTCGAGCCGGCGAACGAGTTCGGGCGGAAGCGCAGCCCGCAGCTTGGTGATAGCGGAGAGACTCTCAGCCGAGAACGGCGAATCGGCATAGGCGAGCCACGCCTCGTATGACAGGATCATGCCCAGGGCCTCGTCGGTGGTGAGTGAGAGCGGGAGTCGGCGGCCCTGGCTGATGATCTGGTAGCCGCCGTGTGGTCCCGGCGTGGCCATGAGTGGCACGCCCATGGCCGAGAGAGCCTGGAGATCGCGCAGCATGGTCCGACGGGAGACGCCGAACTGGGCCGCCATCTCTGCCACCGTGAACCGGGGAGAGTCCTGGACGCGGATGAGGAGCTCGAGGAGCCGTTCGGTACGGGACATAGTCCAGGGATAGAGTAGCGGCTAATAGTGACGGAAAGTGACACCATTCTATCGGAAGATGGAGGCAGAAACGGTAGGAGGACTGGTGTGACAGATGACAGGACGAGCATTACTGATACGTTTTCTGCCGGACGAGCGTTCATCTATCGGGAAGGGCGCCTGCTGGAGCGGCGGCTCTTTGCCACCGAGTTTGAGGGGGCTGAGCCACGGGGTGTGCTCGACGCACTCGTCGGCTACCGTAACCCGGACGGCGGCTTTGGCCACGGTCTGGAGCCGGACAAGCTCTGCCCGGACAGCCAGCCGCTCGATGTCCAGTTTGCGCTTCAGACCATGGACGCGGCCGGGGCCGTCGACCGGGTGATGGTGCAGAGTGCCCTCGACTTCCTCGCGTTGGTCAGCGGCCCGGAGGGAGGGGTCCCGGTGCTGCTTCCGTCCATCCTGGAGTACCCGCATGCACCGCACTGGGGAGAATGGGCCTTTCCGCCGGGTCTGAATCCAACTGCCGGCATCGCCGGCCTCCTTCATAAGCACCGGGTGGAGCATCCCTGGCTCGATCCGGCCACCGAATTCTGCTGGTCCGAGCTTGCGCGCGGCCTCCCCAACGATGCCCACACCATCTCCGTCGTCCTGACCTTTCTCGAGTTTGTGCCGGATCGTGCCCGGGCGGAGGCGCTGATCCCCGCTGTCACAGACCGGCTCCAAGGGGCAGCCTTCTACCGCGCCGATCCTGCCGGCCAGGAATACGGCCTGTCGCCCCTGAACTTCGCCCCGACGCCTTCGAGCCGCTGGCGCCGACTTTTTCGCGACGAAGTCATCGAAGCGTTCCTGGACCAATTGCTAGCCGGCCAGCAGCCGGATGGCGGCTGGCCGGTGAGCTGGGAGCCGCCGGGCCAGGCCTCCCTGCTGGCGTGGCGCGGACTCGAGACGTTGGGGGCGCTTCGAACCCTGACCGCGTATGGCCGCATCGTCGGGTCCTGACCGGGTCTCATCATCACTCGTAGGCCGCGACGGCGTCCGGGCGGGCGCGGCTGCCCCTTCGCATGGTGAGGAAACCGGCGAACAGCAGTATCGGCACGCCGCTTCCGGCCACGATGGCGGCGTACTTGTGGTAGAGCCCGCTCTGGACAGCCGGGTTGGTAAACGTCTTCAGCCTCGTGCCGGAGGGGCCCTCAACCGCTTCCACCACACCGTTGTACACGCGCGCTGTTAGCTGTTGTCCCGGAGCGAACTCCGGCACCGGGATGCGGTCGGCGACCATTCGGAGATCCTGAGATCGACCGTCAGGGAAACGCACCGTGAGCATGTGGATGTCGTAGCAGGAAGCGGTGCGGCCGCTGCAGGCGGTTCTCATCCACGTTCGCTCGGATGTGACGCTGACAGCCGCCAGGCAGTCACGCTGGCCGGCCTCGGCGCAGGCCGGCGCGCTGCTGAGCGTGCTCGCCGACGCGGACAGGTGGTCTCCCCAGAACCACAGCCCCAGCCCGACTGCAAAGGCAAGAAGCGAGATGAAGAAGATCGCCTGTGCCGCCGAAAGCCGGGATTGCGATGGCGCGGATCGAACCATGCGGACCACCTCTTTGCTACTGCGACGGAAATGCAGAATCTACCGTACAGGCGCCGCCGGTTCCCGTGAAGACCCGTCCGGCCGGGGCACCGGCCCCTCTATTCGGCCCCTGCCGTCCGGCGCTCCTTCTCCGCGCGCAGTACGATGAAGCCCTTGCGCCGCTCCATCTGCTCTACATGGCCGAAGGCCTCCTGCATCATGTCCTTGACCGACAGCAGCCGGTTCACCACCACGAAGAGCGAGCCGCCGGGCCGAAGCAGATCGAAGGCTTCGCCCACGAAGCTCTGCAGCACCTCCTTGCCGCTGTGGGTGGGAGGGTTGGAGAGAACCAGGTCGAAGCGGAGCCGCTCGGGTAGATCGAGGGTGATGTCGCTGAGCACGACATGCGCATTCTCGATGCCGTTGAGCTGGACGTTCTCCTGGGCCAGCCGTGTGGCACGCACGTCCACATCCACCATCCACACCTCGCCGCGCGTGGTACGAGTCGCGGCGGCGATGCCGATAATGCCGACCCCCGCCCCTAGGTCGAGGACGGTCATGTGCGGCTTGATGCGGGGAAGTGCGACGTCAAGCAGGAGGAGGGTTCCTTCATCGGGCCCATACTGTGAGAAGACCCCGGACTGTGTCCGAAAGGAGAGGGTACGGCCGTCGAGTTCCAGCACAAAGCGGCCGTACTCCCGCGTGCGGTGAGTCCGTGGGCGCTTGGGCTGGTCGTTCACGGGGTTGCGATGGTCCCGCTACAGCGTGTCGAAAGACGGCGGGTTGAGCGTCGTTTATACACCCAAACGTCGCCTCCTGTAGGGGAGGACTTCAGCCCGGGGGACCTCGCATCTTCCCTTCCCCCCTCGATCCTCGGTTGTGTGATTAGCAGGGCAGCGATGGTGGGGGAACCAGATTTTGCACCAGACTGCGGGCTAAAGCCCTCGGCTACGGCGTAGACGCCATAGTGGGAAGAACAGGTAGCGGAGGGCTTTAGCCCGCAGTCTCTAGACGGCATTATTGAGCACGGATGGATAGACTGCATATCTCCTCCTAGAATGTCGCACGAAAGCTGCTCTACGCGGCATTCTCGTCAGGGTGGTGTCGGCGCTGGCTTTGCTAGTAATGACGGTCATCCTCTGGATTCTGCTCGAGATGGTCACCACCTCGCCGGAGAGTACCGCCGAAGACGGGGCGACAATGGCCACGAATCATCAGTTGGTGCCGGGAAGCTTCCACGTGCT
>JAICWV010000007.1 GCA_025966365.1 Chloroflexota bacterium | reverse complement strand
TGGGGCAGCGCCACTGCTGCGTATCAGATCGAGGGAGCGGTGGACGAGGATGGCCGGGGCCGGAGCATCTGGGACACCTTCTGCGCTGAGCCGGGCAATGTGCGTAACGGCGAAACGGGGGCCGTGGCCGATGATCACTACCACCGCTTCCGCCAGGATGTTGCGCTCATGAGCCAACTCGGCCTCAACGGCTATCGCTTCTCCATCGCCTGGCCCAGAGTGCTTCCCCAGGGCACGGGGTCCGCCAACGAGGCCGGAGCGTCCTTCTATGACGCACTCGTCGATGTCCTGCTCGAGGCCGGAATCGAGCCGTTTGTCACTCTGTATCACTGGGATCTCCCGCAGCCTCTCGAGGATCGCGGCGGCTGGCTCAACCGTAAGACGGCCGAATGCTTCGCGGCCTATGCCGAGATCGTGGCCCGACGGCTGGGAGACCGCGTTCGCCACTGGATCACCCTCAATGAGCCCCAGGTCGCAGCCTTTGCCGGCTACGCATCCGGCGAGCACGCGCCGGGTCGCCGTGAAGGGGAGAGGGGTGGCGTCAACGCCGCGCACCATCTCCTCCTCGGGCACGGTCTGGCCACCGACGCTATCAGGAGCGTCCGACCCGACGTCGACGTCGGCATTACCCTGAATCTCGTCCCCGTTCATCCCGCGTCAGGATCGGAGCCGGACAGGGCCGCGGCCCGCCGTCAGGATGCGCGGCAGAACCGGCTGTTTCTCGATCCACTGTTTCGGGGTCGGTATACGCAGGAGACGATCCAGGCGTTTGGGGGCGTCGAGCCGCCGATCGAAGCGGGTGACCTTGCCGCGATCTCGCGCCCGCTCGACTTTCTTGGGGTGAATTATTACAGCCGCTCGGTCGTGCGGGCGGGCCCGGAGGGCGAGACCGAGCGAATCCGGCCAGACTCCAGCCGATACACCGAGATGGGCTGGGAAGTCTATCCCGATGGCTTACGCGAGCTGCTGGTTCGCCTGCAGACGGATTACGCACCTCCACGGATGTACGTCACCGAGAACGGAGCCGCCTTTTCGGACGTGAGCCTGCACGATGGGGCGGTGCGCGACCCCGAGCGGCGGGAGTACATCAAGGAGCATATCGAGGCGATCGGCCGGGCGATATCGGACGGAGCGGACGTACGGGGCTACTTTGTCTGGTCACTGCTCGACAACTTCGAGTGGGCTCATGGCTACTCAAAGCGATTCGGAATCGTCTACGTGGACTATCCGACGCTCGAGCGCGTTACCAAAGGCAGCGGGCTGTGGTACCAAAATTTCGTCCGAGGGCAGAGGGGCCTCGCTGCACGCTGATTCGGCGCTATCCCGCGACAGAATGGGCGTCAACAGTGTACAGTTGGGGTGGCTGGAAAAGGAATCTCCAGCACGACACGAGAGGAGGCAGGATGCCGAAAAAGCGACCGTACAGACCAGGTCCCAAGAAAAGTGACATGGGGAAGACCCGTCGCACCGTGGAGCCGCGCGAAGACAGCGGACTCTCCGTGGACGGTGTAGTGACGGAAACCCTTCCCAATACTCAATTTCGAGTTCAGCTTGAAAACGGCCATATTCTGCTTGCCCATATCTCGGGCAAGATGCGGAAGAACTACATTCGTATCACCCAGGGTGACCGGGTAACGGTAGAACTTTCGCCGTACGACCTGAGCCGGGGCAGAATTACCTTCCGGCACCGATGAGCGGAGTGAATGGCGTTACGGACGATAAGTCGCGCGGCAAACCCTCAAACTACGTGTATGAGCGCGTAGGTGAGGAAGTAAAGCTGGCGGCGCATGCTGGAGTCCGCCGAGGAATGACGCCCCAGGACATCATTCGCGAGATAGCAGTCGAGCACGACGTGCACTTGAATGTGTCGGAACTCAGACTACTTCTGGCGGCGCGCCGCGTGTCCGAGTAGGCTGCCGGACGGAGCGCCAGGACATGACGCGGTGCTCGAAAGGGCCGTAGCCACCGGCGCGATGGAGAGAGCCACGTGAAACGATTTGCCGGCATCTTTACGCCGCTCGTCTCGCCGATTCAACCATCGGGCGAGCCTGACCTGGCTTCGCTGCGGCAACTGGTGTCGGTCCAGACGCATGCGGGCATTCATGGCTTCTGGGCCATGGGGACCAGCAGCGAATTTGCCGCCTTCACTGCCTCCGAACGGGCGGCGATGACTGCCGCGATCGTGGATGCGGCGCCGGGGCAGCCGGTGATCGCCAACATCAGCGACGCGTCCACGCGGCTAGCGATTCAGCACGCGCGGGCTGCGGCCTCGGCGGGAGCCCAGGCGGTGGCAGCCACGGCTCCGTACTACTTCCCCCACTCGCAGGACGAAGTCCTGAGTCATTTCCGGTCGCTACGGGACGCGGTCGACCTCCCGCTGTTCGTGTACAACATCCCCCAGACCGTACGAGTCCGCGTCGAGCTTCCGACTCTTTTCGAGTTGATGCGCGAGGGAACGGTCGTGGGGATGAAGGATAGCCAAAATGACCTCGAGTACATGCGCCAGGTATCAATGCGGGCAGCCGAGATGGGTAACGACTTTGCCCTGTTCGCAGGTACCCGGTACCTGATCGATGCCGCCATTCTGGTGGGCGCCTCCGGTGCTATACCCAGTATCGCCAACGCCTTTCCGCGGCTGTGCGTGGAGGCATTCGATCGGGCGGTGTCGGGGGACTTTTCCGGGTCGGCTGCCGTCTGCGTTCGGTTGGCGGCGCTCGAGAACGTCGCGAGCCTTGTCGTCTCGGGGTCTCGCAATGCAGCTGTACTCGGACTGGTCAAGGCCGTGCTCTCCGGCGACTCGGTGATCGACTCGGCCGCACTCACGGCGCCGCTCCGTGATGTGACCACCGCGGAAGTCGAGGAGATTCGGCAGCGGGTCTCCGCCCTCGCAGGTGTTGCTGTGAGCTAATTCCGCTCCCGACGCGGTGGAGGGTGCGGGAAAGAGGAGGTTTTTTGCGGCGTAGCGACCTATTTGGCGAGACCCTGAGGCAGGCACCTGCCGACGCGGAAAGCGGTGGGTACGTGCTGCTGCTGCGGGGAGGGTTCGTGCAACCACTGGCAGCCGGCATTTTCTCCTACCTGCCGCTCGGCTGGAGGGTGAAGGAAAAGGTCGAGCGCATCATGCGCGAGGAGATGAACGCGATTGACGGTCAGGAAGTGCAGCTTCCCGTGGTCCACCCGGCCGAGCTCTGGCAGGAGACCGGGCGTTGGTATGAGATAGGGCCGGAACTGGCACGTTTCACCGCCCGTGGTGACCGGGAGATGGTCCTGGCGATGACCCACGAGGAAGTTGTCGCGGACCTCCTGCGCCGGAACGTACGCTCTTACCGGCAGCTTCCGTTCATGCTCTATCAGATTCAGACCAAGTTCCGAGACGAGCCGCGGGCCCGCGGCGGACTGATCCGCGCACGCGAATTCACCATGAAGGACGCCTATTCCGCGCATGCGACCGCGGCCGACCTGGACCGGTATTACCCACGTGTCCACGACGCGTACCTTGCCATCTTTCGCCGCTGCGGAATCCATCCACTCGTGGTCGAGTCCGATGTGGGAATGATGGGCGGGAGTATGGCCCACGAATTTATGGATCTTCTGCCGATCGGTGAGGATCTGCTGGTGATCTGCGACGCCTGTGGATACGCCGCCAATCGACAGGTAGCCACTTTCCGCAAGGCGACCCGCGAGGAGGAGCCGCTCCCGCTGGAGGAAGTAGCCACGCCCGGGGCGGCGACTATCGCCGACCTTGCCTCCTTCCTGAAGATCGGTCCGGAGCAAACAGCCAAGGCCACGTTCTTCATGGCCGGCGACCGTTGTATCTTCGCGGTGGTTCGGGGAGACATGGAGGTCAACGAGACCAAGCTATCCAACGCAGTAGGCGTCGGCGAGCTGCGTCCGGCCCGCGCTGAGGAGCTGACGGGAACCGGCATCGTTCCCGGCTATGCATCGCCAATCGGGGTAACCGGGGTCACTGTCGTCGTGGACGATCTCGTCGCCCGCGCGTCCAATCTGGTCGCGGGCGCGAACCGGGAAGGATATCACCTCCTCAACACCAATGCCGGCCGTGATTATCAAGCGGACCTGGTGGCCGATATCGCCTCGGCCTTCGAGGGCGCGGCCTGTTCTTCCTGCGGTGAGCCCCTGCGGCTGGCCCGCGGAGTCGAAGTCGGAAATATCTTCAAGCTGGGAACCAGGTACACCGCGGCGCTCGGCGCTACCTTCCTGGACCCGGATGGCGTGGCCAGAGACATCGTCATGGCCTCATACGGTATCGGCGTCGACCGTCTCATAGGGTGTGTCGCCGAGGGGAGCCGGGACGAGAAGGGACTGATCTGGCCGGTCTCAATAGCGCCCTTTCAGATCTATCTCGTCGGTCTGGATCTGGAACAGGAGGATGTCCGGGAGGCAGCCGAGGATCTGTATCGCCGGCTCACCGACGCGAGGATCGAGGTGTTGTACGACGACCGGGCTGAACGGGCCGGGGTGAAGTTTAACGATGCCGACCTGCTTGGAATCCCGCTCCGGCTGACGATCAGCAAGAGAACACTCGGCAGAGATGAGGTGGAGATAAAGTGGCGGACCGAGTCCACGAGCGGGTCGATATCGCGCTCTGCCGTCCTGGAGGCGGTCCGAGCCGCCCTGGCCGGAGCAGAGGGGCCGGACGCTACGGACTGACCGTTGCCGGGACGCTCTGACGCCCTGACGGCTCCTGCCCGGTTGCAATCTCCATCAGGGTCAACGCCAGCAACTCGGGATCGTGACGGACCAACGCTCCGGTTCTGGTCAGCGGCCGAATCCGTAAGCCGGAGACCAGTTCATAGCAACTGCCCAGGTCCAGGTCTACCGGGACCGAGCGCTGCTCTTTGTACCGCTCGAGAAGCTCACGCGGGAGTGACTCGTGGTAGTTCAGGATCGCGTAGTCGAGCGCGCCGGGTCCCAAATAGCGGATCACTTCGCGGATGAAGTCGCTGGCCGCGAAGTTGTCCGTTTCCCCGTGCTTTGTCATGACGTTGCAAACATAGGCGCACCGTGCCGTTGACGCGCGAATCGCCTCGGCGACGTTCTCCACCAGGAGGTTGGGAATCACGCTGGTATACAGATCACCCGGGCCGAGCACGATGAGGTCTGCCTGGCCCAGTGCGGAGATCACCTCGGGATTCGGCGCGCCGGGAGGGTCGAGCCAGATCTCGGTGACGGCCGCATCATGGTGATCCTTGCGGATATCGATGTCGGTCTCGCCGCGAATGACATGCCCGTTGTCGAGCCGGGCGCACAACGTGGTATCGCTCAAGGTGACAGGAAGCACGCGCCCGCGAATATGCAGCAAGCGGCCTGCCTCGTCGATTGCTTGCTCTTCGCCCCCCAGAATGTCCGTGAGAGCGGTTAAGAGTAGATTGCCGAAACTGTGTCCATTGAGACCCAGCCCTCGATCGAAACGGTAATCGAAGAGCTGTCGCAGAAGAAGTGAGTCCTCATCCCAGGATGCCAGGGCCAGCAAACAGCGCCGGACATCACCGGGCGGCAGGTAGCCAAACTCGTCCCGCACGCGGCCGGAGCTTCCGCCGCTGTCCGACATGGTGACTACGGCGGTGATATTACTGGTGTAATGGCGGAGGCCGGTAAGGACAGCGAACATTCCGGTGCCGCCGCCGATGGCGACGACTCGGGGCCCGCTCCGCGTTTCATCAATGACCATTCGATCTCCTCGGTGTGCAGCCCTGGGTGCAGTGAGGGCACAGATAGTTTGCCACCGTTCTACCCGGCGGCGCGACTGCGGCCGGCCTTCCAGGCCCATCTCGTCGGCTGCTCGAGTAAAATTGCTGGCCATGCCTCGCATCCCCACCCTGCTGGCGCTCGGGGTCTTCCTGACCGCCTGTGGCGGGTCGAATCCCTTCACGCGGCAGGATCTCCAGCAAGTACGCACGACCTATGCCGTCCTTGCTCCCACCTATCGGTCGTTCAAGACCGCCTATCTGGCCAATGACTTGCCGGCAATGACGGCCGGGTTCCATCGGGAGCAGAAGGCGTGCGGGACGGTTGACAAGATCGACAAACGTGACACCATCAGTCCGTCGGTGAATCTCTTTCTGGCCAGCGAGGGGCTGGACAATCTTTGCAATGCTATTGAATACGCATATGCAAGTTGGCGGCGGGATCACCACCTCTCCTGGGACGAAAGCCTGAATCTGGGACCGGAGGCGGACCTGTTTGTGAACTCCGATGATAGCCTGGAGCACATGCCGCAAGAGCTGCGACATCCCGGTGCCCAGGTATAGACCGGAGAATCTTATCCTCCCCACCTCTTCGCGTGACCGCCGTCAGGAGCTGCTCGATCGGCCGGAATCGGTCCGGAACGACCTGCCGGACAATCTGCGCGACATCCGCAGGTTGAACACCTGGACCGGCGGCACCGCACTGGCGGTTCGCACCATCGTGCAGCTACTGGAGCCACCAGAGGGCTCGCTGCTTGACGTTGCCACCGGATCTGCGGATGTTCCGGTGGCTGCGATACGGGCAGCGGCGCGCCGAGGAATAAAGCTGACTGCGGTGGGACTCGATTCAAGTGGCGACATTCTGCACGAGGCCGGCCAGGTCACCGGCGGGTCGGTGGACCTGGTCCTGGCAGACGCCCGGAAGCTTCCCTTCCAAGACAACTGCTTCGACGTGGCCTCTCTGTGCCTCGCGCTGCATCATTTCGATCCCCCCGATGCGGCGGCCGTCCTCGGAGAGATGTGGCGGGTCGCGTGTCGGGGAGTCGTCGTCGTCGACTTGCGCCGCGGCCCTCTGGGGCTTGCGGGTGTCTGGCTTCTGACCCGAACCATCGCCCGCAATCGATTGACCCGCCACGATGGGCCGCTCTCCGTCCGGCGAGCCTACACGCCGGCCGAAGTCCGGGAGCTCGCGGCGCAGGCCGGGATTCCGGAGTCGATCGTTACCGCTCACGGACCGGGCCGGCTCACGCTGGTCGCCCGCAAGCACGGCCATGGACGCTGACATCATTGTGGTCGGTGCCGGGCCTTCCGGCGCCTCGACCGCGGCCCTGGCTGCACGCGCCGGAGCGCGCGTCCTGCTTCTCGATCGTGCGCGCTTTCCACGTCACAAGGCGTGCGCGGAGTACATGAGCCCGGGGGTGATGGACGTGCTCGCGCGCACCGGTCTGGCGCAGGCGGTTGTGGACGAAGCGCCGCTGTCCGTGCCGGGAATGGACATCGTGTCCTTCTCCGGGGCCCGGTTCCGGCTGCGCTACCGGCGCGATGGCGAGGCGGCTCACGCCATGACCCTGCCCCGATTCGAGCTCGATCATGCACTCGCCCGTGAGGCGGTCCGCGAAGGAGCTCGGCTGGAAGAGGGCGTCATCGTGCGCGAACCTGTGGTATCCGATGGGGTGGTGCGGGGTGTGAAGGCGTCGACCGGCGGGCGCCCTCTTGGGCTGCGGGCCCAGGTCGTGGTGATCGCGGACGGTGCGCAGTCCGTTATGCGCCGCGGACTTGGGTTGTCCCGACCGGTGCGCTGGCCGCATCGGATGGGCCTTGTCGCTCACTTCGCCGGGACCGGTCACCTGCCCGGTGGATCGGGGCAGATGCACGTCGCGTCCGGCGGGTACTGCGGAATCGCCCCGCTCCCAGGCGGCGGGGTGAATGTTGGGCTGGTCATTCACGGGCCGACAAGCCAAGGCGGTCGAAGTACCCCTGCCCGGACTCTCGACGGGTGGATCGAGAGCCACAAGTATCTTGCTTCAGCCCTGCAAGGGTACGAGCGCGTATCTCAGGTCCGGGGCATGTTCCCGGTGGGCGCGCGATCTCGCCGGGAGGCCGGTCCGGGATATCTGCTCACCGGGGATGCCGCCGGGTTCTTTGACCCTTTTACCGGGGAAGGCATCTACCGAGCTCTGGTGGGCGGCGAAATCGCCGCCAGCTCGGCTCTCACCATGCTGGCTCACGGCTATCGCTCGGATGACGTCAGGCACTACCGGCACGCCCGGCGTAACGCCTTTGCGAACAAAGAGATAGTGACGAAGCTTGTCCAGACGTTTGTCCGTTTTCCTCACTTGCTTGACTACGCCGTTCCCCGTCTTGAGGCCAGACCGGACGCGGGCAGCCTGCTCGCCTCCGTGCTTGGCGACCTTGCCGATCCTTCCACGTTTCTGCGGCCCCGACCGCTCTGGGAGGCCTTGCGGCCGTGATACCTGAGATTTACACAGTCAACTCGCAGTCCGTGGCTGCCGAGCCCGAGCGTGTCTTCGCCCTGGCGGCGGACGTCACTGCCTGGCCGGAACTGCTTTCCCACTATCGATATGTGCGGGTCCTGGATGGCGGCGACACCAGCCGAACGGTGGCGATGGGCGCGCAGCGCGGCGGCTTCCCGGTCCGCTGGATCGCGATCCAGGAAATTCGCCCGGATCGGCTTGAGATTTACTACCGGCATGTCGCGGGCGTTACCCGTGGAATGGACGTCCTGTGGCAGATTGAGGGGGCCGTCGGCGGCTCGCGCGCGATCATCACCCATCGACTGCAACCGGACAGGTGGTGGTTGCAGTCCGGAGTGTCACGCTGGGTGGTTGGAACCGTGTTCGTGATGGCGATCGCCGACAGGACGCTTGCCGGGATCGCGGCGCGGGCAGAAGCAGACGGGAGCCGTCCGTGAGGCGGCGCGTCGTCATTACCGGGATCGGCGCTGTGACAGCACTGGGGACGGGCGTCCATCGCCTGTGGGAGGGGGTCAGGCGCGGCGCGCCCGCGACGCGGAGAATCACGCGTTTCGACCCGTCCGAGTTTCGCTCGCAGGTTGCGGCAGAAGTCGACGACTTTGATCCACTGGATTTCATGGACTCGCGGCGTGCGCGCCGGCTGGATAGGTTTGCCCAGTTCGGTATCGCGACCGCTTCTCTGGCCATGCAGGACGCCGGTCTGTGTGGACGCCGGCTGGATCCGACGCGCTGCGGGGTCGCCATCGGTTCCGCGCTCGGCGGCCTGGCTTACGCAGAGGAGCAGCACTCGCTCTACCTGCGTGAGGGCATAGGAGCCATCGGATCGGCGCTCGCGGTTGCCGTCTACGGGGGAGCCAGCGGGGCGAACATCGCCATCGATCATGACTTTCGTGGTCCGCACCTGTCGAATTCCTCCTCCTGCGCGTCGGGCTCTATTGCGGTGGGCGACGCCCTGAGAGCGGTCCGCTCGGGTGAGGCCGACGTCATGCTGGCTGGAGGAGTCGAGGCGCCGCTAGCTCCGCTCACCTTCGGCGCCTTTTCGCGCATCAAGGCAATGTCCGCCCGGAATGACGACCCAGCTTCTGCTTGCCGCCCGTTCGATTCCTGCCGGGACGGGTTTGTCATGGGAGAGGGTGCCGCGGTCCTTGTCCTGGAGGAGCGTGACGCCGCCATCACACGTGGCGCCCGCATCTACGCCGAGGTTCTGGGCTACGGCCAGTCAAACGATGCCTATCACATGACCGCACCCCGCCCGGGTGGCGAGGAGGCCGCTCGGGCTATTTGCGGCGCCATGGCGGACGCGAGGGTCTGCTCCGACGATGTGGATTACGTCAATGCCCATGCGACCGGGACCCCGCTCGGGGATGAGGCAGAGTGTGCTGCAATCCGCCTGGCCCTGGGCGACCGCGGCGCCACGGTCCCGGTGAGCAGCACCAAAGCGCTTTACGGTCACCCCCTGGGAGCGTCAGGTGCCATCGAGGCCGCGATTACGGCCGCCGCCATTCTCCATGGGCATATTCCCGGGACGGCCAATCTCACGAGCCAGGACCCGGGATGCTGTGTGAACGCGGTCGGACACGACGGCCGGCGGGGCTCGGTGGGCCGAGCGCTCACAACCTCATTCGGCTTTGGGGGCGTTAATGCGGCTCTGGTGCTAGGGGAGGACCGGTAGCCTCTCAGAGGGTCTTCTGGGTGCGTCTGGGTGCGTCGAGGTGGATAATTCGCCTGGGCGGCACGCGGCAGTCCAGGCACTCCGGCTCGATGGTGGCGTGCTCGATGTGAAATCGCTGATGGAGGAGGAACTTGAGGTCAGCAAGAAGCGTCGACGTATCGGCGAGGGCCTGGTCGGGGACGGTAACGTGGGCTGACAGGAGTCGGTAGCCGTCTGAGAGCGCCCAGACGTGTAGATCGTGCACGTCTTCCACCCCTGGCACCTCCAGCATCGCCTGCCGCACGGAGGCCAGGTCGAGGCCGCGGGGGGCTCCCTCCATCAAGATGACCACCGTGTCCCGGATGATCTGCCAGGCGCCATAGGCAATGAGCGCCGCGATCAGCAGGGATACGATTGGATCGACGATATAGAGGTGCAGGGTGAGGGCGAAGACGCCCGCTACCACGACCCCCGCCGACGCTCCGATGTCACTGACGACATGCAAGAGGGCGGACCGGACATTGAGATCCCCTTCTTCGTGGCCGTGCAGGGCGAAGGCGACGTAACTGTTAACGCCGATCGCGAGCAGCGCTGCCAGAATCACCAGACCACCCTGGACCGGGTGTGGGTGGCCGAGCCTGGCCACCGCCTCAACGGCGACGGCTGCTGCCACCAGGAGAAGGACGGTCGCATTGGCCAGCGCTGCCAGGATCCGGCTTCGCTGGTATCCGAAGGTGTGTTGCTCTGTCGCCGGCCGCTGCGACAGGTGGGTGACGAACCAGGCCAGGCCCAGTGCCGCCATGTCGGTCAGAATATGCCCGGCGTCGGACAGAAGTGCCAGCGAACCCGAAATATAGCCCGCGATTGCCTCGACCAGCAGGATTACACCGGTGAGGACAAAGGCAGTTCCCAGTGCTCGACCGGCAAGAGGATGATGGTGCCCGTGCTGGTGGCTGACCATGGTGTCGAATGCTCCTACCCAGTGTATTAGGATGGCGGGGAGGAAGGGGCGGTGACACCTCAGGTCGGGGAACGAGTTGTCGTGCACACACCAGATCGCCGCGAGTTTCGCGGGCGCGTGACCGAGATCACCACGTTGCCCGGCGGACGTCCGGCCGCGGTGGTGCGGCTGGATACCGGCTGGATGACCACCTACCCTCTGGATCTGCTTCACCCCGAGGCGCCTCCGAGCCGGCCGCCCGGTTAACGGATGGAGTCGTTCTTCGACGGCTTGCCGGTAGCCCTTGACATTCTCATAACTCTTGCGAGTCTGACCGTCCTGGTTGTGTCTGCGGACTTTGCCATCTCACGGGCCGTGGACACGGCGCATGCTTATGGGGTGAGTCCGCTGATCATCGGGACCACGTTGGTCGCGATGAGCACGTCGCTGGCCGAGCTTGCCGTCAATATGGCGGTCACGCTTTCCGGAGGTGACAACGCGGTCGTTGTCGGCAATGTACTGGGCTCTAACCTGGTGAATATCGGCTTCGGGCTTGGCATTGCTGCCTTTATCACTGCCATCCGGACCAGGACGCTCGTCATCGAGCGCGAGATTCTTCTGTACTTCGCTATCACCACCATGCTCATGGGCTTCGCCCTGGACCGTGTCATCACCAGACAGGAAGGCGGCGTCCTCACCGCGTGCTTCGTTCTCGTCATGGTTCTCGTGTACCAGTACGCTTCGCGAGAGCGTGCGGCCGGGCGGCAAAACGACGGGACAGGCCACAGCGCCTCCCGTGCCTCCCGGAACGCACTCCAGGCCGGGGGTGCCGTGATCGTCCTCGTGATCGCGGCAGAGGCGCTAGTCCAATCCGTGAGTGCCATCGCCCGGGGTGCCGGCGTAGACGAGTACATCATCAGCGCTACCGTCATCGGCATCGGAACGTCTATCCCGGAAATCGCCACCTCGGTCCAGGCAGCGCGCCGCGGCGAGGTGGACCTGGTGCTTGGCAACGTCTTCGGGAGCAACGTCTTCAACATCTGCCTGGCCCTGGGTCTGCCTGCTCTCATCCGCGGAGTGCGGCTACCCACCCCTGGCTTGCATGACCTCTACTTCCTCAACATCTATGGAGTGGTCGTGACCTTTCTCCTGTTGGGCGATATTCGTTTCTTCGGGCGGAACAAGGTCATCGGACGCTGGGGAGGAGCGGCAATCGCGCTTGTATACGTCGCGTACATCGCCTGGAAGATTGTGACCCACGGTTAGGAATTAGACAGAATCACCTATCTCGGCCACGAGGTCGATCGTCAGCGCCGCTGCCCAGCTGAAATTGTCGGTTCCGTATCCGGCGCCCGTATAGGGGTTGAAGTACTCTCGAAAGCCGCCGCGAGAAACGAGGTCCAGGGTGCGGGTGGAGAGGATAGCGGCGAGGTCAAGTCGGCTGTACGACGTTAGCCCTCGAGCCAGCATCCAATTGATGCCGACCCACACCGGCCCCAGCCAGTAATTCTCGGGGTTAAACCACGAGGAGCTGAGAGCGGTGGTCGGTACGGGGTACCCGGCGGCGGGCCAGAAGAGTCTTGGGTTGAGCAGGTGAATCTCGGTCAAGCGCCGGGCTCGCTCCTCTGTCGCCACCCCGCCGTAGAGGGTGTTGAGGCCGGACACGGTGTCGATCTTGATGAGCTCACCCGCTACCCGGTCGTAGTCGAAGTACATGCCGTCGCTCTGGTCCCAGCATCGGGCATTGACGGCAGATTTCGTGGCCTGGTACCACGCGCGCGGCTGCGCCGGGTCCTCGCCGACCTGTTCAGCGATGGCGGCGAGATCGAGGTTGGCACGGCAGAGCACGGAGTTGAAGAGGACGTCCTGGACTTGCAGCGGCGCATGCTTCAGGTAGGCCTTCTGATCCCAGTTGTCTTCTCGCATCAATTCCAGCAGGTATACGAATAGGTCGTAGTCCTTGTCGGTCGGCCGGTTCGCGGCCGAGACGTGCTGCGTGTCCAGGCGGTTGTAGTGCGGCGTGTAGGCGAGGTGGACCCGATTACCTGCTTCCAGGTAGCGGGGCGAGTTGTCCGTGCCCGACTCCCACGGATGCACGACCACGATCAGTCCGTCGCCGTCCGGGTTGCGCAGGTCATAGAAAAACTGGTGGTAGCGGAATAGGTGCGGATACATCCTCTTCAGGAAGTTGAGGGCATCCTGCTTGCGTCCCTGGGGCGCATTTCTCCAGATCGCCAGGGCCGCGGTAGCCAGGACGGGAGGCTGGGTGATACCGGAGGTCTCAATCCCGCGGGGTGCGTCCGGCGAGCGCTCCGATTGCCAGACATCGGGACCGGGAAAGTAACCCTTGCCCGCCGGATTGAAGATGATCTGCGGAACCAGTCCGTTTGCCCACTGGCCGCGAAGGAGCGACTCGAGCTCGCGGCACGCTCGATCGAAGTCGTACCGGGACAGGCCAATCGCGATAAAGCACGAATCCCAGTTCCACTGGTGCGGGTACAGACTCGGAGCAGGCTTGGTCCAGCCGCCCAGGTCGTTTGTCGCAAGCACTTTCTTGCCGCTCTCGGCCAGCGCTTCTAGCTCGTGCGCGATCATCTTCAGCCTCCCGAGAGCATTCAGGATCGGAACGAACGTCTCCCTGACTGATTATTGCCCGAGGGGCCATGCCGGGGGGAAGGCAGGAGACAGCTCAGACCGCTCTTCGACTCCGGCAGGTGCGCGCGTTGCAATTGTCGCAGCGCCCGCCCTCGATCTGGCCGCACCAGCACCGGGGGCACCCACCGGCTGGCTCCTCGCCCCAGTCGGGCACCGACTCCCACCGTGTCATCTTTTCAGCAGGTATAGGTGATTGGAAGCTTTGTACGACCAGCACCTCGGAGCCAGGGTTGCGAATGGCATGCAGCACGCCGCGACGACGCAGGAAGGTTTGTCCCTCTGGAAGTGGAACCATTCGACCGTTGACGTACATCTCGGCATTGCCGCGAAGTGCGGTGAAGTACTCGTCAGAATCCAGATGACGGTGCGGACGCATTGCCTGTCCCGGCTGGAAGTAAATGACGCTGTACAGACCGGCATCGACACAGCCGAACGGGCAGTCGCGAGCGTACCCCAGGTCAGAGCGCACATCTTCGCGGAGACAGGACGCTATCCCTGAAATTTCCACGCTCCGTCCGCCTTTCGCACCGGAACCACCGATGTCGAGCTATGGTACACCCAGGCAGGGAAACCGTCAAGGATATTGACAAGTTAGAACGGCCGTACTAAAATATGGCTAGAGCCGCGCTATGGCGGTGCTCCGTGGAGGGACAGATGATCCAGGTTCGGGAAACAGAGGTTCTGGAGACGGACGTTGAGACGCTGGAGCAGAGGTTGCAGCGTGGCGCCCAGTTGCTCTACGAGATGGAGCAGCGGGGCGATACGGGTGCCGATTACCAGCGCTGGTTGGTTGGATACGTCGAACTCCTGACTCAGTACGAATCGCTGTACGCCGCCTGAGTACGAGACCGGCTAAGACCGGGAGGCAAGGATCTTTCCGATCACCAGTCCAGCGGCCGTTCCAAGGATGCCGACCAGAACCATCTCGGCTCCGCTGCGAATCCAGGTGCGGTGGCTGTAGCGAGACTTGAGCGCGCCGGTCAAGAAGAGCGCGCCGATCGACAGAACGGCAGCGATCACCGAGCTGTCGGGAAGAGTCGCAATAAAGGGCAGGAGCGGAATCAAAGCGCCGACGACGAACGAGAAGCCTACTACCGCCGCCACTCGCCATGGGCTACGCAGCTCACCCGGGCGTATCAGGAGCTCGTCGCGGATCAACGAGTTGAGCCACCGCTCCTTGTCACCGGTCAGGTGTTCCACGATGCTGGACAGCTGCCCTCCGGAGAACCCTTTCTCTCGATAAATTTGCCGTAGCTCTTCGCGTTCTTCCTCGGGCTCGACCTCGATTTCGTGCTGCTCCACGGCGATCTGATGCTGGACCGCCTCCTTCTCTGATTGGGCGGACATGAATCCGCCCAGAAACATGGCGACGCCGCCGGCGAACATCTCAGCCAGGCCCGCCAAGACCACCGTTCCAGGGATTCCCGATGCCCCGGATACGCTCAGTGCGAAGACAAGCGTGGTCGTGATCCCGTCGTTAAGACCCAGGATTGCATCGCCTATGTAGGCGTGGGGATGCTGGTGCTGTTCTTCGGTGGTGTGCCAGGACATGCACTATTATCCGCCGCGATCCCGCCTGTTGGGGTACACTTCGTACAAGAGCCAGGCATGAATAGTGCAAGTGATGAGCATATGGATACCAATGAAGCGCGGACCCGCATACGCGATATAGGACTGGAAGCACTGAGGATTGTCGACGCTCTGGCCGGCCCCGGCACTGTCTCCGTACGGGAGCGCGGCACGCTGCGACAGATGGTGACGGATGCCCGGGGGCTCCTGTCGGACGCCGGGTATCCGGGTGAGGGAGTGTGGCGCGGTTTGCAGCGTGCCACCATTGGAATGGAAACCGGATTCGACTCCGATGATCCCGGTTTCTGGCGGGAGCTTGCCGAAGACTTGCGCGCAGCCATTGAAACTCTCGATAGCTTGGTCGCGCCGCGCGGGCGCGAGGCGGACGTTCACATCGTCGGATGAGCCACGGCGAAGACGTGCCGGCGCGGCTGTCTAGGCTGCTCCTCCGTCCATGACGGATCCGCGTGGGAACCTCAACGAAGAACAACGCCGCGCGGTGGAGCACGGGGATGGCCCTCTGCTTATCTCCGCGGGACCGGGGAGTGGCAAGACCCGTGTGATTGCGCATCGCATCGCGCTGCGCCTTGCCGGCGGCGAGGTTGCGCCGGACCGACTTCTCGCGATCACGTTCACCAATCGGGCCGCGACCGAGATGAAATCGCGGGTGCAGGGCCTGATCGGCGGTGACTCTGTGCTTCACATTGGCACTTTCCACTGGGCCTGTAACGCGATCTTGCGCCGGTATGGGACAGAGCACATATCTCGCTCCTTTCGCCTCCTGAGCCCGTCGGAGGCCCGGGTCGTTCTCCGTGACATCACGGCGCACTATCCGGCAGGAGAGCGCGGCCGCCTGCCGGCCGCCGTGAGCGCGCTCAAGAACGGAGCTACGCTGGCGGACGCCACTCGGCGCTACCGGCTGGATCCCGATATTCTCAGCGCTGTCCGGGCCGCCTACGATGGCAAACTGCGGACGCTCAATGCTCTGGACCTCGACGATCTCGTCGTGCAGACGGCGGGGCTTCTGGCTCGCGATGAGGCGATCCGCGAACGCTGCCGCAGCGCCCACGATGAAGTACTGATTGACGAATTCCAGGACACGAATCCGATCCAGCAGACCTTGATCGAGCTCCTGACCCCCCCGCTGCGGACCGTGGTGGCAGTGGGTGATGCCAACCAGGCGATATACGGGTGGCGGCAGGCCGACAGTCGGAGTGTCAAGCGTTTTCTCGATGTGTTTCCGGACGCAACCGTCATTCGTCTCGATCGGTCCTATCGATCGAGCAAGCGGATCTTGCGCGTTGCGTCGTCGCTCATTTCCCACAACGGCGAGCACATAGCGGGCGATCTGCGGACCACCAACCCGGCCGGCGAGCGACCCATCTGTTACGCCGCGGATGACGAGCGCGACGAGGCGGAGTGGGTAGCATGCGAGGTGGAATCGCTGGTGGGCCAGGGAATTGAGCCGGGCGGAATTGCGGTGCTGTATCGATTGAACGTGCAATCCCGTTCAATCGAAGAGGCTATGCTGCGTCACCGCATCCCCTACCACGTGGTGGGAGCCCGGCGCTTCTATGAGCGGCCGGTGGTCCGGCGGGCCATCGCCTATCTGCATCTGTCGCGGGGAGACGACGAAGCTTCGGCAGCCCTGATCGCGTCGGCCGTGCGCGGCATCGGACCGCGAAGCATGGAGCGCATAAGGGAGCAGGCGTCGACTTGCGGGGCATCGCTGATCGATGTGATGGCCTCCCCGGTTCCCGGCATATCCCGTACGGCGGCCAGAGGTCTGGCCGACGTATCTGCCGCCGTATATGTGCTCAGAGGCCTCCGCTCGAGGCCACTAATGGACCTGGTCAATGCATCTATCGCCCGCGTCGTCTCAGAGCTGGAATCGAATGCGGAGATTGAGCAGGAGGCAGCGGTAGAGGATCTGGGCGAATTGCGGTCGCTGGTGGTGGAAATGGGTCCGCGGGCAACGCTTCCCGATTTACTGGATCGCGTCTCTCTGGGGACGCACGAGGTGTCGAGGAACGGTGTGTCGTTGATGACGCTGCACGCGGCCAAAGGCCTCGAATTTCCGGCCGTCTTTATCACGGGCGTGGAAGAGGGCCTGCTGCCTCACCGGCGATCGATCGACCGGGACGCCGACGTCGAAGAAGAGCGGAGATTGTGCTATGTGGGCATGACTCGCGCCATGCGACGACTCTTCCTCTCGTACGCCCATGCACGTTTGCTCTCGGGCAACAACTCGATCGGGCATCCGAGCCGATTTATCGGGGAGGTAACGGCGGAGCTGATGACCATGAGAGCGTCACCGAAACGTCAAGCACGGCCGCGGCTGACTTCCGCGGCCGTGGGCGACGCGGTGACGCACCCGCGGTGGCGAAACGGGGTGGTCAGGAACGTGGAAGGGAGCGGCCGAGACACTCTGGTCACGGTTGAATTCGAGACAGGCACGCGGCGGCTTCAGCTCTGCCACGCGCCCCTCATCCGGCGGCAAGGCGGGGGTGCAGATGTCCCGGCAAGCTGACGAGAACCCTGTGAGACGCCGGGTTCCCTGGAGCCAGATCGGAACAGGGGTGCTCGTTGTTATTGCACTGGCCGCGGTGATCCTGGAGATCCTGCCCGCGCACCAGTATGCGCTCGCGCCCGGAAGCGCCATTCCGGTCGGGCCAAAAGTGAAGGTACAGGGCCATCCACCGGTTCGTGGGGCGGGCACTCTGTACATGGTGGACGTGACCGTGGCGCCCGTGGACCACCTTCTCGAAGAGCTCTATTGGAAGCTGCAGCCCAATGTTGATCTCTATCCCGCCCAGGCGGTGGCCGGAAATCTCTCCAATGAGCAATACATACAGCTCAATGCCGAAATGATGAGCGACAGCATTCCCAAAGCGGAAGTGGCAGCTCTCGAAGTGGCCCGCGGGTACAAACTCCACTTCAAACCCGGAGGGCCGCGCGTGATATTCGTCGACCCGTCACTTCCTGCCGGCCGGTTTCTGAAGGCGGGCGACATCATTTCCGCGGTAGACGGTCATCCGGTTAATTCAGCCGAGGACGTGTCTCGCCTGATCAAGAAGCACCGACCTGGTCAGACGGTGCAGGTCACAGTCCGGCGGAAGGGACGGACACGTACCTTTCGAATCCCGACCACCGGGTCCACCAAAGGCGTTCCGAAGAAGAACGGCAAGACCGCGATCATCGGCGTGGCCAGTGAGAACCAGATCGCGCTTCCGATAAAGATCTCGATCAATCCAGGCTATATCGGCGGACCGTCGGCCGGACTGGTGTTTGCGCTCGCCATCGTGCAGCGGCTGAAGCAGCGAGATCTGGCCAAGGGATGTCAAGTGGCCGGTACCGGCGAGATCACCTGGAACGGGAACGTCCTGCCCATCGGCGGCGCCAGACAGAAGGTGGTGGCGGCGGAAAACGCCGGTGCTCGGTACTTTCTGGTCCCTGATACACCGGACAACGTCGGGCCTGCCCGTGCCGGAGCACACTCAATACGCGTCGTCCCAGTTAAGTCACTGCGGCAGGCACTTCAGTTCCTCAAGGCCCTGAAGCCCTGCCGCTGACCGTCAGCGCCGCGTGGCGGACGCTTCCGTCCTGCGCTGCTCTTCTCTCTTCTTTTGCGCCTTCAGGTGCTTATGCCAGGCGACTTTCTTGCGCTTATTCATATTCTTCCCTTTTCCCGGGGGCCACGACACGGCCCGTCATACCGTGGCTAGTCTACCCTCTATCTCGAGATTTCGTCGAGCAGAGCATCAGGACGTGGAGCCGACGGGCCCCCACGCGGTAGACTACGGACCGTGAGCCTCCTGTTCGGTCTGCTGACATCTGCTGTTAGCGCCTTTGTCACCTTCCAGATTGCTATAGTCGCCTTCGGAAACGCGGGGACGGGCGGCCGTACCGCGTGTGCGGTGCTGGTCGCGGCCGCGGCCCTCGCAGGCTTCCTCGCCGGGTCGTCGGCATTTCGACGGGCGAGGCGCTCTCATCAGAGCCTTGGCCTCTTCAGCGCCCTGGCCTTTTCTTTCTCATTCGCCCTGGTGGGTGGCGTCTTCGCCATCATTCTCGTCGCCATCTACACGGCCGCGTACGGACCGTCGACCGCCGGCGGCGCGGACGGACTTCTCACGATACTCGCCTATCCGGTGCTTGGCGTCTTTGGCACTTGCGTGGGAGCGGCGTGTGGCTGGATGGTCGGGTTGGGCACCTCAGGAGTCCTGCGCATCCTCGCCCCGACTGCTCGGTAGAACGTCGTTCCGAACCCAGTGCTGACCGGTCGGCGTGTCCTTCACGTCTAGCCCGCCAGCGGCAAGCGACGCTCGCAGTTCGTCCGACCGAGACCAGTCTTTCGCCGCGCGAGCCGCCGCTCGCTGGTCCAGCAGGCTCTGTTCTCCATCCCGGAGATCCAGGAGCCGGGCCGCCGCCACCAGAATGTCGAGAGCCAGGACACGATCGGCGTCGGCAAGCAGCGCCAGTTTCTGATCGGCAGCAAGCTTCGACGAGAGCATGGTGTGGATGGCGGCAACCGCCCCCGGCATGTCGAGGTCTCGGTTGACCGTCTGCTGGAAGCTGTCCCGCCACTCCTCAGCCTCGTCGCCGATGGTAACGGCTGGCTGGGATGTCTGCAGAAGATCGGCCGCCGCTTCCCACAGGCGGTACAGACCCGTTTGCGCGGCCTCCAGCGCTTCCCAGCTGAACCATTGGGGTGTCCGATAGTGGGCCTGATAGGTGAAGTATCGAAAGGTCAGAGGATGGATCCCCCGCTCGGCCAAGTCGGCGAGCGTGAAGATATTGCCCAGCGACTTCGACATCTTGACCCCGCCTGCGCCCTGGAGAAAGGCGTTGTGAAGCCAGTAGTTGGCAAAGGTCTTGCCCGACGCTCCTTCGCTCTGAGCAATCTCATCCTCGTGGTGCGGAAAAACGTGATCCTCACCCCCGGTGTGAATATCGATCGTCTCAGCCAGGATGTCCATGGCCATGGCCGAGCACTCCAGGTGCCACCCGGGCACGCCTTCTCCCCACGGGCTCTCATAGCGCATCAGCTTGTCCGCGGCGGCACTCTTCCAGATGGCGAAGTCGGCGGGAGAGCGCTTGTCGGAGCTGTATTCCTCCACCCTCGCGCCGGCGATCAGGTCCTCGATAGAGTTGTTGGAAAGCGCGCCATACGGGGGGAAGGTTGCAACTTCGAAATAGACGTCGCCGTTTGCACCGATGTATGCGTGACCGGTATCGATCAGGCGCTCTACCAGAGACACCATCTCCGGTATGAACTGTGTGGCGCGCGGCTCGACTTCCGGCGTCAGGAGGTTGAGCAGCCGGGCATCTTCATGGAAGATTTCGGTGAAGTGGCGCGCGATATCTTCCGGCGTCATGTTCTCGCGACGGGCGGCCGCCTCCATCTTGTCCACGCCGGTTCCGAGGGTGTCTTCCGTAAGGTGGCCAACATCGGTGATGTTGCGGACGTGCCGAACCCGATACCCGTTGTACTCGAGCACGCGGCGGAGGGTGTCGGCGAAGATGAACGCTCTGAAATTACCGATGTGCTGGTAGTTGTAAACGGTGGGACCGCAGGTATAGACAAGCGCCACACCGGGAGTTATCGACGTGAACTCCTGAAGTGCGTGCCCCATGGTGTTCTGCAGCAAAATAGGCGGACTCGAAGGCAAGGCGGGATATCTCCGGCGGGAATCTTGCCATTCTACCAACGGGCACCGGGCGTACCGGGAGACCTTGAGCGCAAGCGTCAGCCTCGCTATAGTGAGCAGTACATGAGCGAGTCAGGAATGCGGCAGGGGACGGACAACCGGTCCGGACGAGAATCAGCGCAGATCATTTACATGGGAGATGTGCGCCGGAGGCGGGGAAGGACTCGCCAGGCGCCTGATCGACAGTACCTGGGCTCGGTCGCACTGGTCGCACTGTCGGCATGGTCCGTGTGGATCACCGTTCTGTTTTCGCTCGCGCCGGAACGTTTGCTGACCTACCTGGCTTTCTTTGCGCCGCTATTTGTCGCGCTGGCATCGTCCGCGACGCTGGCGGCGTACTGGTTGGAATTGAAACAAGGGGGACTTCCCTCCCTTCGGTTGTCCGGGCGGCGCGGAGCCCTGTTTGCCTTGCTCGCCGTAGCCAATCTTGCGTTTATGGCCGGACACCGGTGGTCGCCCGTGGTCGCCTTTGTGACCGTACTGCTTGTCCTCGCGCTCGAAGCGGCAGCCCTTCGCCGCAGCATGTAGCTACGAACTGGCCGCCACGTCTCGCTCTCGCTTGAGCTCAAGACGGATGGTCCGGCGAATCCGGTGGGCATCGCCGCAGGCGCGCGGGTCCGTTCCGCAGCGCATGCACTTGCCGTAGCGGCAGTCATCGGTGGTGCCCGCCGACAGCGACTTCTCCCACTCGGACCACAAGAACTCGGACTCTACTCCGGCATTGATATGCGACCAGGGAAGAAGCTCGTCTTTGTCACGCTCCCGATTGCAGTACCAGTCCGCCTCCAGTCCGGCTTCCTGCATGGCCCGCATCCAGGCGTCATATCGGAATTGGTCCTGCCAGCCGTCAAATCGTGCTCCAAGCTCCCACGCTCGCTGGATGACCCCGCCGATGCGCCGGTCACCGCGCGAAAGGATGGCTTCTACCTGACTGCTGTTGTAGTCGTTCCACGAGATCCGCAGTCCCTGCATTCGTCCCTCGTGCCGCAGAATGGCCTGGTGCCGCTCGATGACGTCCCGCTGTTCCTGGCCCGCCCACTGGAATGGCGTATGTGGCTTGGGCACGAAGGTCGAGACGCCGACATGAACCTGGGCCCCGCGTCCGTGGTACCTCCGGCCGACCTCGAGAACTTTCCTGGCCAGATCGCAGATCGCAACCACGTCTTCATCGGTCTCGGTCGGCAGACCGATCATGAAGTAGAGCTTGATCGTTCGCCAGCCGCGTGAGAAGACGGCATCGGCAGTCGCGATCAGGCGCTCGTCCGGAATGACTTTGTTGATTACCTTGCGCAGTCGCTCGGTAGCTGCCTCGGGGGCAAAGGTAAATCCCGACTTTCGACCCTCTTTGATGGCGTCTGCCAGCCCGACGGAAAACGACTCGATGCGGAGCGAAGGCAGTGCAACTGCCACGCCATCGGCGCAGTACTCCTGTGCGGCGTTGGCGACGATCTCTTCGATCTGACTGTGGTCACTACTGCTGAGTGAGAGAAGCGATAACTCGCTGTAGCCGGTGTTCTCCAGCGCGGAACGGCTCAGGGCCTGAATTTCGTCGGCCTCCCGCTCTCGCACCGGCCGCGTGACCATTCCCGCCTGGCAGAAGCGGCAACCACGCGTGCAGCCCCGGACGATCTCGATCTGGGCCCGTCCGTGGACCGGCCGCATCGACGGGACCACCGGCGCCGATGGATACCACTCCGGTTTCAGGCGACTAATGAAGCGCTTGTCGACCCGGGGAGGCTCTCCTGCGATGTCTTCTATCCGCCCGTCAGTCCGGTAGGTTACGCGGTACAGCGACGGCACGTACCACCCCGGAATAGCGGCGACCTTCTGCAGAAGCTCTTCCCGGTTATGCCGCCCGGCGCGGTGCGTCTGCACCAGCTCCAGCAATTCCGGCATTGCCTCTTCGCCCTCCCCGATACAAAAAGCGTCGATGAATGGTGACATCGGCTCCGGGTTGAAGGCGCTGTGTCCCCCTGCCACCACCAGGGGATCACTATCGCCTCGGGCTGCTGATCGAACCGGGATGCCGGCGAGGTCGAGCATGGTAAGGACGTTGGTGTACACCGTCTCATAGCCCAGTGAGAAGCCGATGACGTCAAAGTCCGCGGCTGCGCGCCTGCTTTCCAGACTGAAGAGCGGGAGCCCGGCTTGCCGCAGCTCCGCTTCCATGTCGGGCCAGGGGGCATACGTGCGCTCACAGAGCCACTCCGGCCGCGCATTGAGGATCGAGTACAGGATCTGCACGCCCTGGTTGGACACGCCGATCTCGTAGGCGTCGGGGTAGCTCAGAAGGATGCGCAGCCGGCAGCCGTCCCAGTCTTTGACGACCGTATTCCATTCACCGCCGCCGTAGCGGGCCGGCTTCTTGACGCGACCGAGGATACGCTCGAGCTGGGCATGGTCTACGAGTGCCACTGGACCTTCCCAAATAAACGCGTGGGCCTGGAAGCGCTGCTCCAGACCTCACAAGTGTCTGATTGTAGCAACGGCTACTGCATAATGAGGTCGATGCGCGGCCACGCGCGAAGCGAAGGAGGGTGACTGCTTGAAACTGCAGGAGTATGTCGCGAAGGACCTCCTCCGGCAGGCGGGCGTGCCTGTGCCGGCCGGAGAGGTGGCGGAGACGCCGGAGCAGGCTGAAGATATCGCGCGTAGGCTGGGGCCGGTTGCGATCAAGGCGCAGGTCCTGGTCGGGGGACGTGGAAAAGCTGGCGGCATCAAGCTGGCCAACACTTCAGAAGAGGCGCGTAGCGCGGCGGGCCAGATCCTGGGCATGGATATAAAAGGCCTCACCGTGGAGAAGGTGCTGGTCGAGCAGCAGGTCAAGATCGCCAGGGAGTACTACGCGGGCATCACGCTCGACCGCGCCAACCATCGCTTCCTCCTGATGCTGAGCTCTATGGGCGGAGTGGACATCGAGGAGGTGGCCGCCGAGCACCCGGACGCCATTATCCGTGCGGAAATCGATCCCGCTTACGGACTTCGCTCCTTTCAGATTCGGGATGCCATGTTCGCGGCCGGCTTCGACCGGTCCGCCTCATCCGGCCTGGAGAAGATCATCGCCGGTCTCTATCGAGTGCTGGACGACAAAGACGCCATGCTGGCCGAGATCAATCCCTTGAGTGTGACCGACGCCGGTGAAGCTATCGCGGCCGATGCCAAGGTCGACATCGACGACAGCGCCCTGTATCGCCATCCCGAGCTCGCCGCGTATGAGGCGGAGTCGATGACAGACCCGATCGAGCTGTACGCATCTCAACACGGTGTTCCCTACGTCAAGCTGGACGGCAACATCGGAGTGATCGCCAACGGAGCGGGCCTGGCAATGATGACCATGGACGTCATCAAGCGAGTCGGCGGCCAGCCGGCCAATTTCCTGGACGTGAGCGGAGGCGCTCGGGCCGAAGTCGTGCGGACCGCCATCGAGATCGTGCTCATGGACCCCAAGGTCGAGGGCATCGTGATGAATATCTTCGGGGGTATCACCCGCGGGGATGAGGTGGCCAGGGGTTTGCTAGAAGCCGCCGGGACCATGGATATCAAAGTCCCGATCGCCATCCGGATCGCCGGGACCCGAGAAGAAGAAGGTCGCAAGCTCCTGGAGGGCACGCAGTTCACACCGGAACCGACGCTGGTGGACGCGGCCAGGACGATTCTGCGGAAGATCGGCGAGCCGGCCGCGGCCGGAGGGCAACGCTAGTGTCCATTCTCATCGACAAGAACACCAAACTGCTCGTTCAGGGCATAACCGGACGTGAGGGCGCCTTTCATACCGAGCAGATGCTCGCTTTCGGCACCAACCTGGTGGGCGGTATTCGGCCCGGAAAGGGAGGCGCCGAAGTTCTGGGAGTTCCGGTCTTTAACACGGTGGCCGAAGCTACCAGGGAGACTGGCGCCAACGCCTGGGTGTCGTTCGTCCCCGGCCCCGCCAGTGGAGACGCGATTATGGAGGCGGCCGCCGCCGGAATCCCGCTGCTCGTGGCCATCACCGAGCGAACACCGGTCCACGATGAGACCCTTGTGTATCGCTACGTGTCCGAGCACGGGGCTCGCCTGATCGGCCCCAACTGCCCGGGCCTGGTCAGCTCGGGGAAGTCGAAAGTCGGCATCATGCCGAATAACCTCTTCAAAGAGGGGCACGTCGGCATCGTTTCGCGCAGCGGCACCCTGACCTATGAGATGGTGAACGAGTTGACCCGCCGGGGAATAGGACAGTCGACAACGGTAGGTATCGGAGGTGACCCGGTCATCGGCACCACCTTCACCGACGTGTTGAAGCTCTTCGATGCCGACCCCGATACCCGCCTCGTGGTATTGATAGGCGAAATCGGCGGGACCGACGAAGAGCTGGCCGCGGAGTACATCAGCAGCAGATCTGGAAAGCCGGTGGTGGCGTTCATATCGGGCCGTACGGCACCTCCGGGAAAGCGGATGGGCCATGCGGGCGCCATCATCACGGGTGGCCAGGGGGGACCGGAGCACAAGGTTCAGGCCTTCGAGCAGGCCGGGGTACCGGTGATGAACACGATCCCGGAGGTGGGCGAGAAGGTTGCCGAGATCGTCGGCGTTCCGGCCGGCGCCTGAATCCTGGCCAGCGGGTGTTGGGCATGACTACGACAGACGATTCCAGCCGTACCGGCAGCGGAATCGATCTGGCCCCGGTCTACGGTGAAGGAGCGGGCTCCCCCAAGCCGCTACCCGGAGAATATCCCTTTACCCGCGGTATCTACCCCGAAATGTACCGCCGGCGTCTCTGGACCATGCGGCAGTACTCCGGTTTCGGTACCGCCGAAGAAACGAATCAGCGGTTCAAATACCTGCTGTCGCAAGGTCAAACAGGTTTGTCTGTCGCGTTCGACCTTCCGACCCAGATGGGGTACGACTCCGATAACCCGCGTGCGCAGGGAGAGGTCGGCCGCGTCGGTGTAGCCATCGACAGCCTTCAGGACATGGAGGCACTGCTCGACGGCATCCCTCTCGAGACCGTGAGCACGTCCATGACCATCAATGCCACTGCCTCATCACTGCTCCTGCTCTACGAGTTGGTCGCCGAGCAGCGCGGCGTGGCACCGGGCCAGCTTAACGGGACGGTACAGAACGACATTCTGAAGGAGTACGCTGCCCGCGGGACCTATATCTACCCACCCAGGCCGTCAATGCGCCTGGTGACCGACCTCATGGCGTATGCGCAACACCGAATTCCCAATTGGAACACCATCAGCATCAGCGGGTATCACATCCGCGAAGCGGGCTCCACGGCAGTCCAGGAAATCGGTTTCACGCTGTCCAATGCGATCGCCTATGTCTCCTCCGCGCTCAGTGCCGGTCTGGACGTGGATGAGTTCGCGCCACGGCTCAGCTTCTTTTTCAACGCGCACAACGACTTCCTGGAGGAGGTCGCGAAGTTCCGTGCCGCCCGGCAGGTCTGGGCCGAGGTCATGCGAGACCGCTTCGGGGCGCGGAACCCGCGGTCCTGGCTCTTGCGCTTTCACACTCAGACCGGCGGGTCCACCTTGACGGCACAACAGCCGCTCAACAACATCGTTCGAGTGGCGCTGCAGGCAATGAGCGCGGTCATGGGTGGGACTCAGAGCCTGCACACCAACGGTTTCGACGAGGCGCTGGCATTGCCGACGGAACAGGCGGCCACCGTGGCACTGAGGACGCAGCAGATCATCGGATACGAATCCGGAGTTTCCGACGTGGCAGACCCCTTTGGTGGTTCCTACGTGGTGGAATACCTCACCGATCGAATGGCAGAAGCAGCGCGCTCGCTGATTCGTGAGGTCGACGAGCGAGGCGGGTCCGTCGCGGCGATCGAGAATGGGTTCATTCAGGACCGTATCGAGGAGTCCGCATACGCGTTTCAACGAGCCGTGGACGAGGGCAGAGAAGTCATCGTCGGCGTCAATCGTTTCCGCCAGGAAGAGATCGAGGAGGTGCAGACTTTGCGGCACCGAGCCGAGCTTGAGGAGGAGCAAAAGACCCGGCTACGTCGTCTCCGGGTCAATCGGGACAACGGGGCTGTGGACTCTGCGCTGAAGCGTCTCGCAGACGCGGCCCGGGGCACCGAGAATCTTTTGCCGCCCATGCGCGAGGCGCATGCTGCTCTGGCCACGATAGGCGAGGTTACCGACGCTCTCCGAGCGGAGTTTGGGACTCAGGATGACCCGGCTCCTACCGTTGAAGCCGGGACCAGTCTGTGAGGGAGGCGTCGTGACGGCGGAGGACGTGGGCCGGAAGCAGAAGGCAATCGAGCGCCTGCACCAGTTGACGGAAGATGCACTGCACCCGGCCGGCCCGGCAGCCGAAGAAAGGCAACACGAGCGCGGTAAGAAGACGGCCAGGGAGCGCCTCGATCTCCTTCTCGACCCCGGCTCGTTCGTGGAGCTGGACCGGTTCGCTGTCCACCGCACGGCGGCGTTCGAGATGGACCAGCGCAAGTATCTTGGCGATGGCGTGGTGACCGGCTACGGCGCGGTGGACGGCCGCAAAGTCTTCGTATTTTCTCAAGACTTCACGGTCCTCGGTGGTTCGCTCGGCGAGGTGTATGCCGAGAAGATCATGAAAGTGATGGACCTGGCGGTCAAGATGGGCGCTCCCATCATCGGTATCAACGATTCGGGCGGAGCTCGAATCCAGGAGGGAGTGGTATCGCTCGGCGGCTATGCCGAGATTTTCCGCCGCAACGTCTGGGCGTCGGGCGTCGTGCCGCAGCTCTCCGTCATCGCCGGGCCCTGCGCCGGGGGAGCCGTGTACTCCCCCGCGATCACCGACTTCATCTTCATGGTTCGGGACATCTCGTACATGTTTATCACCGGTCCGGATGTCGTCCAGACCGTGACCGGCGAGGACGTGAGCTTCGAGCAACTGGGTGGAACCGGGACGCACTCGTCGCGCAGCGGTGTCGCTCATTTCGCGGCTGCAACGGAAGAGGAGGTATTCGACGACGTTCGGGCCCTGTTCTCCTACATTCCGTCCAATAATCTGGACGACCCGCCCTACGTCGAGTCGGACGATGATCCGGAGCGTGTGAGCTCTGCTCTTCGGGATATCATTCCCGAATCGCCGACGCGCCCCTACGACATGAAAGACGTCATTTTGGAGGTGGTCGATGAGGGCGAATTTCTCGAGGCGCAACCGTTGTACGCGCAGAATATTGTGGTTGGGTTCGCGCGCCTCAATGGGTATTCGGCCGGCATCGTCGCCAACCAGCCGGCCCATCTGGCCGGCGTGCTCGACATCGATTCGTCGGACAAAGCCGCTCGCTTCGTTCGGTTTTGCGACGCGTTCAACATCCCGTTGATCACGTTCGTCGATGTCCCGGGCTTTCTGCCGGGGACGGAGCAGGAGTACGGCGGGATCATCCGGCACGGCGCCAAGCTTCTCTATGCCTTCGCCGAGGCGACCGTGCCCAAGATCACCCTCATTACCCGAAAGGCGTACGGGGGCGCCTACGACGTCATGTCCTCCAAGCACATCGGTGCCGACATCAATCTCGCCTGGCCCACCGCCGAGATAGCCGTCATGGGACCGGAAGCTGCCGCCAGGATTATCCACCGGCGGGCTATCGCAGAGGCGGACAACCCCGAAGAGAGGCTGCAGGAGTTGGTGCTGGAGTACGCCGAGCAGTTCGCCAACCCGTTCACAGCGGCGGAGCGCGGGTACGTGGACGACGTTATCGAGCCGGAGCACACGCGCCAGGCACTTATCAGATCACTCGAGATGGCCAGGTCGAAACGGGTGAGCCTGCCGCCGAAGAAGCACGGAAACATACCGCTGTGACGGATCGATGTGGGGCAGAGGAGCACCTGGCGGCGGTGCTTGCCGCCATTGCCGCATACCTGGAGGCCGAGAGTTACCAGCCACCGCAGCGGAGCGCTGCCCGTTGGGCCCGCGCGGGCCGGTTGGAAGCGCAGCGTACGTCGCCAGAATGCTCACGGCTGACGACGGGCTGGGGCCGCTCGCATGTTCGATAGGGTCCTGATCGCCAACCGGGGTGAAGTGGCGGTGCGGATTATCCGGACACTGCGGGAGATGGGCATCACCTCCATCGCAGCTTTCTCAGATGCCGATAGGGACGCGCTCTTTGTTATGGAGGCCGACGAGGCCTACAGACTGGGCCCTGCTCCTGCAGCGGAGAGCTATCTGAACATCGATGCAATTTTGAGCGTAGCCGGGGAGTCGAGGGCGCAGGCGATCGCTCCCGGATACGGATTTCTGTCCGAGAACGCCGAGTTCGCGCGGGCTGTCGAAGAGAGCGGGCGAACATTTATCGGCCCGTCGCCGGAAGCAATCCGGGTTATGGGTGACAAGGTCGAAGCCCGGCGCCGGGCCCAGGAGGTTGGGGCGCCCGTGGTTCCGGGGACGGAGGGACCGGTGCAGAGCGTCGAGGAAGCCCTCGACTTCGCCGCGAAGGCCGGGTATCCGGTGGCAGTGAAGGCAGCAGGCGGCGGAGGAGGCCGGGGTATCCGCGTGGTCACGTCGGCCGCGGACCTTCCCCAGGCACTGAAACAAGCCCGGCGAGAAGCCGAAGCCTACTTCAAGAACCCCGAGGTCTATCTGGAGCGCTACTTTCCCAACCCGCGACATGTGGAGATTCAGGTGCTGGGCGATCGCCTGGGGCACCTGGTCCATCTGGGCGAACGCGATTGCTCGGTGCAGCGGCGCCACCAGAAGTTGATCGAGGAAGCGCCCAGTCCCGCGGTCGATCGAGCCCTGCGGGAGCGGATGGGCGACATGGCGTGCCAGATTGCGCGTAGCGTCGAGTATTCGAGCGCGGGGACCGTCGAATTTCTGTTGGCGCAAGAGGGGGCCTTTTACTTTCTGGAGATGAACACGCGCATTCAGGTCGAGCACCCGGTGACGGAAATGGTCACGGGTGTGGATCTGATACGCGAGATGGTACTGGCGGCGGCGGGAGAGCCGGTTACCGTGCGGAAAAACCTGCTGGACCCAGACGGGCACGCCATCGAGATTCGGGTCAACGCCGAGGACCCACTCCACGACTTCAGTCCGACTCCGGCGACCATCTCCGGCTATCGGGTGCCGGGCGGCGCCGGGGTACGGCTCGACTCGGGCGTGTACGCGGGCTGGACCATTCCAGCGGACTACGACTCACTGATGGCAAAGCTGATCGCCTGGGCTCCTGCCAGAGATTGGGCGCGCGTGCGGACCCTCCGCGCCCTCCGGGAGTTCGACATCGAGGGACCGGCCAGCACTGTTCCCTTTGCTCGCGCCGTGCTGGAGCACCCCGCCTTCGTTAATGGAGACCTGGGAACCGTGTTCGTGGGCGAGCATTTGCGCGAACTGGAGGAGATGACGCGGCCGTACGTCAGGGGTGGGCTCGGGGAGCCGCCGAGAGCCCCTCAGCGCGGAGAGGCTCGGGAGTTTGAGGTCGACGTCGACCGGCGACTTTACCGGGTGCGGGTGACCGAGACGAAAACCGTCGAGCAGCGAGCCTCCATGCGTTCGCGACCGCGGGCCGGTGGCGGGTCGGGCAGTGCAAACGAAATTGTCAGTCCCATGCACGGCACCGTGATAGCGGTCAAGGTCGAAGAGGGCGCGGAGGTCGACCAGGGACAGGTGGCGTTTGTTATCGAGGCTATGAAAATGGAGAACGAGATTAGCACGCAGCGGGCCGGAGTGGTCGCCCGGGTCAACGTGGGGCAGGGAGAAACGGTGGAGGCGGGCCAGGTCCTCGCCACTCTCCGATGACGGTTTAGCCCTCGACCGATAATGGCAAAGTGTCGTACAGTACTTGTAGGAAGATCGGAGGAAGCAGCCTCGCCCCATGATTGAACAGGAAGTATTTGCGAGCGCGTCGTCGTTTCGCGCAGAGAACGAGACCCTTACATATCAGACCGATGAAGCGCCGCAATTTATTGACATAACCGAAGACGTCGCCGGGTCGGTCTCCCGATCCGGAGTGCGGAACGGCATGGTCGTCGCTTTCTCGACGCATACGACCGCCGCGATCAAGATCAATGAGTGCGAGCCGGAGCTTCTCAAGGACATGGCCCGCTTTCTCTGCGAGATTGCGCCGCTCGACCGAGACTACTGTCACAACAACTTCGATGTGCGTACCGTGAACATGGAGGAAGACGAGTGCCCGAACGCGCACTCGCATTGCCAGCACCTCGTGCTCAGCACCTCGGAAACAATTCCGATCGTCGCCGGAAGGCTCCAGCTCGGCCGCTGGCAGCGGATTTTCCTGGTTGAGCTGGACCGGCCCAAACGGCGCCAGGTAGCGCTCCAGATCCTCGGCTTTTAGTCGCTGCCGTCCGGGTCCCGAGGGTCCGGGGCGGCCGTTCCTGTGCCTCCCGGGTTGATATCCTCGGCTGCATCCTGGGGACTGACGTCTGTGTTTTCGGTCCTGCCCACTCCGGTTGTCCCCGTGGCCGCACTATCGGCGCCGCCGGTTCGATGGTCTCTTTCTTCGTCCCGCCTACCCATTCGTGCCCTCCTGCCTCTTGACGGCATGAATGAGGCCAGGGCAATATCGCCAGCCGCTGCTCAGCCGGTCCACTCGTCCGCGGGCACTACTACGGAGTCGAGGAAGGTTTGCGCCAGGTCTTCGATCTGGTCAATGACCTCAACAATCGGCTCGCCCTCGACCGCTGATATGGACTCTGACTCGATGCTGCGGAAGGTATCGGCAAGCGTGTTACGGATGTCGCGCAGGCGGTTATAGGCGTCGATGTAGGGGCCGGTCAATCCGGGGGTGTCGTGGATGGTTTCCATTTCGCACCGGCTGCAAATAGGTGGAAAGCCGCGCCAGCGTTGTTGACCGAGCGGACCGCCACACATGTCACAGGTCGCTTCCTGTGTCGTCATCACTCCTCCTCTGCGGACACGTAGGACCCCACCTGCGGCAGGAGATCCCCGACCGTGAGTGGGCCTATCTTCATAAACCTTCCAGTTGCCTCGGCCAGGACCGAATCTCCTCTGAGAAGGCGTGCCTCTACATCGACGATCCGGCGCGTTTCCGATACCTTGCGCGCGACCACGGAGAGGCGGTCCCCCTCCAGTGCTGGCTGCCTATAGCGCACCTCCATGCGGGCCGTCAATCCCTTCACTCCCATAAAGTACAGGACGTAGGCCATGGCCTCATCCAGTGCCGTCGCCAGGATACCGCCGTGCACCACTCCGGTCCATCCGCTGTGACGGTGGTCGGGAGTGAACTCTGCCTTTACCTCATCAGCGGCCCGGTCGAACTGGAGTTTCATGCCGCAGTCGTTGCCGGGGCCACAGGCAAAACAGTGATTTTGCGGGGATCGGACGAGCTCTCGGAGGTCCGCGGGAAGCTCAGTCATCGTCATATCGCGCAAGTCTATGGGGATTCGCCGCCCTCAAACAAAGGCCCATCGGGAGGCTCGGCTTGTGGTACATTTTTCCGTCTTTCCCCACAAGGAGTCCTTCGTGATTCGTCGTCCGCTTGTTCTCTGCTGCACCGCGGTGCTCCTACTTGCCGGTTGCGGTCAAACCACCACGCAGTCCACCACCTCCCTCGGCGCGAAGTCTCTTGCCGCCATCAAGCCACCGGCTTTCCTTCCGGGTCCGCTCGACGGGCAGTCCACTCCACGGTCTCGCGTCGAGCGCCGACCGGTTGCCGTCATCGTGGAGAATTATTCTCCAGAGTCACGGCCGCAGTCCGGCCTGGGCGCGGCCAGCACAGTAATCGAGACCCTGGCGGAGGGTGGCATCACTCGATTCATGGCCATCTACCTGGAGCGCGATAGCGCGAAGGTAGGGCCGGTGCGCAGTACCCGCGTCTACTTCGACCGGTGGGCAGCCGCCTTCCACGTCGTGCTCACGCATGTTGGCGGAAATGACGACGCGCAGGCCGAGCTCTGGACCATGCCCAAGGTTTTCAACATCGACGAGAATCGGTGGGAGGTCAGTCTGAGCGACACGGGCACGCGGCTGTTCTGGAGGTCCTCGGACCGTCTCCCTCCCCACAATATGTACACGAGCACGCTCAAACTCCGGCAGTACGCCCAGCAACACCATCAGAACTGGGCCTATACCAACGCGTACCTGCTCCACAAGGCGCCGGCTCCACTCTCCCATCGCGGGCGCGCCACGGCCATCACCATCAATTTCGAGGACCCGCTGAATCCTCAGCCCCAGCCCGACTACGATGTGCGCTACGTCTATGACCGCTCCACAAACACCTACACCCGCTATATGGGCGGGGCGCGCCACATCGACGCGGACACCGGCAAGACGCTGCGGCCGGCCAATGTGATCGTGATGCGCACGGGAAACGCCGTGCCTGATCCGGCCGCAGGCATTACCCCGGACAGCATCCGAATACCGGTGATCGGACGGGGGCCCGCCATTTATTTCCGTGACGGAAAAGTCCAGCAAGGTACATGGAGCCTTCCCAGGCTGAACGCCCCACTTGCCTTCTACGTCAAGGGAGGCCGGAAGGCAGCCTTCAACCCGGGTCAGACCTGGATCGAGGTCGTGCCGCCGTCCTCACCGCTGCACTGGACGTCGCGGTAAACGGATTCGCGGCACAACGGCACGCAGTGAGCAGCAAACCGTCGCGGCCATCGTCGCGAGCCCTCCTGATTTCGGGCCTGGTAACAGTCCTCGTCGGCGCCTGGCTGCCAGCCAGCGCGCAGGGCGCCCGTATCTACACGCTTCGGCTTCCGGTACTCGTCATGCATCACGTCAAGTGGGACAAGCCCGGAGACGACGTCACGGAAAGAGGTCTGACCATTCACCCCACGCAGTTTCGGCAAGAGCTTACATTCCTGTCCTCCCACCGCTACCACACCGTGTCCGCTGCCAGGGTTATTCGGGTCCTCGCACATGGCGGCCGTCTCCCGGGGCGGCCGGTGGTTCTGAGCTTTGACGATGGCTACGCGGATATGTACCGAACGGTGTACCCGGCCCTGCGCGCAAGGCATATGACAGCGACCTTTTTTATCTGTCCCGGGCTCCTCGGGAAGCCCCGGTACATGAACTGGGGGCAGGTTCGGACGATGGCGCGGCACGGCATGGACATCGAGGCGCATACTCTGACCCACCCGGACCTCACCGCGGTCACCCCCGCGCAGGCGCGCAACGAGATCGCGGGATCACGCGCCGCCCTCCGACGCAGGCTCCACGTTCCCGTCACCGTCTTTGCCTATCCCTACGGGGCCTTCAACGCCGCCATTCTCGGTGACGTGCGCCGTGCCGGCTACCTGGCCGCGTTCACCACCCAGCAGGGCTGGCGGCTGAGCCGAGCGTCGAGATACGCGCTGCCGCGCGTCTACATCGATCGCGACGACTCGCTGACCCAGTTCGCTGCCCGACTGTCCGGTAACTTGCAGGTAGTCGAGCAGGACCCAACCTGACCCATGAGCCGGAGTCGAAAGGCGCGGCGTACACTGGAGCGCCGGCGGCGCCGACACCCCGTTCATCGCGAGAGCTCCAATCCGACGGTGCGACTCGGGACCGGTCTCCTCGGCCTGTTGAGCCTGGCGGGAGGCGTTGCCCTGCTGATTCACGCGAGCAGCGTCAACGAAAGCCGGGTTGCTCGCATCGCGGGCATCCTTCTTGTGCTCGGTCTGGCGGCAATAGCTGCCGCCGTGTTTGGCTGGCGGTAGCAGCGGGTCAGAGGCGTTCGATGACCGGAACGCCGAGCAGGTCGCAGGCCACGGCCAGGACGTCGCGGACCGACCTGACCAGGCGAAGTCGGGCGGCACGCAGGTCCGCGTCGGCGCTCAGGACGGTGCAGTCCCGATAGAACTGGCTGAAGACAGTCGCCAGATTGAAGGCGTATTCGGCCACCAGATTCACTCCCAGCGTGCGTGAGGTGTCGGCGACCACGCCGGGGAGGAGGGACAGCTGGAAGATGAGGCGACGCTCCTGATTATGTGAGAGCAGTGAGAGGTCTGCATCGTCAATTTCGGAGTCGGTCACCCCGGCGTCGGCCGCGGCACGTCGCAGAATGGCAAACATGCGCACCAGGGCGTATTGCACGTACAGGGCCGTGTTCCCGTCGTAGCTCACCACGTCGGACACGTCGAAGACGATGTCGCGGAGAGGATTGTACTGGACCATGAAGTACCGCACCGCGCCCACTGCCACGGCCTCGGCGATCCGGCGCATGTCGTCGTCCGATAAGTCCTGGCTCCGCTTCTCCTTCACGCGTTCGTAGGCGACTCGTACGGCCTCGTCAATTACGTCGTCGGCCGCGATCGCGCCGCGCCGGCCGGTCAGCTTCCCTTCGGAAGTCATCACCAGACCGTAGGCAAGATGGAAGAGCTCGTCCGCTGCCGCGCCGAATCCTGCCGCCCGGAGGCCCTCCCGGACGGCGTCCTGCGCCGCCGATTGATCCACGGCGATGATGTTGATGTTCTGTGACGGGACACGTTCTTCCCGCTCCTGCCCATGCAGCGATGTGGACCGGAGAACCGCCCCGTTCGGCTGGGTGATAAAGGGCATAGAGCATAGCTGGTTGGGGACGAGGTGAAACTTCCACATGTGGTAAGCGATGTCCTTGCCGATGTAGGTCGGCAGCCCGTTGGACCGGATAAGCACCTCTGCCTTGGTCTCCTCCCCCTCCACCGGCTGCCCGGTCTCAATGACAAGCGCGCCCGCATACCGCCCTTCGGACGGCTGTTTGACCTTGGGCGACTGGCGCACCCGATCCATGGCGCCTTGAAACAGGTGGGACTCGATGAGGTTGCTTTCCCAGGTGAGCAGGTCGTAGAACACGCCGAGCCGGTATGCAGTTTGAAGCTGGGCCTTCAGGATTCGCTGCACGAGCGGTCCGTACTCGCCCGATTCGAGCGCGCGCATGGTCGCCACCACCCTGGCCTTGAGTCTCTCGACGTTTTCCAGCCGTGCCCACACACTCTGCCGCTCATCCACCGGGCCGGCACCTACTTGCGAAGGCGCCGCTTCAATCTCCTCGAGACGCTTGCGCAGCGCCGGCTCGGCGCGCAACTCCTCCGACACCTTCACATACGATCGGCCCACCCAGTGATCGAACTTCTCTCCCGGGCGCTCCGGCTCGCGAAAATCCTCAAATCCAACGATTGACGTCGCGGCTTGAGGTCCGGTGTCGTCGACGTAGTTCTGGATCTCGACCCGGTGTCCCGCCTGGCGCAGCACGCGGGCAACCACGTCGCCAAGCACCGCGTTGCGGGCGTGGCCGATGTGCCACTCCTTATTGGGGTTGACCGAGGTATGCTCCACCACCACATCGCGCACAGCAACATCGTCTCGCCGCCCGAACGCTGTACCGGCCGACTCCACCGCCTCGACCGCGTGGGGAATGAATGCCGTGTACTTGAGGTAGAAATTGACGAAGCCTGCGCCCGCGGGCTCCGCGCGCTCGATGAATCGGTACCCTTCAGCGTCGAACCCGGCTGCGATTTCCTCTGCAATCTGTTTCGGAGCTTTGCGCCTCTCCTTCGCCAACCGGAAGGCGACATTGGTCGCGCGCTCGCCGAACTCCGGCTCGGGGGGCGTGGACAGCTGAACGATTTCCGCCGGGACGCCTGTCGACGCCAGGAAGCGAACAATCTCAGCATCGAAGTCGGCTAGCGGGTCTGAGGTCACGACCTGAGTATAGGCAACGCACCGGATCGCACCTGCTAGAATCCTCCACATTAGCAAGGGGGATCGGTGTGCTCCTTTCCGACAAGCGGATTCTTGAAGAGCGCGGGACCGGGAACATCGTCATCGAGCCATTTGACGCTCGACAGCTGGGCACGAATTCGTATGATTGTCGGCTGGGAGCCTGGTACTTCGAGCCGCAGTTGTACGCCGACCTCGTGGACTTCACGAACGAACAGCAGGCGCTCGCCTTCTGGGGCGAGCCCGTGCGGACCCGAGATGTCATCCGGATCAAGCCGGGCACGACCATTCTGGCCCATACGCAGGAAGTGATCGGTGCCAGGAACGGCATTACCACCCAGATGCACGCGCGCAGCAGCATCGGGCGCTCGGGCCTCTCAGTGTGTAAGTGCGCTGGAGTGGGTGACGTCGGCTATATCGCACGGTGGACGATGGAGATCAGCAACCATACGACTTGCACGATCGCGGTGCCGGTCGGTTTGCGCGTGTGTCAGATCAAGTTCGATTACGTCGGGGAGACCCTTCGCGAGTACACCGGAAAATACGGCCAGGACGGCGAATGGACTCCGTACGACATGCTTCCGCGCCTGTATCGCGACTGGGATCTGGACTGGATACGGGTTGAGACGCCGCCACTAGCTGGACCGTGACTGCCGAAGCAGAGTTCGTCTGCGTCAATCACCCCAAGCGCGAGACGGCTGTACGGTGCAATAAGTGCGGGCGTCCCATCTGCACAGCGTGCATGATCCAGACGCCGGTGGGAATGCGCTGCCGCGAGTGTGCCGGGCTCCGCAAGCTTCCTCAGTACCAGATCGGGCCGGGCCTATTGCTTCGATCGGGCGCCGCCGGCCTGCTGGCTGCCACCGCGACCTGGTTGGTCGTAGACGTCATTCCCTACCTCAGGTTCTTTCTTGCCATCTTTGTTGGCCTCGCGGTGGGCGAGGTCATGAGCCGGGCGGCACGTCGGCGCGGCAACCACGTTCTGGAGGCACTGGCGGTGGTCGCGGTTGTCGCGGGATGGGTCATTGCCGAGGCCGTCTATGGACGCGTGAGCCGCGCGCTTCTCGGCGCCATTGCTTCACAGCCGTCGTTCCTCATGTCGATGCTCCTTCCGTTGGTCATCGCCTGCTTCGTGGCCGTCATCAAGCTTCGATAAGCCGTTCATTGCCGCGGATACGGGTAGTCCTACAGCACATGGGCGACCACAAACACGATGACGAGGATGATCACGACGGCCGCTATCACCGCATATGCAACGCGCGCCCACGCCAGTCCGGTTGTCGTGTGGGCGGTGCGGGTGCGCAGAATCTCCTCTTGCGTTTGGGCGTCAAGCTTTCGGGCACACTGCGAGCAGAAGTCCGCTCCGGGCGGGTTTTCGGTGCCGCATGCCTGGCAGGTGATCATCAACCTTGCTCCCCATAGTGCATGGCTGGCACGCGCAGTGCAGCCACTGGACTAGAATGACTTCAGTGATATCGCGAATGGAGTCCAATTACAGGTTAGTCGAGGGCGAAGAAACGATCCTGCGCCCGGCATTCTGGGGCTTCTCAGAAGATGAGCTCCGGCGGCGCTATCGCTGGAGCCACGACGACGTCCTCCAATACTGGAGCGGGAGCATCCCTGGCGGCCGGACGTTCCGGCACTTCCTGGATACAGTCGCGCAACGTGACTGGCCCGACGACGGACGGCGCATCAGCTATGCGATTCTCAAACGCGACGGGGAGCTGGTCGGTATGGTGAGCTGCTACAACATCGACCGCGAGCGGCGCATTGGCGAAATCGGCATCTATCTCGGGGAGAAGGACACCTGGGGGCACGGCCTGGGGACCGACGCTCTCACCACCTTTGCGGGCCACCTCTTCAACGACCTCTCCTTCAATTCGGTCTACCTCCACACGTATCAATCCAATGTGCGGGCTCAGCGGAGCTATGTGCGGGTCGGATTCGAGAATGCCGAAGTCAAGCGCCGGTATGCGCCGCGCGTCGGATACCACGACGAGCTTCGCATGGATCTGACCCGAGAGCGCTTCACCCTGGTTCAGAGCCTCGAACACCGCGCCGTCGGTCCGGCTCGCTAGGGCTCCGGCCGCCCATACTCGGGCGGTGACTATACTTCGGCAGACTCTGGGTGCGACAGGGAGGACGTCATGAGCCAGAGATACGCCCTGTATCTCCAGGACAAGCATCCGATCCGCGAGGGTATGGAGTATGTCCGCTATGCCGAAGACAAGGGGTTCTACGCGGTGTGGCAGGCCGAGTCCCGTCTGGTCCGGGATGCGGTCGTTCCCATGGCGGCATTTGCCGCAGTGACCGACCGGATCAAAGTCGGGAGCGGCGTCATCAACAACTGGACCAGAAACGCGGCCATCATCGCAGCCACCTTCTCCACGCTGGACGATCTCGCACCCGGCCGCATTCTCTGCGGCATCGGCGCCTGGTGGGACCCGCTGGCGCAAAACGTGGGCATCGAACGGCGGAAGCCGCTCAAGGCGATGCGGGAAGTCGTGGAGGTGGTCCGCAGGCTCCTGGCCATGGAACAGGTCAGCTTCGACGGCGAGTTTGTCCAGATGAACGGCGTGGAGATCGACATCGTCCACGGAGATCGAAGCCCGAAGGAGGTGCCCATCTATATCGGCGCCACCGGGAATCAGATGCTCGAGCTCGGTGGAGAGATTGCGGACGGTGTCCTCCTGAACTACCTCGTCTCGCCGCAATACAATCGGCGTGCCCTGGCCCAGATCGAGAATGGCGCGCGGAAAGCCGGAAGGTCGCTGGACAGCATCGACCGTCCGCAACTGATCGTGGTATCGATGGATGAAGACCGGGACCGGGCGCTCGACAATGCGCGCGAGCTGGTGACGCAATACCTTGGCCAGCAGCCGCACATTATGAAGGCAAGCGGAGTGAGCGACCAGGTGCTCGACAAGATTCACGAGGTTCTGACCTGGCCGGCGACGGAAGAGCAGATCCGGCAGGCGATGAAACTGGTTCCGGACGAGGTCGTCCAGCTCATTACCGCATCCGGAACTCCCGACGAGTGCCGCGCCAAGGTTCAGGAGTATATCGATACTGGTACGACGTGTCCCGTCCTCTACCCTCTCGGCGACGACGTGAAGCTGATGATTGATGCGTTCGCACAGTAAACCAGTTCTTGCAATCATCGGCGGCACCGGACCTGAAGGCACTGGGCTGGCAGCGCGGTTTGCTGAGGCGGGATACAGTGTCATCATCGGCTCGCGCTCGGCGGGACGCGCCCAGGAAACAGTGGAACGTCTGGGCGCGCCGGGGCGGGACCTGAAGGGGATGTCGAACACTGATGCTGCGCTGGAGGCGGACATTATCCTCCTCACCATCCCCTACGCAGCGCTCGGGGAAACCCTGGCCGGCATCGAGCGCGCGGTGCAGGGAAAAATCGTGGTCAGCGCGATTGCCCCGGTCGAGTTCCGGGACGGGCGTCCCGTGGGCATCCAGCCCCAGGCGGGGTCAGCGGCGCAGGAGGTAGCCCTACGCCTTCCCGGTGCCCGCGTGGCAAGCGCGTTCCAGAATGTCGACGCGCACCTTCTCGCCTCCGAGGAGGACCTGGATACGGATGTCATTGTCACATCGGATGACGCCGATGCGCGTCACGCGGTGATGGATCTCGTCTCTGCCTTTCCCGGCGCCAGGTCCCTCAGCGGGGGCCGGCTCGCCGCCTCCCACTACGTGGAGGAGACCACGACTCTGCTGGTCATCCTGAATCGCATCTACAAAGCGCACTCCGGGATCCGGATAACCGGAATTCGGCGGTGAGCGACCCGCTCTGGGTCGTCCCCGGGGAGCGGACGTTCCCGCGGCTCCAGGGACAGACAGAGGCTGATGTGGCGGTGGTCGGCGGGGGCTTCTCCGGCCTTGGCGCCGCCTGGGCCGCCATGCAGAGCGGTGCGTCGGTCGTGGTGTTGGAGGCGCGTACGATTGCCGCCGGCGCCAGCGGGCGCAACGCCGGCTTCATTCTGTCCGGACCTGCCATGGGTTTCGGTGCCTCGGTTGCGGCAATCGGGCTGGAGGAGACACTGGAGATATGGCGCCTGACGGAAGAGAACCATTCCCTGCTGCTCTCTCTTCTGGAAGAGCTGAGTACCGACTGCGGCTATCTGCGGCGCGGTAGCCTGTCCCTGGCGGCATCCGACACCGAATGGGACGTTATGCAGGAGGAGTGCGGCCGCATGCTGAATGCAGGGCTGAATGTCTGTCTGATGCCTTCTTCATCCCTGCCCCGACCATTCGACAGCCTCTACCAGGGAGGCGTGTATCACCCGGGAAATGCGGAATTGGATCCGGGAGCGTTTCTGCGGGGGATGGCCAGGCACCTCGCGACGCGGGTGACCATCTTCGAGGAATCCCCGGTTGAGGTGATCGAGAACGGCGAGCAACTGCTGCTCCTTTCGCTCGAGGGCACCGTCACCGCACGTCGGGTTGTGGTGGCAACCAACGCCTACACCGACACCCTCCTGCGCGCGGTGCCGATTGCCCCGACCCGGGGCCAGGTCGCGTCGACACGGCCGCTCAGCCGGGTCATCGCGCCGTTTCCGATGTATGCCGACAGGGGGTTTCAGTACTGGCGACAGACAGCGGACGGCCGCCTGGTAGTGGGCGGCTGGCGCAATCTGGACCTGGAGGCTGAAGTTGGGCGCGACGAGCTACTGCATGAACGTATCCAGGCCGCGTTGCGCCATTTCGTCGAACAGGTAGCGCCGGGCGCCGGCATCGAGCGGCGGTGGGCAGGCATCATGGGCTTCACCCCCGACCATTATCCGCTCGTCGGTCCGGTTCCAGGGCACGCCGGGATATTCATGGCGGCGGGATATTCGGGGCACGGAGTAGCTATGGCGTTCATCTGCGGGGCCCGTGCGGCACGCGAAAGCCTGGGCGAGGGCGCCATCATTCCCGGTGCCTTCCGTCCCGAGAGGCTCATCCCGGTTTAGGCGGTTCTGGCGTCTCTCTCTGGAAGCCCCGCGATATGGCGCAGCGACCGCTCCACGAGCACGCGCGCCATGCGCTTGCGGTGAAAAATCGAGCCGGCGGTATTGTCCATGGGCTTCGCCTGACGGAATACCGCGTGACCGGCGGTCGTGATCGACTCCTCGGACAGTGGTTTCCCGCGGAGTACAGACTCGGCGCCGCTTGCTCGCTCGGGATACGAGGCAACCGCCGTCATCACCACTCGAGCGTCGGCGATGTTCCCATCGGGATCTCGCCTCACCGAGGCAGCGATGCCAACCAGCGGGAAATCGAAGGACTGACGCAATCTGAACTTGGCGTACTCAGTCGTCCAGGTGTCGGGCGGCGGTATATGCACGCTGGAGACGATTTCACCGAAGCGAAGGGTGAGAGGGACGAGACCGTCGTCCTGGTAGAGAGATTCGACGGGAACGCGCCGTATTCCGGATGGTCCCACCACCGTGGTTTCGGCGCGCAGGGAAATTAGAACCGGTACTGTGTCCGCCGACGCCACCGCCCAGCACCTGTCGCCACCCGGAGCCACGCGGCAGATTGGGCTGTCTTTCTTCATGCAGAATCCGATTGCCCGTCTCCACTCCTGAGACTGGTTGTAATAGTTGCAGCGCGTGTCGAGGCAGATATTTCCGCCGAGCGTGGCGACCGTGCGAACCTGGGGAGCAGAGATCAGGCCGGCAGCATCGGATAGAGCGGGATACATCATCCGGATCCGCGGATCGTGCTCGATGTCGCACAGGCGGGTGGATGCGCCCAGAGTCAGCCAGCCGCGGTCGAGGGAGTAACCCTGCAGCTCCGGCAGCTCGCGAATGCCGACGACCAGAGCCGGAGTGGCCAGCCGCTGTTTAATGTTGACGAGAAGGTCGGTGCCGCCCGCCATCAACATCGCATCCTGCCCGTGTTTCTCCATCAGGGCCAGGGCGCCGTCAAGGTCGCCGGGAGCGACGTACGAAAAGCGATTGAGCCGGAGCATGGATCAGACCGCAGCCGCGTGCTGCTTCCTTCGCATCTCGATGGCGCGAAGGACCTTGTCTGCCATGATCGGAGTCGAGTCGATCCGAATCCCGGTGGCGTCATAGACGGCGTTGGCGATGGCGGGTATGACCGGGGCCAGCGGTCCCTGTCCCACCTCTTTGGCGCCGAAAGGCCCCTCGGGATCGATGCTCTCGATAATCGTGGTATCCACGTCCGGCATGTCGAGACTGGTCGGTATTTTGTACTCGAGGAGCGATGGCTGCTTGTGGAGGCCCTTGCGGAACACCTGCTCCTCGATCACGGCTTCTGCCCAACCCATGTACACGCCCCCTTCGATCTGTCCCTCACACACCACCGGATTCAGGGCGCGGCCCAGGTCGTGAGCGACCCAGATTTTCTGAATGCTGAGAATGCCGGTCTCCAGATCGACATCTACCTCGGCCACGGCACAGGTGAAGCTGTACGCGGGTGAGGGCCCCACTCCAGATCCCTTGTAGGGACCCGCCAGCTTCGGCGGCGTGTAGGATCCGGTTTCCCCAAGCGTTCCAAATTCAGCCTCAGCCAGCTGAGCCGCCTGAGCGAACGGGATCTGCCGCTCTGTATCTTCCAGGTCATAGATCATGCCCCCGGCGGCGCCCAGACGCGCCTCCGGCACATCCAGCCTGGCCGCGGCAACCTGGAAGAGCTGCGCTCTTAACTTGCTCGCCGCCTGCCTGGCGGCATTGCCGGCCATGAACGTTACCCGACTCGAATACGAGCCCAGATCCACCGGCGCCAGCGATGTGTCACCGGTCACCAGGTGAATATCTCCGATATCCACTCCCAGTTCCTCGGCCACGACATAGGCCAGCATCGAGTCCGAGTCCTGGCCGATGTCCGATGTGCCGCAATATACCGTGACCCCGCCGCCCCGATCGATCTTGATCTGAGCACCGGAGTGTGGCATCGGATTCCAGTAGATGGGCAGCCCGGCACCGCTCAAATAGACGCTGCAGGCAAGCCCGATCCCCTTCCCCTGAGGGAGATGTCCGTGCTTCTCGCGCCATCCCGAGCGCTCCAGCACCGCGTCAATGGCCTCCGGCAACCCACAGCTGGTCACGCGCAGATGATTGACCGTCCAGGAAAAGGGCGAGACCAGCATTCCCTTGCGCATCTCGGCCGGGTCATGTCCCAGCTCGCCCGCGATTCGGTCCAGGTGCGCCTCGATGGCGAAACGCGGCTGCACCGTCCCGTGTCCGCGTTTAGGGCCGCAGGGAGGTTTGTTCGTAAAGACGCGCCGGCCCTCGAATCGATAGCGGGGGACACGGTAGGGAAGGGTGTTCAGGGCACCGGTGTAGTAGGTGGTGGCGATGCCGTACGAGCCGTACGCGCCCCCGTCCAGTGTGGACTTGAAGTCGAGCGCGGTGATGGTGCCGTCTGACTTGACTCCGGTTCGGATCCACATCCTGACCGGGTGTCTGCCGCGGTGGCAATAGAAGACCTCCTCGCGACTCAACGAGATCAAAACCGGGCGACCGGATAGCCGCGAGAGGACCGGCGCCACGAGCTCATGAGAAAAGGCCTCGCTCTTGCCTCCAAAACCACCACCCACGGGCGGCGCGATCACCCGTATCCTGCTGGGTGGCAGGTCCAGGACCCTGGCCAACTCCCGGTGTAGGTAATGCGGGGTCTGCGTGGACGACCAGACCGTGACCTTGCCCGTCGGCTCCCAGTTCGCCAGAGCTGCGTGGTTCTCCATGGGCACATGAGTGTTGCCCTCGAAAAAGTATTCATCCTCGAATACGCGGTCGGCCTCGGCAAAGCCCTCGTCGAGATCGCCGAACTCCAGTAACACGTTCTTCTGAATGTTGGCGTGTTTGGTCCAGTCGTGAATTTTCTCCGAGTCCGGGTCCAGCGCTTCGTCAATAGACATAACCGGCTGAAGCGGCTCGTACACGACCTCGATGGCGTTGCATGCCTCCTCGGCCGTCCACTCGTCTACGGCAGCCACCGCGGCCACCGCTTCGCCCACATATCTGACCTTCTCCAGGGCCATCGCGGTTTCATCCTGGCTGGACGGGAGGATACCGTAGCGGATCGGAAGGTCCTTTCCGGTCAGAACGGCGAACACGCCCGACATCGCCCGTGCCCGGGAGACATCGATCCGCAGGATTCGGGCGTGAGGATGCGGGCTGCGCAGGAGCCGTCCGTAAATCATGCGCGGCAGGCGCAGATCGTCGGTGTATTTGGCCGCGCCCGTGAGCTTGGCATGCCAGTCATACTTGAGGTTTCGCTTGCCGATGACGGAAAAGTTTTGAGTTGTGCGTTCTGAGCTGTGCGCGGCCAGGGGTTCTGATGGTGCGTGGAAGGTCGATGTTTCCGACTGCAGCGGAGTGCCCTTCTCAGAACTCATGACTCAGGACCCGTGATCTCAACGGCCGCCAGTTCGACGGCGTCAAAGATCTTGATGTAGCCCGTGCAGCGGCACAGGTTACCGGCGAGCGCCTCCTTGATCTCGTCCCGACTCGGATGCGTATTCTCGCGAAGGAGTGCCGTCGCGCTCATGAGCACGCCGGGCGTGCAGTATCCGCACTGGGCCCCGCCGGTGCGCGCAAAGGCAGTCTGGAGCGCGCTCGGCACCCCCCGGTCTGCCAGACCTTCGACCGTCTCGATGCGCTTGTTCTGCGCCTCCACCGCCAGATAGAGGCAGGACATGACCGGCCGGCCGTCCAGGAGCACAGTGCATGCCCCGCATTCGCCCAGCTCGCACCCATGTTTGGTACCGGTCAGATCGAGGTCTTCGCGGAGGACTTCAAGTAGGGTCTTGTACGGCTCGAAGGCGACGTCCGTATCCTCTCCGTTTACATTCAAGCGAAATAACTCTTTCACCGTGACATCTCCCGGGCGGTGCCGGCGTCCCGCAACGAGCGCTGGAGAGTCCGCGCCGCCTCCTGAACCAGCCGTCCCATGGTGTCCAGATCAGGTCCGGCCGAACGTTCGATGCGGACGATCCACAGGAAATAGATCGAGCCTTCCCAGCTGAAACAACAGGCGGCCGCCGCCACTCCGGGAAGGTACTCGCCTCGGTCGAGAGCGTAGCCGCGCGACTCGGCCTGGCGCGCATCCGACAAAAGGCGCTCCGGGGAAACGGTGGACGCCTCCGTGAAGGCGGGCAGATCGTGGTGCGCGATGTACCTGCGAGCGGCCTCCGGTCCAATCTCTCCCAGGTATGCCTTCCCCAGGGCGCCGGCCAGCACTGGAATGCTGGATCCCACCGGAGCCGACAGATTGAGGGAGCGCGCGCTTTCCTCCCTATCCAGCACCGAAACGCTGTCTCCCACCAGCTTACCCAGGAATACAGTCTCATCCGTTCTGGCAGCCAGCGCATACAGGCCCGCTTGCGCTCGCTCCACGACCGCGGAGTCCCTGGCCTGCTGGGAAAGACTGATGAGTCGGTACCCGAGCCGGTAGCCGCCGTCCACGCCCCCTTCCAGAAGTCCTTCTCGCATCAGCGACGCGACCAGAGCATGCACCGTGCTCTTGCTCAGGCCGGTGCGTCGCCCGATCTCGGAGACGCCGAGCGGCTGCTCCTGAGCGGCAATCGCTTCCAGCACCCGCACCGCTTTGCCCACGGCGGGCGCCTGAGCCCGCGCTGTGTTCTCGGTGCTGAACGCAGGGTTCGCCATACAGAACATTATCGCCCGCGCGGGCAGCGGGATCAAGCGGTGCCGGCAGATCGGACCGTCAGCGGCTGCGCTTGCGCTTCCCTGGAGCCCGCTGGGCGTCAATCAACCCGATGAGTATCCGCCCGGCCACCCCGAGACAGATCAGTGCCAGGATGAGCTCCACGATCGAGGCAAGCATGTAGGTCCTCCGTGACTATGGTAGCCGTGCTAATCTTCGAGCACTTCCGGCTCTTCGATCGGCCCCAGCAGGTCGAACAGGGCGCGGCGATTCTCAACCGGCTCGCGGCTCTTGATGACCTCTTCGATCTTGCGGCGCCCTTTCAGAACGCCAATGATGACGGCACCCACCAGGCGGCCCTGGTAAAAGAACAGGGCCCGATATTTACGGGTGTCGAAGTTCACCTGCACCTCCCGTTCAAGCTCTGGGTGCTGCTCCGGGGTCAGGCCCAGGACGCTCAAGCGCGAGCCGAACATGGTCGTGACGTAGGTGGGCACCTCGGTGTAGATCAAGTTCTGGCCCAGCATATTCTGGGCGACGAGGCGGCCGTGCGACACCGCGTTGTCCCAGGTTCCCATCTGGTTGTGCTGATTGATGATGACATCGTAAAACTGCGCGACGTCGCCGGCGGCGTAGACATCCGGGTTCGAGGTACGCAGATGCTCGTCGGTGATGATTGCTTTGTCCACCTCCAGGCCGAGTTGTTGGGCCAGCTCCGTGTAATAGTCCAACCCGATGCCGTAGCCGACCACGTCGGCCGCGTAATCACCGCCGTTGACCGTCGTCACGCAGCCCGGTACGCCGTTCCTGCCGCGAATTTCCTCGGACCAGTCGTTGTAGACGACGCACACGCCGCGGTCACGGGCGAGCAGATCGACGACGCGCCCGCCGTCCGGATCCAGCAATCGCCGCAAAAACCTGTCGCCACGCATGATCCAGGTGGTATGCAGCCCGCGATGGGAAAAGGCCTCGGCCAGCTCATATCCGATGTAGCTACCTCCCAGGGCCACGGCAGACCGGGACTCCTGGATGCGCGCAATCAGGTCCTTGGTGTCGTCCAACGTCTGAAATTGATAGACGCCGTGGAGATCCGCGCCCGGCAAGGCCAGGGGTTTGGGAGTGCCGCCGGTCGCGATCAAGAGGCGGTCGTACGGCAGCTCCCGTCCCTCTCGGGTGACAACCGTTTTCTCTTTCGCGTCTACCGCCTCAATCCAGGTGTCCAGAAGCAGGCGAACGCCCCGCTTCTCCTCCACCTCGGCCGTACGCATCATCACATTCCGTTCCTGGACTCGCCCGCGGAGAAAAATGGGAAGCGCGACGCGGTTGTAGAGGGGATAGGGTTCTCCGGCGACGAGGGTGACGTCGGATTCGGGGTCGTTTTTGCGGATATGCTCGGCGGCGGTCGTGCCCGCAGCCCCATTCCCTACGATGACAAACCGTCGGGGCTCCGCGGTCAATCAGTACCCCCGAACTCCGCGCTCTGGCCCATGCCTCGTTGCCTTGCTCGGTCGTACACATATCGCGCGACCGCGACGTCTTCGATCGCGATGCCCTGCGACTCGAAGAGGCTGATCTCGGTCGGGCTGGTACGACCCCGGTTCTTGCCCGCCAGCATACTTCCCAGCTCGACGACCCGTGACCAGATCCCCGGGTGCTCCCGTGCAGGAATAATCAGGTCGCCACACTCGAGCTTGGCCTGCTCCAGGGAGTCGACGGCGATAAAGTCGGCGCGAAAGACGGTCGCGTTGTCCAGCTCGCGGCGGTTTGATCGGTTTCCACCTGCAGCGTTTACGTGCGCTCCCGGCTTGAGCCAGTCGCCGTTGAAGACAGGCTCCGCCGCAGTCGTTACGGTGGTGACCACGTCGCTATCCCGTACCGCCTCTTCCGCCGATGCTACCGGTACCAGGTCGGCCTGCACCCGCGGCTGCAGGCGCTTGACCAGAGCTTCCCGCCGCTCGGGAGTCCGGCTGAAGACCTTGACCGTCTTGAGAGGTACAGCCGCGGTCACTGCCTCGATTTGGGTTTCCGCCTGGCCGCCAGCTCCGATGACTCCGCCGACCGATGCGCCGTGCGCCGCCAGCGCTTTCGTCGCCACGCCGCTGGCGGCACCCGTGCGGATCCGGCCCAGCCAGTCGGCTTCGAGAACAGAGAGCAGGACGTTGGAGTCGGTGTCAAAGAGCAGAACCACAAATTGGGCTCCGGAGGACGAGGACGCGTAGGCCTTGAGACCCACGGCGTGCTGCGCGGGCACGGCTCCGGCCATGTAGTGAAACAGGCCGCCCGGATAGGGAATCCGGGTCCTGGGCCGGTTTTCCGCCTCGCCTTCGCCCTGAAGACGCAGCGCGTCTTCGACGAGCCGCAGGGCCTCGGTCATGGGCAGGAGGACTTGGATATCGTCTTCGCGAAGCAAGAGTGCCAGGGCTCGAACTCCGGGCAAAAAATTGGCGGCCGCGTCGTGGCCGCACCCGATGATAGACCCCTGATGGGAGGTGAAGGAAACGACGGTCGCGGAAATGTCAAGGGAATCCCGTGTACAATATGGCGATCCGCGTCAATTGCAGAGGACCCCGAGTATGGAAATTGTCCGTGCCCATTCCATGGGCTTTTGTTTTGGCGTGCGCGATGCAATCGAGATCGTCCGCGAGCTGGGCGAATCGGGTACGCCAGTTTTCACACTTGGCGCCATCGTGCACAACCCCCAGATCGCCGAGCAGCTAGAAAAGGTCCACGTCCACGTCGTGGAAGGCCTGGACGACGTACCGCCCGGGTCGCTGGTGGCTATTACCGCGCATGGCGCCCCACCCGACCTGGAGGGGCGAGCGTTGGCGCGCGGCCTGAAGGTTATCGATACCACATGTCCGCTCGTCACCCGTATCCAGAAGACCGCGGCAGACCTGGTGGCGCAGCGCTACTCTGTCCTCGTCTACGGTGACCCGGAGCACAAAGAAGTGCAAGGCATCGTGGCCTGGAGCGGCGGGAAAGCGAAGGTTATCTCCTCGATGGGCGACCTGGAAAACTGGGAGCCCACCCGGCGCGTGGCGCTCATCTCCCAGAGCACGTCCAATATTGAGAAGTTCGTGTCTCTCGCTCGCGACCTGGTCGCCGCCATGGTGACACGCGGGGTAGAAGTTCGGGTCATCAACACCATCTGCAAGCCCACCAAGGAGCGGCAGCGAGCGGTTCGTGAGCTTGCGCGCGAGGTGGATGTCGTGGTCGCGGTCGGCGGAAGGGCCAGCGCCAATACCCGGAAACTGGTGCAAGCGGCGCAAGAGGAAGGCGTTCCGGCGTATCAGGTGGAACGGCTGGGCGATCTGCAAGCGTCGTGGTTTGCCGGGGCCGGACGCGTGGGTATAACGGCCGGTGCCTCCACACCCGATAGCGTCATCGGTCAGGTGGAAGAGCGGATCCGGTCGTTCGAGGTCGGGCAGCCGGTTATGGCGTAGGCCGGATGTCCGCCCGCGCGGCAGGCCGCCTTCCGGTGCTCGCAGCCACGGCTCTTTCCGCTGCCCTGTTGATGGCATCCCTGGTGCCCGCCGGGGCCGACACAGCCGTTCCCGATACGTCAACCGCCACGCCGACTCCGAGTCCGGAGCCGACGCCGACGCTCATCGCCCGGCCAACCGTGCGGCCGACCGCTCGTCCCACCGGCATTCCGGAGCCGTCCCGAACGGTCGTGCCCACGATCAAGCCCATCGCTCCGACCCCGGAGCAAGCGATCCACCGCCGGCACCACCATCACCACAAGCGCGCGGCGTCCGCGACATCGACTCCCGCGCCCGGGAAGGTGCCAAAGCGCCACCGCCGGCATCACAAGCACAGGCACACGCCCACCCCGACGCCGTCGGCCACACCGATCCTCAACCTCAATGCCGAGGACTCGGTGGCGCCTGTCACCTGCAATGGCCCGGGGAAGCCGAATGCTGCCTCTCCTTTCCTCCTGGCGCCCTATCACGGGTGGACATCTATCGTGTCGTACTTTGACCACGACCTTCCCGACTTTGTCCAGGACGGTGCCATAACCATTGCCACTGGCGCCTCCGCTTCCGTCGACACAACCCACCACGCTGCGGATTTCCCTGCCTACTGGGACGGTTCCCTGCGGCAGTACCTGTACTACGACGGGCACAACGGGTACGACTACAACCTCTGGTACCAGCCCGTCTATGCAGCGGCGGCGGGAAAGGTTATCTTCGCACGGCTGGAATACGCCTACGCCCCGGACCATGGTTACGGCAATATGATCATGATCCAGCACCACGGCGGATACGTGACCCTGTATGGACATCTGAGCAAGTTCCTGGTTCACAGGGGTGAGAAGGTGAATGCAGGGCAGAAGATCGCCGTCAGTGGAAACACCGGCCACTCATCTGGCCCGCACCTTCACTTCACGGTGTTTCATAACTGCACCCCGACCGACCCCTATGGATGGACTGGAAGCGGACCGGACCCGCTGCTCTCCTACCAGGGCCAGACCTCCGTCTTCCTGTGGAAGCGAGTTCCCGACGTCTATAACCCCGCGCCCGGTCTGGAGGGCCGGCTCCCGGTCGGCGACGGAACTCGCATCCTGCTGCTCCGGCTGCCTGCCGCCAGCGGCGGGACCGACCGGTTCTCATCGCAGCTGAGGGCAACCGCCGAAGCAGCCGCCCGCATCCTGAGGCGCCGGGGCCTGACTGTCCGGGTGGACCTGTTGCGCGGCGGCCTCATCGTCAATGGGGCAGCCGATCCTGACACCCTCTATACGGTCCCCGGCGTCGCCTCGATCACCCGTCAGGATGTGGAAGAAGGCGCGCGCTCGGACGTACTGGCGGCCCTGGCACAGGCCGCGCTTGTGACGCATCACCGGCGGATCACCGTGGCGCGCTCCACCAATTGGTCGGGGTACATCGTACGATTGCAGGGGAGAGCGATCCTGGTGGGCAAGGGAGCACGGGGGAAAGAGGTGGACCTGACACTTCGGTCCCGCGGACACGCGTCCAGCGAGCACCGCATTCAGGCTGATCCAAAGACCGGGGCTTACGCGGTCGATCTGGGCTTGATGTCAACCAGCCAGGCAAAGAAGCTTCTGGGCGCCCTCTCCGGCCGCGGCTCGGGCGGAGCGGACGTGCGCGTTCGCCAGGTGGTTCGACAACAAGCACCGGCCGCGCCGCGTTCATCAAC
>JAICWV010000115.1 GCA_025966365.1 Chloroflexota bacterium | reverse complement strand
GTTATCGAAGGTGTTGGAGGCACTGACACTGGCATAGCTGTAGAGGCCGACGGAGCCGGGAGCGCTGAGGGAGGTATCGGTGGTGGTGTAGTCCCAGGTGGATGGCTCCGGAGTACCATCCGTCCACACCTTGATCGAGATCGTCGTCCCCTGGACCTGGAAGCGCAGCCAGTAGAGGGTGGCGGCCTGCGGACTAAAGGGGAAGGCGGTGTAGTGGGTAGAGACGCCTCCCACCTTCTTCATGAACTCGATGCTGCCCTGCCCGTCGTAGCGGGCCAGGTAGTAGTTGGATCGGTCCTGGGCACGCAGCAGGATGCCGGCGGTGGCCGTCGGATCGTCCACGCTCCATCGCACCAGACCTTCCTGATCGGCAGAGCTGACGGACGATCCCAGCACGTTGAAGAGGCTGGAGGAGGAGAGCGCGAGCGTTCCTTCGTCATTGGTGATGCCCATCGCCCCGCCCGGTGAGCCGGAGCCGCTTAGCAGCGTCCAGGCGTTGCCGTCACTGGCAGTCCCCCAGCTCCCGCTGTTATCGGGCCGCGCAAACGTATCGGCACGCAGCGTCGTCGGTGCTGAGCCTGGCGTTGCGGTTGGGACCGGGGTCATCGTCGGTGGGACCGGGGTCGCAGTGGGTGGGACCGCTGTAGTCGTGGGCCGGGGGGTCCCCGTCGGCAAGGGCACCGGGGTATTGGTGGGCAAAGGCACCGGGGTCTTGGTCGGCAAGGGTACCGGCGTATTGGTGGGCAGAGGTACGGGCGTATTGGTCGGGACCGGGGTAGAGGTCGGCAACGGGACCGGCGTATTGGTCGGGACCGGGGTGGTGGTCGGGGGAACCGGGGTGGTGGAGGGAAGGGGAGTGGGGGTCGAGTGCTTCTTGTTCCGCGGCAACGGGGTAGCAGTGGGCGGAACCGCGGTGGCAGTAGGTGTTACAGGCGTGCTGGTGGGCGGCGCGGGGGTATTGGTCGGTGGCACGGGCGTATTGGTCGGTGGCATCGGTGTGTTGGTCGGTGGCACCGGCGTACTGGTGGCGGGTACGGACGTACTGGTGGCGGGTACGGCGGTGGCTGTCGGCGGAACTGGAGTGGGAGTGGGCGATGGATTCCCCCCGGCAAGTGCCGCAAGATGGCTCTGGTATCCCGCTCCATACGCCGTCGGTGTGCCGGTGTAATCGCTGATCAGTGCGGGGCCGCTCGAGCAGTTCCAGGTGTCCCAGGTCCAGGCGAGGTAACTTTGCTGGATACCGTCCAGCCACTGCATCAGGGAGTCGATGTAGCCATGAGAACAGTCGTTCTCCCCAATCTCACCGGTCACAAGCGGGACCTGTTGGGCAACAGGCGCTACCTGGCTGTTCCAGCACGAGGAGGACGCGCACACGTTGAAGTTATAGGAATGCCAGGAGGCGGCGAGGTTGCTCTGCGGGTCAGTTGGCTTATAGGTAAGCCATTGGGAGAGGTTGTTGCTGTACTGCACCCCGCCCAGCATGATGACATTGGTAGCACCCGTGTTCCGCACAGTCGTGACGAGTTGCTGCATCCCTGCCACCTGGTACGAAACACCTGAGCACGTCCCTCCGTTTTTCCAGCAGGTCCAGGCAGCCGTTGTGTTCTGATTGGAGTCCGGATACGGCTCGTTAAATAGATCGAAGATAACTGAGCTGTTGCCTTTGAAATAGTTGGCGACCGACGTCCAGAAAGCAGGGGAGTGATCGGCATCGGGCATCGGGTTCTGCCCGGTTGCCTGGGTGGTTCCTGCGGCATTCCAGTGGAGGTCGAGGATGGCTACCATGCCGTTCTGGTTGAGCAGATTGACATAATTGGCGATAGCCTGCTGATAAGTGCTCCCGGAGTAGGCGGCAGGAGCACCGTTGATTCCCAGCCAGCAGTCTTCATTCAAGGGCACACGCACCGCATTGACGTGCCATGACGCCATCGCTTGCACAGATGCGGCATCCGATGGCCCGTCGAAGATGCCCCACCCCTGGATACAGGCGTACTCGGTCCCGGAGCGGTTGACCCCGAGCAGCCGGACCACCTGACCGCTTCCATTGACGATCTGGTTCCCCTGCACATGCAAGCCGGTAATAGCCGTCGCGGCCTCCGCGCTCTCCGTCGTCAACGCAGTGCTCACGCTCGCGGTGAGGAGGCCGGCAGCCAGAAGTGCCAGTACAACACAGAGGTGAAGTACACGTAACCAGACGGTCCTTGCGCCCGATCCCGTGCGGAACATTAATGGCGTTGCGTTCACTATCTGCCCTTTCTAATAGGTACTTGCTGACGTGACATAGAGTGTCGATCCGCCGGACGGGACGGTGCTGGTGCGTGTGGTCGACCGCCCTCGCGAAGCAAGGGGTGGGGGAAAGCAGCACAGAGCGTCGCTGCTTTCCCCCACCCCACGCGAACACCCGGGCGGGCAAGCCCTTCCCCGATATCGGCGCCTGGCCGTGGCCGGAGGCGGCCAAGGTTGCTCCAGGTGAAACCGGTACGGCACTGTCGTTCCCTTTCCCTCGGGGAAAGACGTGCCAACACAGACGCCGCATCAAGTTGCCGGCAGCCCGGCTGGCTCGTCCCGAGCCCCGTGGCTTTGCGTCCCCGTCTCACGACGGGTTTGCCTTTATCGACTGATCACTCGAACGCCACACTACGCCTACTCGGCTCCCCTCACAAGGGTCGATCGTCCTGCGTCACGCAGGACGATCGTTGGGGCTGAGCAGCACAGCCGGGTTAGAGCCGAGGCGGGTAGTAGTGCGGCAGAACAGCGACGTACAGCTCAATGGCTACTGTATGGCCGCTGAGAAGGACAATCTACGGGCCCGCTGATCGGTGTACGGGAGGGAACCCTTATGTCGATCCGCGATGATGGTCGTGGTGAATCAGAGACAGGGGCAAGGCAGAGCGAAACGGGTCCCGGCCGAACCACCACCTGTCCACTACTTTGGACACGATCTTGTCCACAAGCGGATATGCAGGGTGGTCACCTCGAGCACGTGCAGCCGCACCCACTGCCAAATCGTCGGATAGACGCTATCCGTATATAGGAGTGGTCCGGCAATCAGATCCGGATCTTGCAGCCGGCACCGGTGCCTGAGTCTGTCGTGAAGGGCTAAGACAGCATCTGGCTACTCAGTCGCCCGACTCACCGCTGACGCTTCGAATCAGTCTTCCTCGAAGCCGTCGAAGCCAAGGAGAGACAGAGCCCCCCAGATGCAGCACACGATCACCTGCGAAACGAGCGTAATGCTACAGAATGCCGTCAGCATAGCGAACCCGAGAAACCCAGCCTTCTGCTCATCCTCTACGGTCACATTGTGCGCTGCCACGCTCACCGCCGATCTCCGATCCGTTTTGTTACTCTCTCGCGCTACCAGTCTGATGGCGCCTACGATGCCTGTATAGATGCATTCGTACGGGTGCTCCGTTCCTCATCTGGCCGCGCTCGACCTGGATCCCTTTGTCATGGGCGCCGCGGTTCAGCGCATCCCGGCTCCAGTGCGCCTCCTGCTCGGGGTCGGATGGACGCAGCTCGTCGCCTGAGACATGGAGCACTAGGCTGCCGGCGCTCCGCTTCCCTCGGACGTGTTCAACCGCTCGGGAGGTACAAACGGCACAGGCGCGACCATGTGGCTCTGTGCCCCAACCTCTCCCATCAACTGAACGAAGGTGGGCAGGTCGTTGAGGAAATACCGCCTCCAGAGGCGCCCTGGCTCTTCCAGGAACCGGAAGAACCACTCCATTCCTGATTGCTGCATCCATCCGGGGGCACGGTTAACCCGGCCTGAAAGGATATCGAAGCTCCCGCCCACTCCCATCAGGACCGGTACCTGAAGGACGTCCTTGTACTTGCTAATCCACTTCTCTTGCTTGGGTGCCCCGAAGGCAACCAGGAGTATGTCAGGAGACGCCGCTTTGATGATCCGAATCGTCTCCGCGTCCGCCTCGTCATCGAGTGCGGAGGGGGCATGCGTCCCCGCGACCGCGAGTCCCGGAAACTGGCTACGCAGGACATCTGCCGCGGCAGCTGCAACGCCCGGAGCTGCACCCAGAAGAAACATGCGATATCCATGGTCCGCGGCCAAACGAGCACACTCGACAGCCAGATCGACGCCGGCTATCCGCCCGGGCAGCGGCGATCCCGTTCTGCGCGAAGCCCATACCAGCGGCATGCCGTCCGCCACCACCATTGCCGAATCATTGACGATGTCCCGAAACGACCGGTCGAGCTTGCTCAGCCGGAGAAAGTCAAGGTTGACCGTGACGATGTGGTTGGGAACGCCCGAGCACACGAATTCGTGAACCCTCTCTGACGCGTCAGCAATGCTAATCCGGTCTATCCATGTGTCGAGAAGCTTGATGCGCTCCCGTCGCCTTTCCATTCCGCCGTCTCCCGTCCGATCCCCTGTTTCCCGGGCACATTGCCCTCAGGTCAGGAGCCTGCCGCTTCGTTATCCCGCACCTTACGGAGCGAAGCTTCATGGACGCTTCTGGCGGCCTTCCGCCCTCCTTCCCCCGCGCTTCTTTTCCACTTCATTTCCCGCGCGCGCATAAATGCCGGCCATCGGTCGCGGGACGTTTCCACAGGTGCGGAGACGTGCAGTGGGCACCAGCGCCGACCAGGTGCAGGTCACGGGCGCCCAGACGTCTCAGGCAGGTGTGCCGGCGCGTCTCGACGCTAGAGGGCTCTCAGCTTTCTGACCAGCTGGAAGTCCCCTTCGGCATCGACCAATCTGCGCACGTCGTCCCGGCTCCAGACGACGCGGATTCCTTTCCGGATCGTCCAGACACCATTCAGCTGCTGGATACGGCGGCGGCCGCGCAAGGCGGAGATGGTTTCTTCGACGTAATACGGGACGCCCCGCGCAACGGTGCTGATCACGCCGAGCACATCATCGGCAAGGGGTGTCCCAAGGAGCCGCTCCGCCATGGTTCCAACCTCGACGTCACTCAGGGGTTGGACCTCTACGCATTCCATCCCCGGGTTGGTTACCCCTCCACTCAAGAGACGCCCGAGTTCACTCCCGACCGAGATGCCCTCGGACCGGCAGGTACAGACGAAGAGGATCGGGAGCTCGGAAATCAGATGGGACACGCGGTCTAGAAAACGGACGGTGCTCGCGTCGGCCCAGTGCACATCTTCCACAATGACCACAAGAGGGACATGATTGCTGAGCGCCGAGAAGAACTGAATAAGCGCCGCGGTCATTCGCACTTCGTCGTCCATGGCAACCGGGAGCTGATGACGCTCATCTGCATCAAGGACGCGTGAGAAGGCCGGTGCCAGGCAGGCGAGCTCGGCCGCAATCCCATCGGAGAGCGCGCGCAGTCTGGGCGCCCCGACACGGACCGCGAAGCCCTCGAGCAGGAGTCTGAGCGCGCCATAGGGGAGGTTCGGCTCGTCCCTGTATGCGGCTCCCCAGAGCGATATTGCTCCCCGCTGAGCTGCTTCTTGGTTTATGCGGTCAGCCAGTGTGCTCTTACCTACGCCGGCGTCACCATGCAGGAGGATAAGGCTGCCGTGCCCCTCACTGAGCGCGGCCACACGTCCTCGAAGATGTTCGAGCACGCCGTCTCGTCCCACAAGCCCATCGGAGGGGCCGATTCCCACGACTTCTATCGAGGTGGTTTCCACGGACTGATCAGGGACGTAGTGCCCGCTGAGAATTTCCGAGTAGAGCCCCTGCGCGACCGCATCTGGCTCGACGCCCATTTCTCGGTCCAGAGCGTTCCGCAACACGACGTACTGGCGCAAAGCGGCCTGGCGCTGACCGGAGCTCGCAAGGTGGCGCATGAGCTCGACGTGCGCCTGTTCGTTTGCCTCATCGAGGGCAATCACTTGACGTAACACATCGATTGCCTCCTCGCCCTCGCTGCGGCCGGTATGGAGCTCGGCGAGCTCGAACAGGAGAGCGATCTGCAGCTGGCGCAGCTCGTCGCGGGGACGTATCGTCCATTCCTCGTATCGGTCCTCCGGAAGCAGCTCTCCCGCGTAGAGATCCAGCGCTTCCCGAACGACGGTGACATCCCGGGCCGCGAGTGCGCGCTCCGCAGCTGCGCGAAACTCCACCACGTCGATCCACACATGCGCTACGTCCAGAACCACCAGCTCTCCGCTGAGCTGGAGATACCGTGACGGTGCTTTGGGAGGGAGGTCGGGTTCGAGGACGCGGCGCGCCACATAGAGAACCTTATGCAGATTGTTTCCAGCCGCACCGGCATCGAGAGACGGCCAGAGACGATCCATGATCTCTCCACGGTGCAAGCGGCGACTGTCGGAAAGCGCCAGGAGCTTGATCAGGCTCTTTGCCTTCCGCAAATACCACTGTGAGTCGTCGATGATGTTTTCACCGACGGACACGCGAAACGTGCCGAGAAGCTCAATCCTCAGCCCACGCGCGTCGGATTCGTCGCGTGACCGCAACGACGATTCCACAGCACTGCCAGGGCTTGCCACCATCCGTGACCCCTATCTCCCCGTCCCTACTCGCCGCGTGGATAACTCACCGAAAATTGTGGACTATCTGTGCATTGATTCCGCTAACTTAGCAGCCTTTTCAGCCTTTGTCAATGGTTCGTTTGTGCATCTTTACGTATCGCGGCGCGAGTTCGAGTGAGCGGGTCGATTGGGAGAGTTGGCATACTCCCCTAACCCGCGTCCGGAGATGGTTACAGCGACATCCATGTACCCATGGTGTAGCGATGTACGGAACCCCTCGGCTCAACCGTGCAGGTGCAGACGCGCTCGAGATTTATGTCACCACTCGTTCGAGCGCCAGATCGACCGCGCTGTACAGATCCTCCAGGTCGAAAGGTTTTCCCACCACCCGCACGTTCGCCTCTCGCGGGCACTGCTGGTCCAGCCGGCCATCGCTATCCACCACAGCACACACGACGACCGGCAGAGAGCGCAGGTATGGGTGGCGCCGGAGGAAGCGAAGCACGTCCCACCGATCCTCCGACTTCTTCGTCATTACGTCCACGATGATGAGGTCCACGTGCTCTGTCTGGATCTGATCGAACCCGGACACACCGTCATAGCTGAGGATGGTGTCGTTCCCCCGGCCGGCTAGGAGTTCGGCCAGAAGCGTGCTTGGCTCGTGATCATCATTGATGACGCAAATAGTACCCATCGTCACCTGCGGAGCAACGAAATCACCAGGGACATGCGCGAGAGCGCGGACAGTACCAGACTGTCCGTAGTTGGTGCAGGCAGATAGATGCAAATGATGCTTCCGTGAATTCGTTGCGAGTCTACGGAGCGGGGCGCAGGGGCAGCGGCACATGACGGCGCGAAAAGACGCCGGGCCCGGTGAACGGGGGGAGATGCACCGTGCCCGGCTCGTGGGATACGTGGGAGCGCGACGTCCCTAGCTGGCGATGAGGTTGTAGCGCAGAGCCACGTTCACCGCCTCTGCCTTATTGCGAGCACCAAGCTTCGTCAGGATGCGCTGCACATAGTTTCGGGCGGTCGCGTGGGTGATTCCTACGGTCTCGGCAATGGTCCGCGCGTCGAACCCCTCGACGACACAGGCCAGGACCTCACGTTCGCGGGTCGTGAGGTTCTCGACAATGCGGTCGTCCAGCTGGACGACCCGCGAGTTAATGGGAATCGGCATCCTGGGCCCGACTGCGGGGGCGCTTGAGCCGGCGGGCAAAATTGCGAAGCTCAGAGACTCGTCACCCTCCCAGTTCATGGGCACCGGGAGCATTGTGACGGAGTGATGACCTCCGTCGACGGAGACACGAACATCCATCGGACTCATCGTGTCGCCGCCATGCAGCGCCCGGCGCGCGCGACACAGGGCGCAGCACCCTGGAACGCCCACCGTAAAGATGACCGAGTGCCACTCGCGGCCGAGAACCTGCTCCGCGGCCAGGCCGAAGAAGCTTTCCGCGGCCCTGTTCCACGCTACGATTCGGCAATGATAGTTCACGGCACACATGGGCACCGCGACGCGCTCGAACGACTCGGTCATCTGGATCATCGGTCTCCCTCCATCGCTGGCTACCGCTCGGCAGTCCTATTCGGCGTCCCCCCGATGCCGACGCATGTGGAGATATACCGACCCTGCCTTCCTCACCCCTTAACTTCGGCTTCGCAGCGGCTTCCGTGGGACTTCTTTTTCACTTCATGGAGGAGGGCGACCGCCGCCGCGCAGCGGTCGTGATGTGCGGATCCAGGTGGAATCACGTGGGCGCGCTGCTGCCCGGGCGTAGATCCATACCTTCCAGGCAATGTAGGTTGGAGCCCGGAGCAGTGCAAGGTAGAACCTCAGGGGAGAGCGAGACAGAGCGAGACCGGTGAGCACGTAGGCAGCCTGTCCGGCGACGACGGCCGCTGCCAAACGACGTGGACCGGGCACCCGCAGGATCGTGGCGCCGAGCAAGCAGAGCGCGCCGGCCGCTGAGAGAACCGAGAGCGGTGGAACGAGCTGTTCAGCCACAGCATCGACCATCGCGGGGTCCCGCTGCCGCATGCCCTGACGCAGAAGTCGCGGACCAAACCGTCGGAGCATCTGGATACGCCCCCGCTCCCACCGTACGTTCTGGGTCTGTGCCTCCCTCAGGGTGGTGGGCATCTCACCCAGCACGCTCGTGTCGGCAGCATATTTCACCTTGATTCCTGCTTCCACCAGCTGAAAGTGGAACTCCACGTCCTCTGCCAGAGTAAATGCCTCCCATCCGAAGCGTTCCAGCACGTCACTACCGAAGCACATACCATTGCCGCGCAGACCCGCGGAGAGACCGAGCACGTCACGCCCGCGTGGCCGGAGATCATTGAACAGGACGAGGGCGGTGTATCGAAGGGCAGCGGCCGGGGATTCCTCACGGTTGTAGACACCGTAGTAGCTCTGAATGACGGTCGCGCCCTGCACGAGATGCCGGTTCATTGTGTCAAGAAAGTTCGGGGCGACCACGGAATCGGCATCGATAACCACAAACGCGTCATAGGTCTTCTCTGCCTGGCGAATTCTCTGAAGCAGCCAGCGCAAAGCGAACCCTTTCCCCATCTGGGTCGTATCCTGCCGCTCATGCACGATCGCCCCGCTGCGTGCGGCAACCTCCGCGGTGCGATCCGTGCAGTTGTCCGCGACCACGTGGACGTCGAAGAGGTTGGAGGGGTAGTCCAGCGCAGCGAGACTCTCCATGAGCCGCGGCAGCAGGACCTGCTCGTCGTGTGCCGGTACAAGCACGGCAAATCGAGTGCGTGGCGCCGCAACCGACGTCTGTTGACGCCACCAAAGGGCGGCGACGCTGAGGATGTCCAGATAGAGCACCATCAACGCGCCGGGGACCTGAATGAGCAACAATACGATCCGCACGGATTTCCGCACCTCGAGCCCCACCAAGACTACCTGCACACTACTGCCTTGATCGGCAGCGGGCATAGGTGCATTTGCACGGACGGCCGGGCGTCCTACACCTTCCGCGTCCGCATGTGAGCCGGCCCAACGCCGCCTAATGAGCTGGTGCCTGTGAGTCCAGCACGTTGCACAAAGCCGGGACGCGAGGATATAGTCACGGCAACGCAGATTCGGCATTCGACGACGACGCGGCTGATTGGAGCACCAAAGATGAAAGTCCTGGTGACAGGAACAGCGGGTTTTATTGGCTCACACCTGGCGGAGCGGTTGCTCGCCGAGGGACATGATGTCGTGGGGGTCGACGCGTTCACCGAGTACTATGACCGACGGCTAAAAGAGCGGAATCTCGAAGCCCTGGTCACGCATCCAAACTTCCAGATAGTGGAAGGAGACCTGGCGGTCATCGACCTCGCCGGGTTGCTCGATGGCTGTGAAATCGTGTTTCACCTTGCCGCGCAACCCGGTGTGCGCGCCAGTTGGGGCAATGATTTCCACCTCTACCTCGAACGGAATCTCTGGGCAACACAGCGCCTCCTCGAGGCAGTACGGGATCGCCCGCTCCACAAGTTCGTCTTCGCGTCTTCATCGTCGGTCTATGGGAACGCCGAGCGCTATCCAACCGTGGAAACCGATGTCCCGCAACCGATCTCTCCCTACGGTGTGAGCAAGCTTGCCGGCGAGCGCCTGTGCCTGGCCTATGCGAGTAGCTATGGGGTCCCGGTCGTGGCCTTGCGGTACTTCACCGTCTACGGGCCGCGCCAGCGTCCTGACATGGCATTCAGCCGCTTCATCGCTGCCCTGTCCGAAGGGCAGGAGATCATGATTTACGGAGACGGCAAGCAAACACGTGACTTCACCTATGTGTCCGATGCCGTAGCGGCTACCGTCGCCGCGGGGTTCGAGGACGTCTCGAATGACGTAGTCAACGTCGGGGGCGGCTCACGCGTGACTGTGCTTGACGTCCTGGCCCTGCTCCGGGAGATTACGGAGCAGGAGTTGAGTGTGCGCTTTGTCGAGACGCAGCGTGGCGATGTGCGCGATACCGGTGCCGACATTATGCGAGCCAGAGATGTGATCGGGTACAACCCTCGGGTATCGCTGTCTGAGGGCCTGTTCCGCCAGATCGAGTTTTCACGAGCGTCAAATGCGGCACCGGCGTTGCCGACGTCAGTCCCACGCGACTAGCATCCGTCCCCGTTTGGTCTCGCCCGCCGGTGTGTGGCTCGTACGCGCATACGCGCGTTACTACACGCGCATTTGCATCTGTTGCCCCTGCCCGCAATCGCGCATGATAGGACTCACATCTCGATCCGGATAGAGGCCGCGCTATCGCTGGGGCAGCCCACAACAGACAGCCGCGTAACGGGGGGAACTTGAGGCATGGTTGCTACGTCCACTGAGGCGGGAGAGCTGGCGCCCACCTCGCGAGACGGAGTTGTTCCGGCCGAGGTGACGAAGCGACGCTTTCTGGAGCGTGCCGGTTTCCGGGAGGTTTCGGCATCACGGCTGCCCGGCGTCGACGGATTGCGGGCAGTGGCTGCTTCATGGGTGGTCCTCTTCCACATCAATGCATTCAGCCACGCGCACTTCGAGCACCAGTCGCGGCTGCTCGGCTTGTTCTTGCAGAGTGGCTCAACAGGAGTGAGTCTCTTCCTCGTGCTGAGCGGCTTCTGCCTCTACATCCCATTCGCCGGGGGAAAGCAGCACCGTTTCCGGACGAAGGAATTCCTCGTCCGCCGGTGTCGCCGACTCATGCCTGCGTACTACACGTCGCTGGTTTTCGTTCTCGTCCTCAATCTCGGCGCGTTCACCTGGCTGGGCTTCCATCATCTCTCTCCGCTCCAGGGTCTATGGCAAGCCTTTGCCCATGCCGTTTTGATCCATCCGCTTTTCCCCACCACCTTCTATGAGCTCAACGGCGCCTACTGGTCGTTGGGTCTTGAATGGCAGCTCTACTTGAGCATGCCGTTCTTGATCTGGGGCATTCGGAGATTTGGAATCACACGGACGGTTGCCGTTGCAGTGACCTGCAACGTCCTCTACGGTCTCATCATGGGCCTCATGATC
>JAICWV010000101.1 GCA_025966365.1 Chloroflexota bacterium | reverse complement strand
CCGGAACGCTCTGGGTCAGCGTCGGTGCGCCTGTCACCGGGGATCGCGCCGTTCACCTCGATGCACCAGCTCTGGATCAGGGCGATGTGAGGAGCGTGCTCACCGCTCTCGCCACCTGTTTCCTGGGCTGGCAGCTGACCGTCGCGCTGTACGGCTATCTCGAGGGGATTGTGTTTGCGGGCCAGCCCGCGGTTGAGAACTACAAGGCGCGCTCGCGCCGACTGCGGCAGAGCCGCTCCCCCCTGAACACGGCGCTCGCCGACGGCAGCACAGTCCGCGCGGAGCCGGCCACCCTGATTCTCCCGCCCGGAGGCCATGCCACGGGGTCTCCGGAGGACGCCTTCGTGGCCCTGCTGCGGGAGGCACGCGGCGGGCTCTCCTACCTGGATCTGACCGTCAACGGTGAGCTACCCGACGGAGCCATGGAGCGCATCGAGCGCCGGATGCAGGAGATCGGAAACCGGGACCTGCATGTGCCCGTGAAGGTCCGGCGCGCACCCGCCGCATACCACGCGACGGAACAGAGTGAGATGGATGGACCTCCGCATCTCCTCAGCCTCCGTACCGTATGCCGGCATCACGAAACCGTGGTTGTCGGAGGCTACAGCGAGACATTCCTGTCCGCGCAGGCGGTAGCCACCTGGCAGGCAATGAACGAGCGAGGGCGAAGCTGCTCGCTCCTGGTCCTCGAGGGATCTTCGGAAGAAGCAGCCGCGACCCTGGTCGATTTCCTCGACAGAGTACACCACCGACTGCGCGAGCTTCTCTCACCGGGGAGGGGGTGACCGATGCCAGAGCGATTGAAATTTGGAATCGTCGGTTGTGGCGTGATCGGGGACGTCCATGCCGCGGCCATCTCTCAACTGCCGGGTGCAGAGTTGGTCGCGGTAGCCGACAGCACCCCCGAGCGGGCCGAGCGGCTGGCAGCCCAATACGGAATCCGGGCGTATCCCGATCTGGGCCACATGCTCGAGCACGAGGACCTTGATGTGGTCAACATCTGCACCCCCAGCGGAATGCACGGGGAGCACGCCTGCGCGGTGATGCGCTCCGGACGGCACGTCATCGTGGAAAAGCCGATGGAGATCACCTTACAGGCGATCGAGCGCATGCTGCGGGCGCAGCGGGAGGCGGGTGTGAAAATGAGCGTTATCAGCCAGCACCGCTTCGATCCGGCCACCCGGCGCGTTCATGCACTGATACGTGATGGGACGCTGGGAAGGCTGGTGCTGGGCAACGCCCAGATTCCCTGGTGGCGCTCCCAGGGATATTACGACAGCGGAGCCTGGCGGGGAACGCGTGAGCTGGACGGTGGCGGCGTCCTCATGAATCAGTCCATCCACTCCATCGATCTCCTGCAGTGGCTGATGGGCCGCGCGAAAAGCGTCTTTGCTTACACCGATACACTGGTCCACGAGATGCCGACCGAAGACGCGGCGGTGGCTGTGCTGCGCTTTCAGAGTGGGGCCCTGGGAACCATTGCCGCCACCACCGGCGCCTATCCGGGCGTCATTACCCGCGTCGAAGTGTTCGGAGACGCGGGCTCAGTTGTGATCGAGAACGACCGGCTGGCCCTGCTGCGCCTGCAGGACGAGGAGGCCGAGGCAGCGGCAGCCGGCCAGACGGTCGCGGAGGAAGGGCAGCCGGCGGATACAGCGGCGCAGAACCCCGCCGCTGTATCCGGCGACTCCCACACCGCCCAGATTGCCGACATGGTGCGGGCCATTGGAGAGGATGGAACGCCGGCCGTTGACGGCGAAGCCGGCCGGAGGCCGGTGGAAATCATCCTGGCCATCTACGAGTCGGCCCGGACTGGAAAGGAAGTGGCCATCTCATGATCCGTCTCTCCGCATTCGCCGATGAGATTTCCCCCCGACTCGACGAGCAGATCGCCGTCCTGCGCGCCGAGAGAATCGAGTATCTCGACCTGCGCAGCGTGGACGGTGTCAACGTCCTCGACCTGACGGACAGCCAGGTTGCCGAGATCAAGGAGACGCTGGAGGCCGAGGGCGTGGGCGTCGCCGCCATCGGTTCGCCCCTGGGCAAGGTTCCGATCGACACCCCGCTCGATGAGTCGCTGGCTCGCCTGGAACGCGCCCTCTATCTGGCCAGGACGCTGGGAACGCGCTCTATCAGGATCTTCTCCTTCTATCCGCCGGCCGGGGAGGAGGCATGGACCGCTGCTCGTCGCGACGAGGTGATCTCGCGCGTGCGCATCATGACCGAGCGCGCCCGCGCCGCCGGTGTCGTGCTCGTCCACGAGAATGACACGGGACTGTATGGCGACACCGCCGAGCGCTGCGTCGATCTCCTGCGGACGATTGACGATCCCCATCTCCGTGCCGCCTTCGATCCCGCCAACTTTATTCAGTGCGGGGAGGAGCCCTACCCGGCCGCCTATAACGCGTTGCGGCAGTGGATCTCGTATGTGCACGTGAAAGATGCACAGAGCGATGGGCAGGTGGTCCCGGCCGGTAGGGGCGTGGCGCGCTGGCCGGAGATTCTGCGGGCACTTCGGCAGGACGGCTACGACGGCTTCCTGGCGCTGGAGCCGCACCTCCAGGCCGGCGGCCCGTATGGCGGCTTCAGCGGCCCGGCACTCTTCCACGAAGCATCCCGGGCGCTGCGGGACCTGATGGCGTCCTGAATCGTCTGCGCCCTCCGTGTGATCACAACGAGGGCGTAACGCAGCCGCCGGGTGTTAAGTAGCGGGTCGTACATGTCATTGTGTATTCTCTAAAACTCCTTGATCGCGCACTGGGAAGGGCAGACGTGGAATGACTGGACGAGGACGGGTGCGCACGCAATCTCGGACTGATCTCGAGGGATGTCAGCTACCACCTGGGGTGGTTCGGGAGACGCGGCGACCTACCGGCCCGGTGGAGGAACCCCGGGAAGCAGACGAGGGCCCGGCGGTTGTGGCCACCCTGCGGGAGACCCAGCTATTCGCCGGCATGCCGGCTGACCGGCTCCAGGAGATAGCGCGCGCTGCTCGGCCGGCGGTATTTGTTAAAGGTGACATTGTGGCGGGAATCATCGAGAGCCCGCACAGCTTGATCATCGTGGCGGAGGGAGCGGCGCGCGTGTGCCGCGTCTCCGTGGACGGGCGTCATCTCATCCTGCGCGAGCTTCATGCGGGAGATACGTTTGGTCTGGCGCTGCTTGGACAGGGTGCCGATGGCGGGAATATGCTCTGGGCTGCATCGCCGGAATTGTATGTCTACTGCCTTTCCGCGGCGACCGTGGAGAAGGCCCTGGCTGACGACGCTGCTCTCTGTCTGCGTGCGCTTCACCTTGTGAGCCATGGGCTGTCGAGCCAGTGCGAACAGTCAGCGGCGCTCGCCTTCGAGCCGATGCGGGTTCGGCTCGCCCACACGCTGGCAGCGCTTGCCCGCGAGCAGAACGGCCGGGTCGTCGTGCGTCATGCCCAGGAGGAACTGGCTGCCCGGGTCGGGAGCCGGCAGGAGGACGTGAGCCGGGCACTGCGGCAGCTCACGCGGGACGGTCTCATCCGTCCGGCCCTGCCCCGGCCGGGGGTTGAGATTATCGATCGGGCTGCTCTGGCCTCGTACGCGTAATTCTCGCCGCGCACGACCCGATGAGTATGTGAAACCACATAGCCAGGCGAGGGACGACGTGGTAGGGTAGCTGCTAACGCGACCGAGCTTCGACGTCAGGGCGAAGGCGGCCACCTGGGAGAAGGGGTTGCCATGCGACTCTTGCAACGTTGTGAAGTGACGTCGGTTTCGTGGACCGGTTCAGCGTGGGACGACGGGACTACCAGTCCCCCTCTCCAGATGCATCTGCTCGGTCCGTGCAGTTCCCTGGTAGGGTGAGCTGCGCAAGGGACGGAGTCCGTCCGGTACTGCCGGGCGCTCATCTGGTACGACGAGATCGCCAATGTGCCGATTCACGGCACCACTCGGTAGCCACTGGCCGGCTCGCCGTCAAACGACCGCACCTCCAGCCTGCAGCTCTCGTCGAACGGGTCCTGCCCCGGGAGAGCTTGCCTTGTCAGTGGTGATCCGGCGTCTGGTGCTGCTCATGACACACGGTTCTCGCTCAGACGACGCTCAGAAGCCAGCTGCCAGTGACCGGCCATGAATCGGCAGATCTCCTCACCGGCGTCGAAGCGGGTCGTGGTGCGCCCCAGCAGCCCCAGTCCCATCGACGTCGGACCACCTGGCCAGGTATGGCCACCTCCTCGAATCACCCACTCCTCCACCGCCGTCCCGCCGTGCCCTCCGCCGTAGCTCACGCGCTCGACACTGGTTGGGTCGCCCTCCCGCGCCGGGAGATCGTCGCGAACGGCGTCCAGACGGCATCGGTCGACGGCGCGCCAGCGGGCAACCGTTTCTGCGAGGGACAGGACCGGGCCGGCAGGGATACGGACTCCACCCATGAACAGGAGCAGCCGGGCCTTCCCATGGGCCTGGCCGCCCTGGATCGGCATGAACTGATCTCGGTCTCCCTGGATGAGCAGCGCGGACACCGCATACTCCGGCACCACATCGGCCAGTGCCACGGGCATCAGACCGGCGACGGGCGCAATCGCGGCGATCCGATCGCCCAGCTCCAGTGCGAGTCGATGGCACATCACTCCGCCGTTTGACAGTCCGGTGACACCTACCCGGCTGGAGTCGATCTCATGGAGCCGGCCCAGATGATCGATCAGGCGGCGAATGAATGCAACGTCATCCACTCCGTCGAGCTCGGCCCGAGTGTTCCCGCGGCCATCATTCCAGCTCCGCTGGTAGCCCTCCGGGTAGATGACCCCAAACCCATGTGTATCGGCAACCTCGTCCAGATGCGTGATCCTCCGCATCTCCTCGATACGCAGGTTGCGGCCGTGCAAGGCAATCAAGAGGGGCCGCGGCTCCCCGACGGGCTCCGACGGCACATGGTAGTGAAAACACCGCCGCCGACCGTTCACCTCCAGGGCGTCCGTCCAATCAGCCATCTCCCGGCGAACCCCACCGCTGGACCAGGACCGCCGCCGTGACCAGGCAGAGCCAGAGAGCATGGGATCCGGCGGACAGCCGCTCAACCAACCCGGAGAGCGTCCCGGTCGGATACCCCACGAATAAGCCCCAGAAGAGGAGGATCAGCCCACCGGTGACGAACGAGTACACCGCCCAGCCGCGCCAATACGGCAGACGCCAAAAGACCACTCCCGGTGCGACGCAGCCCAGAGCCAGAGTCACGATGAGCACCCACGCGAAGACGAGGTGCAGCGTTCCGGGCACCGTCGAGGGTGTCGAGGCAACACCCGGAGGGTAGCCAGGAAAGGGATCCATCGAGGATATCCCGGCGCCGATCAGGGAGTAGCCGCTGATGCCCTGGAGCACAGGGAACCAGGTCCACCCGCGGCCCGACGTCAGGAACCGATACCAGCCCACCGCCGAGAGCACCATCAGCATGCCGAAGGCCACGAAATTGGCCTGCTGGACCCAGCCGCCGGGACCCAGGCTCAGTGCGCTAATCGGTTGTCGCCAGGCATCGTAGCCGGGCCGTGTGAGCCCTTCCAGCAGATAGATGCCCGTAAAGAGGAATGCTCCGATCCCCCCACAGCTCAAGAGTGCCGGTGTGAGCGGGGGCGGGACGCCGGTCTCGGGGCCGGGTGGTGACGGTCCCGGCCGGCCGGCGACCGGGGTAGGCCGGGAAACGTTCTCCATCGAAGCGCCCTTCGTGCGTGCTCCCTGGTAGGGGAGAGCTGTGGCCGGCCGCCGCGTGTGGCGGCCGGCTCACGGTATCACAGCCATCCCGTCAGTCGCCTCGCGGAACAGTCGAGAGCAGATGGCCATGCGCCATGGAGATGTCTGCGGCACACCCTTCCTCGTGTATCACGTGCCAAACTGTTGACGAAAGGTGTATTGTGGTGGTACCAGAGGACCGACCATGCCATCTCCCGATACCATCAGATCGTTCGCCGGCTACCTCACAGACCGTGCCGGTGAGCTTGCCCCCTGGATGCACAGGCCGGAGTCGACTCCTCATCAGCCGGATCCGGGGTGGACAGCATCGCTCCCGGCTGCCTGTCCGCGATGCGGATACCCGTCCGGCCATGACCCGGGCCGCACCCTCGGCGTCTGCTCCGAGTGTCAGGCTCACTGGCGGATTCCCGCTCGCATGCGGCTGACCACCCTGCTCGATGCCTCGTTCGTGGAGGACGACGCCGATCTCGTCGGCAACGATCCCCTGGACTTTGTAAGCCCCGTGCCCTACCGCGACCTCCACGCCGCCGCGCAGCGGAAGACGGGTCTTCGGGAAGCCGTCGTCACCGGCCACGGCCAGATCCTCGGGCATCACGTCGACCTGGCGGTCTTCGACTTCGGCTTCATGGGCGGAACCATGGGAGTGGCCGTGGGAGAAAAGCTGGTTCGGCTCTGCGAGCGTGCCACCAGGCATCGCCGGCCGATCGTGATCGTGACGGCCAGCGGCGGAGCCCGGCTGCAGGAGGGAACGCTCTCCCTATCGCAGATGGCCCGCGTGGCGGCAGCCATGCAGCGGCACCATGCTGCCGGGCTGCTCTCCATCTCCGTCCTGGCCGATCCCACCACGGGCGGCGTCTTCGTGGCCCCGGGCACTCTCGGCGATATCGTCCTGGCGGAGCCCGGCGCCTACATCGCTTTTGCCGGCAGCCGCGTCACCGGCTCGACCCGTACCTCCAGCGCCGAATGGCTGCGCGAGCGGGGTATGGTCGACGCCGTGGTGGCCCGGCCGGAGCTGCGGGAAACTATCGGCCGGCTGATCGAGCTCGTGACCCGAAAAAGCCGTCCCCTGCCGCGGCGCCCACGCACCGCGCCCGACATGCCCCCCCTCGCCACCGATGCGCCGGACGGCCGGCAGGCGATCGAGACGGCACGGCGAGAGGATCGTCCCACGGCGCTCGACTACATTCGCCGTCTGACCACCGACTTTGTCGAGCTTCACGGCGACCGGCTCCATGGCGATGATGAAGCCGTGGTGGGAGGCATCGGCAGCCTCGCGGGCCAGAGCGTGATCATTATCGGCGAGGAGCGGAGCCGCCCGGCTGACCCGGAAACGCGGGGACGTCCCGGGCCGGAGGGTTTCCGCAAGGCGCTCCGCCTGGCGTCGCTGGCCGCAGGCTTCCGTCTTCCCATCATCACCCTGATCGATACGCCCGGTGCTCTGGCCGATGCGGAGACGGAGGGGCGCGGCCTGGCGTTTGCCATTGGACGGTGCCTGCGCACATTCTCCGTGCTGCCGGTTCCGGTGGTGGCGGCGGTGATCGGAGAAGGGACCAGCGGGGCGGCGATTGCACTGGCGCCGGCCGATCGCGTGGTCATGCAGCAATTCGCGACCTTCGAGGTGATCAGCCCGGAGGGCGCAGCGGCCGTCCTCTGGCACGATACAGACCAGGCGCCGCGCGTGGCCGAGAGCATGCGGCTGACCGCGCCGGACGCGCTGTCCCTCGGGGTGGTTGACGAGGTCGTGCCGGAGCCTCCGGGCGGCGCTCATGCCGATCCCGATGCCGCGGCTGCCCTCCTGGGCGAAGCGCTCATCGCCGCCCTGGCCGAATCACAGCGATGGCTCCCCAACCGGCTGGTCGAGAAGCGCTACCAGCGGCTGCGGCGAATCGGCGCGGCGCATCTGGACTACCGGAAGGATGATGGGCACAGCGCGGCTGAGCCGTCCTTTCCCACCCGAGACGCTGGCCCGGCATCCATGCTCCCGCACAGCTTCGAGCTGTAAGAGCTCGGCCCCCCGAGATCCGCGGGACGGTCATGGCCTCTCCCTGGCATCTTCTGGCGGGGTATAGAGCTTCGTGACCACCGATGCAGAAATCCGATCGTGGCGTCAATCGCCCGTGGGAACGACACCGGCTCCCTCGATCATCAGGACCACAACCCGTTCCGGGGCGCGCGTGCGGTGAAGAACCCCTCGCGGGACCGTGATTCCCTGCTTTGGACCGAGCGTGACGGTCCGGCCTTCGAGGTCGATCAGGAATGTCCCGTCCACCACGTAGAAGAACTCGTCTTCCTCATCATGCTTGTGCCAGTGAAATTCGCCCTGCAGGATGCCGAGACGCACGACGCAGTCATTGACCCGGCAAAGCGTCTGATTGAACCAGGTTTCCGAGCATTCGTCGACGATCGACTGCACATCGATCAGATCTAAGGGATCGAACCGCACGTCGAGATTGATGGAATAGTGCGTGTTGGATGCCATCCGTACCTCCTACCACAAGCTTGATACGACCACGGTTACCGTCGGCCCTATTTACATCTTTTTACGTCTCGCCGTCCCAGATTTACGGCTGGTTTACGCCCCCCTCCCTACCATCAGTCTGAATCCTGACCTGTAGGAGAAGGGATCGGTGGCGGAGGCGACGGTAGAGCCGCGACTGCGGCGGGCGGTTGGCCCCTGGGGATCGTATAGCTGGGGCTATGCCGATGTCGGCGCCGACATCTATGTAGCTCTGGGGCTGGTCCTGGCGGCAGCCGAGGGCTTTTCCAACATCGCCTTCCTCTTTGCCGGGCTCATCTACGTCACCGTCGGCCTGGCCTATACGGAGCTGGCGGCCATGTACCCCATCGCCGGCGGGGGCCAGCTCTTCGTGGCCCGGGGACTGGGCGACTTCTGGGGTTTCGTGGCCGGGTGGGCAGTCCTGCTCGACTTCACCATCGACATCGCCCTCTTTGCCCTCTTCTCAGCCGGGTACTTCGACCACTTCTTCCCCGGCCTCAGCCGTCCGCCGTGGATTATCCTCGAGGCGCTGGCCATCGTCCTCTTCCTGCTGGGCCTCAACATCATCGGTGTGCGCGAGTCGTCCAGGCTCAATGAGGTTGCCTCGGCGCTCGATATCGCCACCGAGACGAGCCTGATCTTCATCGGCTTCTTCTTCGCCTTTGACCCTGCCTTCTACTGGCACCAGTTCAGTGCCTTCGCCATGCACTTCGATACCTCGAAGCTGCTCTTCGGCACCTCGCTGGCCATCATCTCCTTCGTGGGTCTGGAGTCCATCGCGCAGGCTTCCCAGGAGACGGAGCGACCGACGACCATCGTCCCCCGAACCTCGGTGGCACTCATTTTGACCATCCTGGCCTATGCCCTGGCGCTGAGCAATCTGGCCCTGGGTGTGATTCCCTGGCAGTCATACGACCCGAATTCGACCACGATTGCCTGCCAGGGTCTCTCGCATGGCGCCTGTGCCGCCGCGCACCTGGCACACCAGAACGCGCCGGTGGCCTGGCTCGCCATCCATCTCCCTGTGGTCGGGGCGTTCGTGGCACCGGTGATCGCGGTCCTGGGCACGCTCCTCCTGCTCATCTCCTCCAATGCCGGGGTGTACGGCTCCTCCCGGATCATGTACTCGATGGCCGGCAACGGCCTGGCGCCCGGGATCTTCACCCGCGTCAGCGCTCGCTTCCGTACGCCCGTCATCTCGCTGGTGGTGTTCTGCGCCATCGCCATCGGCGAGCTGATCTTCTCCGGCTTGACTCCCGATGCCGCCAACACGCTCGGCGACATGTATGCCTTCGGCGCCGCCTCCAGCTATACGCTGGTCTTCGTGTCCCTGCTGGTCCTGCGATACACCGACCAGGACACCCCACGGACCTTCCGCGTGCCCTGGAACGTGCGGGTGCACTGGCGCGATGTCCCCTTCGAGCTGCCCATCGTAGGGGTGCTGGGGTTGATGGGCATCTCCAGCGTCCTGCTCATGGTCTTCCTCACCCACCCCATCGGGCGGGTGGCCGGGCCGACCTGGCTGATCCTGGGACTGATCGGCTATATGATCTACCGCAAGCGGCAGACACGCCCGGTTCTGCATTCCATCCGCCATGACTGGCCGGAGAAGCAGCTCGCGGTCTACGAAGAGTCTGGCGAGACAGCGCTGGCCGAGGAATATCGCGAGGCGCTCAAGCGGCGTGCCCGCAAGAGCCAGGCAGTTATCCCGCCGGAGATCCTGCAGACGCCAGGTGAGGCCAAGCCACAACCGACGCCGGACACAACGCTAAGCGGGCGCCACTAAGCGATAGCCGACGCCGGGCTCGGTAAGGATATAGCGGGGATGTGCGGGATCGTCCTCGATCTTCCGGCGCAGGCGATTGATGAAGACCCGCAGGTACTGTGTCTCGGCGCCGTAGCTCGGTCCCCACACCGAGCTGAGCAGGGTGCGATGGGTGACGACCCGGCCGGTGTGGTGCATGAGGAAGGCCAGGACGTCGAACTCCCGGGGCGTGAGATCAAGCGGCGCTCCGTTCCGGCGTATCTCGTGGGCGTCTGTGTTCAGCGCAAGGGAACCGACCTCTATCAGGCCACGGTTTTCGCCAGCCTCGCTCGACGAGCGGCGCAGAAGCGCCCGGACGCGCGCCAGCAATTCATCGATGCCGAAGGGCTTGGTGAGATAGTCGTCGGCTCCAAGGTCGAGCGCGTCGACCTTTGTCTGTTCTTCTCCTCGCGCCGACAGAACCAGGATGGGGATGGATGATGTAGCCCGCACCACGCCGGCCACCTCCAGCCCCGAGATTCCGGGCAGCATGAGGTCGAGGATGAGGAGATCAGGGGGTCGCCGCGCGAATTCGTCGAGCGCCTCCCCGCCTGTCTCCAGCGCTGTGACCTCGTACCCACGCGCGGCCAGATTGGCTCGCAACGAGCGCCGCACCGCCGGTTCATCATCGACGATCAGAATGTGCTGAGCGGTCACCGTGAGGGAAGCTCCTGAGTCACGGAGTCTGTCTCCATGACCGTCCTGGCTGCCTCATCCACCGGCATAACCACCGTGAAGGTGCTTCCTCGCCCCGGTTCGCTCTCGACCGTCACATGTCCGCCATTGGCTTCGACCAGCCCCTTGACGATGGCCAGTCCCATGCCAGTTCCTCCGGCTTGGAAACCGGCGTCGGCGGTTCGATAGAACGTGCCGAAGATCTTGCCCCGTTCGGCCGGCTGGATACCGGGGCCTTTGTCGGTGACGGAGACGTGAAGCTCGCGGCCGCTGGACCCGACAGGGACGGCGCAGGCGCCAAGGATCACGGGCGCGTCGTCCGGCGAGTACCTGGCGGCATTCTCTATCAGATTTGTGAGGACCTGCTCGAGGTGAATCGTGTCGACTCGAACCGGCGGCAAGCCAGTTTCTACCTCGACCTCGATAGGATGCGGGGAGAGTCGCGGGCGCAAGCGCGAGGCGACACGCTCGGCCAGCTCGCCGATATCCTCCCACTCTTTCTTCGGCCTGATCGCCCCCGCCTCGATTCGGGAGAGATCGAGCAGATTGGTGACGAGCCGGGCCAGGCGGTCGGCCGCGTCATCAATATCGAGGAGGAAGCTCCGACGATCTTCCTCGCTCCACGCCACATCGTCCTGTAGGAGCGAGCTGGACGCGGCCTTGATGCCGGCCAGCGGCGTGCGCAGGTCGTGGGAGACGGATGAGAGAAGTGCTGTTTTCAGGCGATCGCTCTCGCGTGCCACACCCGCCTCCTGCTCCTCGCGGAGGAGGCGATCCTGTTCCAGTGCGATGGCGACGCCGTTGACCAGCGTGGCCAGCAGCCGATCCCGTTGAAGATCGAGGCCGGTACCGCGCTCATAGACAAGCTCCAGCACTCCCACCAGCCGGGAGCTCACGTGCAGCGGCCAGAATTGTGCGTGGTCCAGGCTGCATACCTGCCCGGTCCGGTCGATCCAGGCCAGTACGCCAGCCACGCTTCGGCTTCTGCCGATGTCCATGTCATCGGGCATGGCTCCGGCCGCGGCGGCAGACAACCACGACGTCGTCACCGGGTCACGAAGGAGGATGGCGCAGGCGCGAAGATCGAAAGTCTCGCGCAGCCGCCGGGCCAGAAAAGGAAGAGTGACGGCCGGATCGTGGCTGCCGATGAGAGCCGCGCTGAGGTCGTACAGCGCCTCCGAAGTGTGGGCGCGACGGGCCGCCTCGTCAGCACGCTGCCGGGCCAGACCGGCAAGCTGCCCGGTCAGCAGCGCAACGCACAGGAACACGACGAGCGCCAGGAGATCCCGTGGAGAGGAGATCGTGGGCAGATAGAACGGTGGGATGAAGAACCAGTCCCACGCCGCCACGCTGGCGATCGATACCACCACTCCGGAGAGACGGCCTCCGAGCGTCGATGCAACCAGGACCGGCACCAGAAAGAAGAGCGGAATGGCCGGGCTGAGCGACCCAGCGTAGCCACCGGCGAGGATAAGGACGGGCACGAGCACAGCCGTCAGGAGCATCCCCGCCGCTGCCCCTACCCACTGATGCCTGGTAGTGAGGTCGTACATGCCAGCCCAGAACGGCGCGGGAATGGCCCGTGGGACGGATTGTTCGCTCGCTGCCGGAGGGGGAGGCAACCTGACGCTCTCCTTTCCACTTAGAGTAGCGATAACGGCCCTCGTTATGTCTCATCATTGTGCGGTTCGTCAACCAGTCCGGGGTAGCTGGCACGAACCATGCGACGAGCGCCAGTCGGGGGAGACCGGAGGCAGGTATGGGCTCGCGCAGCGTCCTGGGGCAGACTGTCATCGCGCTGGCGCTCGGTTCCGTCCTCATAGCCGGGGGCAGTGTGCTGACGAGCGGACCGCGACAGCCGGAGCCGGCCCTTGCCGCAGGCCATCACGGCAAGAAGAAGCGGAAGAGCCACCCCACGATCACCATTCCCGGCCGCCCGAAGCCGAAAGAGGAATGGTACAGGCACTGTCCGCCATGGGGCCACGGCGGTGACGCCGAGGTAGACCTCCTGAAGAATCGGATCGATCGCGCAACGCATCCGCACACCTTCTCGGCCGAGCAGTTTCTGCGTCTCCCCTGGCCAAGCGGGGTGACCCGGAAGAAACTTCTCATGGCGGACTGGTCCAGGGGAGAGCGTCGCAAAGCATTCCGCTATGAGGGCATGCCCGCCAGTCTCGTGGGGTATCTTGTCGCCTTTGACCGCCTTGGGCCTCGAGAATCATGCAACTGTGGCGGGAAGGCCGGATACGACTGGCACCTATGGCTTGGAAAGAGCTACAAGTCGTCCCGGAAGGCGTCGATCATCACCGAGGCCCCGCCCCGGATTCGTGCCCGCGAGCACGGCTTCGACTGGAAGGTCTTCGCCACTATTGCCGGAAAAGCCAGAAAGGTGCGCGTCACCGGCTGG
>JAICWV010000035.1 GCA_025966365.1 Chloroflexota bacterium | reverse complement strand
GGGTCCCGATATCGAGAAAGCGGATGACCGAGACGATGTCGGCGTTGAAGACAAACCCTCGTGAACCGTCCGTCACCGCGTACCCCTCCGCGGCCGCGGCGCTGCGCATGTGCGCTGGGAGAGGACTGGATATATCGAACAGCAGCTGGGCGTATTTGTCCGGGAGCTGGGCGGCACTGCCGGGGAACTCAATGGGCGTGGCACGCTGGGAGGAGAGATGCACGTTGAACAGAAGGACGTTGCCGTCATCGGTGGCGAGCGCCTTGAGCTTCTCCGCCGCCCCGGTTGGGTCCCCGTCGGTCGATTCACCATCGGTGATGTTTATGACGATGGGGGGAAAGGAGGCGGTGTGACCCGCAATCCAGCCTGAAAGCGTGGTCTCGGCACACTGCATGGCCTCACACATGGGCGTACCGCCCTTTGCCACCGCGTCGAACCAGACTGGAAACTTGACGGTCTGGTCCACCAGCCCACCCGCTCCGTCATCGACCTTGCGGGTTCGCTCGTCAACACGCTCGGGGTTGTCCGCGATCTCGCTGATGCGAACCAGGTCGCGCCCCGCCAGGGGACCGCCAAAGGCCGGTCCCACCTTCTGGCCGTATCCGATCACACCCACGTCATAGTAGTCACGCACGCCTTCGGACTTGGCGCACTTGATAACCAGATTCTGGAGCAGACGATTGATCGCATCGGCGACTCCGTCTGCCTTACTTCGGTTGGATTCGCCGGCGCCGAACGGGTCTTCCATGGAGCCCGATCGGTCGATGAGAAATAGCAGACTGGAGGGATTGGTACGGCTGATTTCGGCGGTGTAGGGCATGATGACTCCTCAGATGAAGGTCAAAATGATGCTGGTGGGAGATGGTTCAGTCGATGGTACGTGCGGGGCTGAGGGCAGTATACGCGGCGGTGGTAAGAATGATCGCGCCGCCCGCGACGAACAGGCCCATCAGAGTAAAGCTGGCAATCCAGCCGGCCACGGCGAACGAGACGGGCGTCAGACCGACCGAGGCCAGCATGATCAGGCTGGCAATGCGCCCCTGCATGGTAGGGTCGGTGCGCGCCTGGATCCAGGGCATGATGAGGACGTTGATGAAACCGCCGCCGACGCCCATCAGCGCAATCATCACGGTGGCAACGGCCACGTTTGGCGCCAGGGGGAGAATGGCGGTCCCGGTGCCGAAGAGCGCCAGGATGCCGACGGCGAAGATCCCGCGGTGTCGTGGCTTCTTGATCATCCCGGCACCGATGACGCCCAGGAGCGCTCCGGCACCGAAACCGGAAACCATGATGCCAAACGCGACCGAGCCGCCGAAGTGGCTGCGACCCAGCAGCGGTAGTCCCACGTCAAAGACGCCCGCCGCGGTAACGTCGATACCGGCGATGGCGATGAGGAGCGCGCGCATGATCGGGTCGTGCCAGGCGTACCGGAGGCCGTCACGGATGGATTCGAGGAGATTTTGGTCGGAGGACTCTTGCTCCAACCCACCCCGGCCGCGCATGAGGGTGAGAAACAGGGCGGAGATATAGAAGGTTGCGGCGTCCACGGCGAGCGCGATACCGATACCTCGCACGCCGGTCAGCACCGCGACCAGAGCACCGGCGGCGACTGGACCGAGCAGGCTGGTCGCCGAATTGGCCGCCTGCATCAGCGCGTTGGCCCCGGTGAGACGGGCCTCGTCCACAAGCGACGGGATGATCGCCTGCCCCGCGGGAATGAACACCGCATCCATGATGCCGAAGATGAAGCCAAGGATATAGAGCTGCCAGAGCTGCGCGTTCCCGGTCAGCACGAGCGCCGCGAGCAAGGTAACGAGCACGGCGCGGGTCGAATCGGACAGCAGCATAAGAACTCGCTGCGAGAACCGGTCGGTGATCGCGCCGCCGGCAAGCATGAGGACCGCCCGCGGCACTGCCGCCACCATCAGAACCGTTCCCAGAGCGAGAGCTGAGCCGGTCAACAGCAAGGTCAGCCACGCCAGGGCCACAAAGTGGAACTGATCGCCCAGGTACGAGACAGCCTGGCCAATCCAGAGGAGTCGAAAGTCGCGGACCCGGAGAGCCGCGCGCATCCCTCTCTCGGCTTCGGGAATGGCGGAGCCCGCAGGCTCCGCCATCTCGACGGCGCTCACCGAAAGAACCCGCGCGGGATCACGCTGTACCAGTGGTCGCGCTCCGCGGCCACTTCACGGCGGAGACGCTCAACCTCGAAGGCGCGCTGTGCGGCGCTGGGTGGCGCGGCCGCGGGGGAGAACGCCACGGTGATCTGCAAACGTCCAAGTGCAACAGTCATGTCTTACTCCACTGCGATGAGAACGTGGTCGTCTCCGTCGTTCACCTGCAGGAGAACGCCACTCTCCGAGCCTGAGAGATCCCCCAGGAGCTCTTCCAAATCAATGCCGTACTCGCTCAGACTTGCCTGCGCCTTGCGCGGGATATATTTACCCGCGGCCCTGAAAAGCCCGAAGGGAATGCGTAGATTGACGTTGTTGTTATTGCCCTCGCTGATTTGAATCATGAGGGTGCGGGGCGACCTGCCGACCCGGCCGCTGGGGCCCCGGTGGTCGAAGTGCCGGGTGCCGACCGGCTGGTCGTCCTCACTTCGCCGGCTTTCTGCCTGCAGCGCATCCAGCAGCTCCGCCGCCTCCTCCGAGGTCAGCTTGCCGTCGGCGACCATCTGCAAAATGCGCCGCTGCTCGTCGTTCATTGGTTCCTCCTTTGGAGATTCCGGAGCTGAGAGGTAGCCTCGGGGGCAGTGATCTCTCCCCGCTCCAACTGGTCGAGAATGGCCGCTCGCTGCGCTGCGATTTCGGCGTCGTTCGGTTCCGCCCGGCGCCCCAACCCGGCCGCGGTCAGGGCTTCTTCCAGACGTGCGCGCACCGTCGGATATGACAGGCCCAGCTCTCGCTCCATTTCCTTGACGTTGCCCCGCACCCGCAGAAACATTTCGATCAGCGAGGCATACGGCTCACGCAAGGTGGCAAGATGACTGAGTGCGAATTCCCCGGTTACCTCGGCGCCACAGGACGGGCATTCCAGCCGTGTGACCAGCAGATCGCCGTGACAGACCGGGCAATGAGGTGGCAAGGTTCGTTCGTTGTCGTTCATGCATCCATTAAAGCACGCTCTTTACAATTTGTAAAGTCCTAACTTTCTATTTTGTAAAAATGACTGTCAGAGTGGGAGGAATACGTGTGGGAATAGCTGGCGCACAACGGGGGGACGGGGTGATCTCCGCCGTGATTTTCGATATGGACGGGCTCCTGCTCGATTCCGAGGTGTACTGGGAGCGAGCGAGACAGGAGTTCGCCACCTCGACCGGCTGCGTGTGGACCGACCAAGACGAGCTGGATGTCAAGGGCATGAACTCGCCGGAGTGGGCCGCGCTCATCAAGCGCCGTTGCGGGCTCGATACAGAGCTGAGTCAGATCATCGTGGAGGTCACAGCACGAATGCAGCGCCTGTATGAAGAGCATCTACCCCTGTTGCCCGGCGCTGTCGAGGCGGTGCGAGCGGCCGCAACCCGGTACCCGCTTGGTCTTGCCTCGTCATCTCCGCGCGGTCTAATCGAGCTCGTGCTGACAGGCGCGGGAATCAGAGAGGACTTTACCGCTGTGGTCTCTTCCGATGAAGTTGGCAAGGGGAAGCCCAATCCGGCCGTGTTTCTGGAGGCGGCGTGCCTGCTGGGCACCCAGCCCAATCGTGTCGCCGTATTCGAGGATTCGTCGGCAGGCATCCTGGCTGCGCACGCGGCCGCGATGCGCGTCATCGTTGTTCCCAACCCGCACTACCCGCCCTCTGCCGACGCCCTCGCCCTGGCGGATGCCGTGCTACAGTCCCTTGCCGACTTCACACTGGACCTCTTGAAGCGCTTATAAGCGCCGGAAGAGGACTCCTGTAAAGGCGCAATAGACTCACGCCCGCTATACATCTGGGCGAAGATCGCGTGCCGCGGGCAGGCCTCCGACACTCCGAGCGTTCGTCACCGCGTTGATAATGGCGCGTGTTACCACGTCCACCACGGCGACATGCAGCGCCACCGGATGGATGTCGGCGCTACCCGCTTCTCCGGTGGCGAGGGCAAAGATGGCGTCGCCGTCGTAGAGGGTGTGAGTGGGACGGATGACTATCGCCAGTCCGTCGTGGGCAGCGGCTGCCAGCCGTTGGGCCTCGACCGGAGTGAGGGCGGCGTCCGTTGCAACCACGCCGATGGTGGTGTTCGACGATCTCCCTTCGGGTAGAAGCACCGATGCCGCGTCCACGACTTCTCCAGTTTCGGGAGATCGCGCGCCCGCGAGGGCACGCCCGGTCTCCGGATAGACCACATTGCCCAGGGCGTTGACCACTATCAGCGCGCCAACCGTGGCATCGCCCAGCCGCCGAGATGCCGTGCCGATCCCGCCCTTCATGGCCTGCTCCAACCCCAGGAACTTACCTACGGTGGCTCCCGCACCAGCCCCGGCATTTCCCTGCGCAACTGTCCCGGTTCCGGCGGCCAGGCATGCGTGGTACCCCGTGCCGGCGTCGGGCCACCGCGGCTGTCCGATGTCCAGATCGAAAATTACCGCGCCCGGGACGATTGGCACCCTCACCGTGCCGGTTGTGAAGCCGAGATCCCGTTCGTGCAGGTATCGCATCACCCCACCCGCCACATCCAACCCAAAGGCGCTGCCACCGGTCAAAAAGATCGCTTGAGCCCGCTCGACCAGTGTCCCCGGCCGGCAGAGATCGGTTTCGCGCGTTCCCGGCGCCAGCCCTCGTACGTCGGCACCCACGACTGCTCCCTCCCCGGCCAGCACCACCGTGCAGCCTGTCAGGGCGGTCTCGTTTTGCGCGTGTCCCACTGAAATGCCGCGCACGTCCGTGATGGCGTCGAGCATGAGGCTACACTAGCGTGAGCCGGACGGAGAGAGCAAGCGTGGACGAGGTTACGACTGGATCAGAGGCCAGGCAGATCGTGCGCCGGGCCCGCTGCGCCGGCTGCTCGATCGGTCTGGTGCCCACCATGGGATACCTCCATGAAGGTCATCTCAGCCTGGTGGCCGCGGCGCGGCACGAGACCGACCTGGTGGTGACCAGCATCTTCGTCAATCCCACGCAGTTCGGGCCGAATGAAGACTTCGAACGCTATCCGCGAGATATGGAGCGGGACCGACAACTGGCCGCGGCGACGGGAACGGATCTGCTCGTTGTTCCATCCGGAACAGAGATGTACCCGGACGGCCCCCAAGGACAGCGGGTATGGGTCGAGCCGGGCCCGCTGGCGAAGTACCTGTGCGGCGCCTCGCGGCCGGGGCATTTCCGTGGGGTGGCGACGGTCGTGGCCAAGCTCTTCGCCATGCTGGAGCCGGACCGTGCCTACTTTGGCGAGAAGGACTTCCAGCAGGCAGCGATTATCCGGCGCATGGCGCGCGACCTCGGGTTTCCGGTCGAAGTTCGGACCGTGCCCACCGTCCGAGAAGCAAGCGGGCTGGCCCGCTCGTCACGCAATGTGTACCTCAGCGGGGAGGAGCGCGAGCAGGCATCGGTCTTGCGGGCAGCGCTGCTCGAGGCGGCCGGGAATATCGCGGCCGGTGAGCGCGATCCGTCCGCGCTAGAAGCAGCGATCCGGTCGCGTATCGCATCCGGCGCACCTGCGGCGCGGGTGGATTACGTGTCGGTGGTCGACGCCCAGACGCTTCAGCCGCTGGAGGGATATATCGAACGTGACGTGCTGGTCGCCCTTGCGGTGTACTTCGGCGGCACCCGACTCATCGACAACATCACAGTGTCTCCGTGAGCCAGGGCATCATCCGGCGCAGCCGCTTCCCAATGACCTCGATCTCGGCATCGCCCTGCTGCTGGCGCTGAGCGGCGAGCGTCGGGGCGCCGGCGGCAAATTCTGCCAGCAGGCGAGCTGCAAAGGTGCCAGTCTGAATGTCATCGAGCACGGCGCGCATGTTCTCGCGCACGTGACGATCCACCACGCGGGGGCCGGACAGATACGCTCCGAACTCGGCCGTTTCGCTGATGTGCTCGTACATGTACCCCAATCCGCCGCGATATATGAGGTCAACGATGAGTTTGATCTGATGGACCGCCTCGAAGTATGCCAGCTCGGGCTGATATCCGGCGTCGACCATGGTGTTGAATCCACTGCGGATCAGCCCGGCAAGACCCCCCACCAGAATGGCCTGCTCCCCAAAGAGGTCGGTCTCGGTCTCCTCGCGGAACGTGCTCTGGATCACTCCTGCCCGGGTGCAGCCGAGCGCGGCGGCATAGGCCAGTGCCAGCGTTTCTGCCCGACCGGTCGCATCTTGCTCCACCGCAACGACAGCCGGGATGCCGCCTCCTTCCTCGAAGGCCCGGCGCAGCTCGGCGCCGGGGCCCACCGGAGCGATCAGAACCGTGTCGATGCCCGGCGGCGGTTCAATCTGGCCGTAGAGAATGGAAAAGCCGTGGGCCACGAGCAGGACATCGCCGGATGACAAACCCTGACGTATCGACTCAAACAGGCCACGGTGCCGCTGGTCCGGGACCAGGAGCGCCACCACATCGGCCCACAATACCGCCGCAGCCGAGTCTGAAACGACAAATCCGTCGGCGATGGCTTGCTCCCAGGTCCGGCTGCCCTGATACAGCCCGACTCGGACGTCGCAGCCGCTGTCGCGGAGGTTGAGGGCATGAGCCCTGCCCTGGCTCCCGTACCCGATGACAGCGATCTTTCGCGCCCGGATCGCGTCCAGCTCGCCGTGATAAAAGATCCGGGCGTCACTCACGAAGTCGTTGCGTAGCGAGCAGACACCTGGTCGATCCAGCCGGCACACAGCTCCGCCAGCGCCGGGCTGTCCAGCAGGTTGAGGTTCTCGGCGTTCGTCTCGCCGTTGTGGGACAGGTTATAGCTACCGGTAAAGACGCTGTCGTCAATGACCACCAACTTCACGTGGAGGTAATCGTGTACCGAGCCCTGCGCATACGGTGTGGTTACTTTCGACGAGAATTGCCCCTGCTGGTGCAGGGTTTGAAAGGCTCCGATCTTCCACGTCTTTATCGGCATGTGCTCCCACTGGGATATCGCCTCTTCCATCTGCGTCCGGTCGTAGACGCCGCGAACGGGAACCCGGCCGTCGTGGAGCACGTCGAGCAGCGCTCCCAGGATCGGCCCATCCGTTATCACGGGAGAGGCGACGACGATTCTCTGACGGGCGTTCGAAATTGCCCGTGCCACCGCGTGCGACATGACAGCTCCATCGGACGGAGAAAACCACACTGTCCCCTGGATGTCTCGCCCGTCATACATCAGCTCGGCAGTGCCTCCCGCCCCGGCGCCGGTGTTCTCGATGGCGCCGCTCCGCCACAACTCCTCAAAATCATCCCGGTAGTGCGCGGCCATCTGCGCCGAGGGCAGGATGACGACCACATTTTCCTGACGGGTCCAAGAGTCCGTGGTCCAGTTCGTCGAGCCGGTCCACACCGCGGCGTCCGCGCTCTCCGCGTCTCGGATCACATACTTGTCGTGCATGAGTCCTCGCAGAGCATGAATGGGCCGGGCATGATCGCCGAAGGGAGCGACGAACTGCGTCATGGGGGTGGGCCCGTTACTCCCCTGGTCAGCAAAATAGGCGATGCGGACCTGTATCCCCCCGGAGATCGCATCTCGCAGCGCGCTGCTGACGATATCGCCCGGTGTCCCGGGGAGATTCGCGTCGTAGATGCACACGTCCAGAGACTGGCGCGCTGCGCGAAGGAATGCTGCAACACGGCCGGCGATGTCGGCGGCCTGCTGTCCGCCGTCCGTCAGGAACGTCATCTCAATGTCCGGCATGGCTCCCTCCCCCTCGACTATAGGGGACCGGGTCATGCCCCGCGTTCGTCGGCCGGCAGGATCCAGTGGCGCACGATGGCCTGGCGATGGTGCCGCTCGGCGGCAAAGACATCCGAGACGTGCTCGCGCTGATCGGGCGTCAATAGCTCGAGGATAGTGTCCTGCAGCAAGTCTCCGGCGGCGAGGAGCGCAACCGGGGCAGTGCCCGAGTCCAGAAGCTCGACTATCTGCGAGCCGGTATAGTCGAAATACAGCGACATCTGGTCACGCGCCACGGCGTCGGCGAGCACCAGGACGTATTCGCGCAGGCCGTCCGGACTGGGGCGGCTATACGCGTTGAGCCAGGTAAACCGCCGGGCCAGGTAGTTTTCGACGACCTGGTCCACAACCGCACGCAGACGCCTACCCGTCTCCCGGCGGAACAATCGCGAGTACATGGACCACAGTGTCTCACAGTGCGGGCAGGTTGTCGATACCATGGGCTATGAGCTCCGAGCCTGCACCACCGCCGGTCAGGGTTTCGCTGAACGGTGAAGAGCGCGTCATGGCGCTCTTGCTCGTTCTGGTCGTGCTCAGCGTCCTCTCCGCGCGCCTGGGCTGGCCGCCCTTGCTCCAGTTCTTCCTGTCGGTCGGTGCGGTCATTCCGCTGGCCGCCTTTATCGGATCTGCTACGGAGGCGCTGGCGGAAACGATCGGAGGGCGTGCCGGTGGGCTCCTGAATGCCACGTTCGGCAATGCGCCGGATCTGCTGGTCGGTGTCTTCGGCGTGCAGCGTGGTCTGATTCCTATGGTCAAGGCCACGCTGGTCGGCGCTCTCATCAGCAACTCTGCGCTCATCATGGGCATCTGCTGCATCGTCGCGGGCGTGCTGTATCGGAAGCCGCGATTCGACGCCGGGGAAGCGGGCCATCACAGCGTCCTGATGATGCTGACGGCCGCCGCCATCATCTTTCCCTCGGTCGGCGCGCTCGTCCTCTGCGGCCCGGGAAACTGCGCCGGGACGACCCAGAACCACAGCATCATGGAAGTGAGCGTGGGAATCTCGATCGTCCTTCTCCTCGCCTACGCCAGCTACGTACTCTTCGCGATTTTTGGTCTAGAGTCTATTCAGGGCCGCTCCGGGGGGTCCGATTCGGAGCTGATGCAGGAGCGTGCCCGCGGTCGCGGCCCAACCGCATGGCCGCTCTGGCTCAGCATCGCGGTTCTGGCCGGATCGACGCTCCTCCTCATACCAGTGGTAGACATCCTGACGGCAAGCGTGGAACCCGTCACACGCGTCCTTGGGTGGACGCAGGTTTTTGTGGGAATGGTGATCGTCGCCAATGCCGGCAATGTCGCCGAGGGCTACGCGGCGATCAGATTTGCGTGGACGCGCGGCGGAGACGACCCGTCACGCGGCGATTCGGGACTCGATCTCGCGCTCGGGATTGCATCCGCGTCGTCCATTCAGATCGCCACCTTCGTGGCTCCATTGATCGTTCTCTATAGCCTGACCATGCACAACATGTCCCTGGTCTTCAGCCCGGTCGAACTTGCGATCCTGGGACTGCTGGTCATAATATTTGCCTACATCGGGCACGACGGCGAGAGCAACTGGTTGGAAGGCGTGGAGCTCATCGCCCTATACGCCATGTCCGCCATCGTCTTCTTCGTGCTCCCCGCGTACGTCTTCGGCTGATGGTCCGCGGGGTCCTACTTCGGTCCCTTGGAAAGGCCGATGACGCGAGACTGCATGCGATGGAGCGCTCGGGTCTGCTGCGCCATGATGGACACGGCGGCGGCAGCATCACGCGCCTGGCCATTGCCGGCGGCCGTTGAGCATTCGTCAGTGGCGCCGACCATGTCGTGGTAGATGCCCATCAGTGAGTGGTGCAGTTTCCCGATCTCCGACCACCATGGATAGGGATGGGCAACACCCTCCGCCTGTGCCTGTGCAATACCCAGCGGTTTGAGGCTGCTGAAGCACAGCTGGCTCAACTTGCTCATGCCCGAGGTGCTCCGTGCCGCATTCGTGGTGCGGTCGAAAACTCCCACGCTTCGGGCGAGGATCGGAACCAGGCCCACGGCATAAGTGTCAAGCTGGCGCTTCTGTAGGGTAACGGCGGCAGCGGGACCGGTGCCGGCCGTCGCTGTCGGAATCACCGGCGTTCCTGCTTCCGCTATGGGCGTACCCTGAATTGCAGTGGTGCGGGGTGTTCCGGTTGACAGTTTTTTGGTTGCCCCTGATGACCCCCGCACTCTGGTAAAGACAAACAGACCGGCAAGGATCACCACGACGATAAGAACGATCAGGATAATGCGGCGTCTCATTACGATAGCGGTACGAGGTCAGTCAAGACCCTACCCTTTCCCATGGATTCGGCACTACTGCACAATACGAGGAATGGCACTCGATTGCAAGCCATCGTCACCCTCCAAAGGGCTTTGGTCCTATGGGATGGAGAGGACCAGGACATACTGCTTCCATGACGCTTTCGATCCTCTCCACCATCGACGCACAGTGTAACCGGACGCCAAACGCACCGGCGATTACGGCTTCCGGCACGCTCTGGACCTACCGGACCTTGCGTGCGCAGATCGCAGCGCGGGCGGAGGCATTTGCCCACCGCATGCGCCCGGCAGCCATAACCGCGGTCGTCATGGTCCCTGAGTCGGAATCAATCGCCCAGGTGCTGGCAGTCGCCCGAACCGGCCGAACTCCTCTCCTGGTGCCTGCCGGCCTTCCCGGCTGGGAGGAGCGCAGTGTCTTGCAGGAGTCGGGGGCGGCATACTTTGTCGCCCGCGGGATGACGCTCCCCCTGGGAGAGGAGGCACCGCCGGGCGACACGTTTCCGGGCGGCCTCATGCAGCTAACCTCCGGAACCATGGGCCCGTCCCGGCCGGCATTTCGCACCTGGGAGGGAGTAGGCGACGAAGTCGCCGCCCTTCTCGGCGCCAGTCACCTGTCGCGCCGGGATAAGGTACTGGTGACTTCCTCGCTCGCGCATTCGTACGCGTTCATGGCCGGGGTTCTGGCGCCACTCTCGGTCGGAGCGCACGTGATTGTCGCTCCCGACGATGCACCCGATCCATCCCGGGCCGGGATCTCGATCGTCCTCGGGCTGCCGTCTACCTATGCGGCATGGGTAGCGCGGCTGGATCGGGACGCGCTTCGCGCGGTCCGCCTCGCTTTTAGCGCCGGTGCCCCTTTGCCTGATGGTCTCTATGACGACGTCCGCGCGCGTCTTGGCGCCTCTATCCGGCAGGACTACGGCACCACCGAGACCGGCACCATCGCGCTCGACACCGGAGCCAGTGCCGCTCCCGGGACGGTCGGCACCGTTCTTCCCCACCTGGAGTGCAGGCTGGGCAAAGGGGCCGGCAACGAGGGCGAGATCGAGGTGCGTGGCCGTGCGGTGGCGCTGGGCTATGTCAGCGGCGGCCGGCTGGTCTCCTGTACCGACAGTGAGGGATGGTACCACACACTGGACCAAGGAAGGACGACGCCTGACGGACACCTCGTCCTCACCGGCAGGCGCCGCTGGCCACTCGTGGGCGGCGGGAGTTCCATCGATCCTGCGGTGCTGGAGTCCGAGCTTCTGGCGCTGAGCGGAGTCCGGGAAGCCGTCGCCCTCCAGACGCGCGATGGTCGCGTTACCGTGGTGGTTACGGGAGACGCTCGCCGGGAAGACCTTGACCGCTGGATCCGTTCGTGGGCCGGCCGGCTCGGTGTTCCGATCAGCGTGCAGCAGCGTCCGAGCCTCCCGCGCAGTCCTGCCGGAAAACTCCTGCGCAAGTATCTGCTGGAGTCGTAGAGAGGTCTCATCATCCTCTCACGGTGGCCGCACTAGTTTGGTGCGTGGTGCAATTGGCACGCGCCGAAAAACTTGACAACAGGAGGCAGTATGACGAGACCAATGGGAAGGATAGGACTCCTTGCAGCGGCGTCCCTGCTGGCAGCGTCCGCGACAGTTATCGCGGGATCGTCCCAGGCGGTCGCCGCCGCCGATCCAGGCACGCGCGTATGGCAGGCCGGCGGAAGCAACATGGGGGAGTGCTCGGCCTTTCTGGGGGGACTCCAGGTCAGAGACGACGTGAACCAGATCATCAGACAGCACGGAAACGTGCTCGGCATTGCGAGTCCGGGGGCACTCTTCCACCTCCGTGCCCAGCAACCGGAGAGTTTGCCCCCGCAACAGGAATGTTTGCAGCGGTCCTTCTAGACTGCATGTCGGCCACATAGCGTAGACAGATAAGGGAGAAAACTGACTTGAACGTGCTTAAAATCGTGCTTCTCGCGCTCCTCATGGCTCTTGTGACGTCGGTGACCCCGGCCTCGGCGGCTGGTGGAACCGGCCAGTCGGCGAATAGCCCCTCCGGGCTATGCGCAGATAACTCCATCATGGTGCAGTTCGGCCCCGGCCCCGAGGACGCGTTTCCGCTGGAGATCGCCTCTCACGGTGGGTGCGTCAGCACCGTCGCCTCTCGCGGGAGTGTGGTAGCGCCGGGCAACTACAGCCACGCGGCGTACGTATCTCAGTGCAAGCTGCTGAAGTCCGAGCTACCCGCCGAGTTCTGGAATGCCCCGGTGGAGATCGTTCAAACACCGGATGGTCCGAGCAACGTGGGCGGTTTTGGCGGCAACATCGAAACGTGCACCGGGCTGCTGAAGGGATACCACAGCGGCACACTGACCCACCCGGAGTAGAGACTTCCCGCTGCCGGGTCAGTCAGCACAGCTTGACCTGACAACAATTCGCGGCGCTGGACTTTGGTCCGGCGCCGCTCTGCTGTGCATTCCTCCACTGTGCTCGCCGCGAAATGAGTCCTGAATCCCCGTACGGGGATCCAGGCACGGGCCCTGCGGAGTCGGGGTCTCATGGTCATCTCACCCGGGTTGACTATGGTTGAGTCGGATGCGGCCGGGTCACAGACCCTTTGCATGCCGCGTACATGTGGCTTGAATGGATGAGAGGGACAGATCATGCGAGTCCTGGTCGTTGAGGACGATACGCGTATTGCCGGGTTCCTGAAGAAGGGACTGGCGGAATCGGGCTACGACGTGGTCGTGGCAGACAACGGTGAGGACGGCTTCCTGGATGCTCGCCTCAACCCGTACGACCTCCTGGTGCTTGACCTGATGCTGCCGGAGATGGATGGAATCGAGGTTGCCCGCAAGCTCCGCGCTGCCGGGAAGACACTTCCGATCCTCATGCTCACCGCCCGGGACACCGAGGCGGACAAGATCCAGGGGCTGGACGTTGGAGCGGATGACTACTTGACCAAGCCGTTCTCGTTTGGGGAATTCCTGGCGAGAGTGCGTGCCCTGCTCCGCCGAGAGTCTTTATCACGGAGCAGCGTAATGCAGATCGGGGATCTGGAGGTTGATACGGCCGGCCGACGGGTGTATCGAGGAGGGGAGGAGATCGAGCTCTCCGGGCGTGAATACGCTCTCCTCGAGTTCCTGACCCACCGGGCGGGTCAGATCGTCACGCGCGATCAACTCCGAGATCACGTCTGGGGCGATTCGGGCACCTGGAGCAACGTCGTGGATGTGTACATCGGGTACCTCCGCCACAAGATCGACGCTACCTCGGATCAGCCGCTCATCCAGACAGTGCGCGGCATCGGCTACACCCTGCGCGCCCCATCATAAGAACATGAGTGGATGACTCCTCGACGACGAGGGAGGGCGGCCCTGGCCGGCACCATGTTCGAGACCGCCCGGCTCCGTCTGACGGCCTGGTACCTGCTCATTCTGGCGGTCATCGTGGCCGTGCTCAGCTATGCGCTCTATCGCCTGCTGCTCTTCACGCAGGAGGCGGAGCTCCACTCGGTGCGGCGGGTCGCCCACCATCCCTTGCTCCACGCGTTCGCGCATGACGCGATAATCCTGGCCTATCAGATCGTGGCCGTGGATATCGGGGTCCTGATCCTGGCGGCGGCCGGGGCGTATCTTCTGGCCGGGCGGACGCTCCACCCCATCGCCGACGCTATGGAGCGCCAGCGCCGCTTTGCCGCTGCCGCCTCACACGAGCTGCGCACACCGCTCACCGCGCTCCGGGGCAACCTGGAGGTGGGGCTGTTGAGCCGGAGGACACCAGACGAGTACGAGGATCTTCTGCGTGATGCAGTGGCAGACACGGACCGGATGGGGAACCTGGTGAAGGACCTGACACTTCTGGCGCGTCCTGAAGTCGACCGGACGCTGATGCGGCTCGAGCCAATTGATTTGAGGGACGCGGCGGCGGCGGCGGTGAGTGATGTGGAACTTCTGGCACTCGACAAGGGACAGACACTGGAGATTTCCCTGGGCGAGCCACTTCCCGTTCGAGGTGATTTGCCCCGGCTCCGGCAGGTGTTCGTCAATCTTCTCGAAAATGCGATCCGCTATACCCCCGAGGGAGGAGAGATTCGCGTCGGCGGCCGGCGTGACCACGGAAACGCGGTCGTCGAGGTTCGCGATACGGGGCCGGGCATCGCGGCCGGCGATCTCGCCAACCTCTTCGAGCCCTTCTACCAGGCCGACAAGGCACGGAGCAATGCCGACCACGTGGGTCTCGGCCTGTCCCTTGCCTCCTGGATCGTGAACGCGCACTCGGGCCGGATCGAGGCGATGAGCCGGCCCGGCGCCGGCAGTGTCTTTTCCGTGTGCCTGCCGCTGAGCGTCCAGAAGAGCCCTCATCTACAACTCATGTGAGCCGGGTACGCTTGCAATGCGGGGGTAGTGAACCGCCATGCGGCTCACTACCCTTGCGCGAATCTTCCGACCCCCGGAGTCTCAATTTGCCCATGGACCTCCTCACCAGTGACGAGCTCAGGCACCTGCTTGTCACCTATGGCTACCTGGCGATCTTGCTCATTGTGGCCGTGGAGTCCATGGGTATCCCCGTGCCCGGCGAGACGATGCTGATTCTCGCGTCGGTCTATGCGGGCACGACTCACCACCTGGTGATCGCGCTCGTCATCGCCGCGGCCGCGACCGGCGCCATCCTTGGGGACAACCTCGGGTTCCTGGCCGGGCGCTACGGCGGGTATCGCCTGGTACACCGCTACGGACGGTACATCTGGCTGGACGAGCGCAAGCTGCGTCTGGGACAGTACATATTCGACCGGCACGGTGGCAAGGTCGTCTTTTTCGGTCGCTTCCTACCCATCCTGCGCATCTGGGCGGCCTTCCTGGCCGGGACCCATGCCATGCCCTGGGCTCGCTTTCTGACCTTCAACGCCGCCGGAGGGATTGTCTGGGCCACGACGGTGGGTCTGGCCGGGTACGTTCTCGGCGATACCCTCTTGCGCTCCGGTGGCGTGGTCAGTATCGCCTCCGCTGTTGCGGTTCTCCTGGCCGCCGCCCTCGTGGCGCTGGTTGCCCGCCGAAAGGAACACCAACTGCAGGCAATGGCCGACCGAGACGGACGCGATATACGCCTGGCCTAGTTGGCCGTCTTCAGCGCCTGTTCCAGCGACCGCGCGTCGATGGGGGCATCGAGCTCCAGCGCACCGGCAACGACGATCACCGGAATCCGAACATCAAACCGGCGCACGAGATCCGGGTCGGTCGTTATGTCTATCTTCTGTAGCGTCAATGGATACCTCCGCCCCAGTCGAAGCAGGAGCTGTTCCGCATCATCGCAGAGATGGCAGCCCGGCCGCTCATACAGGAGTATGCTGACCGGCGAGCCGCGCCGGCGGCCCATACGGCGAAGCAACCGCATGATCTCTCCTTTCAGCACTACCATAGGGCAAAGATAACCGAGAGGCGGACGCTGATGAAGCTCGAGAACAAGGTTGCGATCGTCACAGGTTCTGCGACAGGTATTGGCCGGGCGATCGTGGAGCGGTTTGTGGCCGAGGGCGCTGCCGTCACCATCGACTATGTCCATGGACAGGAACAGATCGCGGGAGACCTGGTGAAAAGCTTGACATCGAATGGAGGCCGGGCTATCGGAATGGCTGCGAGTATTAGCGATCCGGATGAGGTCAGCAGCTTGGTCCAGCGAACCGTCGACGAATTCGGACGCCTGGATATCGTCGTCAACAACGCCGGAATCGAAAAGAAAGTTCCATTTCTCGACGTCACCCTCGACCTCTGGAACCGGGTACTGGAGGTAAACCTGACGGGTGCGTTTCTGTGCGCTCAGGCCGGAGCGAGGCAGATGGTCAAACAGGGAGACGGCGGCCGGATCATCAACATATCGTCGGTGCACGAAGACCTGCCGATGCCCACCAACAGCCCATACTGCGCTTCGAAAGGCGGGCTGCGGATGCTGATGCGCACCATCTGCGACGAGCTTGCGCCGCACAAGATCACGGTAAACAACATCGGTCCCGGCGCCATCGATACCCCCATGGATGCCCCGCTGAAGGCGCACCCGGACGAGATGCGCCAGCTTCTGTCCGAAATTCCGCTGGGCCGGATGGGCAAGCCGGAGGAGGTTGCCGGACTGGCCGCGTACATTGCCTCCGACGAGGCCGCTTATGTCACCGGCAGCACCTTTTTTATCGACGGCGGCATGCTCCGGCAGTCCGGAAGTCTTTAGCGTGCCGGACCGACCAGAGGAAGTGATCGACACGGTGGTGCGTGACGGCCAGAGACGACCAAAGCTTCCGTCATTTCAGGAGTTGCTACGCGCGATCGGCGCCTTTTTCGATGCCTCAGGAGCGGCCCGCGTGTCCGTGCTACAGGGAGACTCCTACTTCGTGACCCGGTTCTATCCGGCACAGGAGAGCGGGGAGCTCCAGTCTCGTCAGTTTTCCGTCGAGGAGTTGAGCACCCTGGCAGACGCGGCCAGACGACACTCGGAGGGTGACGCTGGTAAGGGACACCGGCGCAGCTACGAAAACGTCCTCAGAACACTCGGTTGGGAACTTGACGAAGTGGCCGCCGCCACGATCACCATCGATGAGCTCCCGTCTGAGTTCTATGTGTCGTGGCTCGCCCGCAGACCGGAGGCAGGGCTGGCTGTGGTCAAGCGGCATGCAACCGTGGGTGTTGACGCCCTGGCGTCTATGCTCCAGGATGCTGAAGGGCGCAGGCGTCCAGGAATATTGAGCGCCGAGGCACCGGATGGCGAGGACCCGGTTCCCGCGCCGTAGTTTCGCTACCCGGACATAAATTCCTTCCGGTTGCGCTCCCGATCGGCTGTGCGCGTGCGCTCGGTAAGGGACTCCACGAAACGTTGAAGGTAATCCAGAGCACGGCGCGCGTGAAAGAGCGCATCCTGCAGGGCACCGACATCTCGCTCATCTGCTGCTCCCTCCTGCCGTTCCAGTGAGAGTGCGGCCAGATCGATGTTTTCGGCTGCCCGCGCTTCCAGACGAACCAGATCGAGCGAGCCCACCGCCGTCCGCTCTGCCTCCTCACGTACGCGTACCAACGTGTGGAGGCACATGGCCAGCGAAGCACCGGATACGTCACCGCGCTCTCCCGGCTGACTACCCAGATCTTCGACTGCACGTTCCAGCTGTTGCGTGGCTTCGAGCAGCCCATCGGTCATGTCCGGCACGTGGTCCTCCTCGCGCTGGTGAGGAGCACGTGCCGTGCCAGAGGCGGAACTCGACGCGGCTACACCCGGGATCGCGGGTCAACCGCATCACGGACGCCATCCGTGGCAAAGGTAAAGGCCAGAATCAAGACGGCGAGGACCAGTCCGGGAAACAGTACCAGCCAGTAGCCTGCTCCGATGTTCTGAACCCCGTTATAGAGAATTGTCCCCAGGTCGGCGTTCGGCTCCTGCACGGTGAGACCAAAGATCGCGAGCACGGTCTCGTTGCTGATCACGGCTACGATGATGAACCCCGCCTGTACCAGGATGAGGCCGTACATATTGGGGAGAAGATGGCGCCGCATGATGGTCCAGGCGCCCGAGCCACTGGTCCGCGCCGCTTCGACGAACTGCTGTTCCTTCAAGCTCAGCGAGAGCGACCGAACAAAGCGCATGAGTGCCGGCCAGCTTACCAGTCCGAAAACGACTGTCAGGAGAATGACTCTGCCTGTCCCTCCCATACCCAGCGTGTCTACCGAAGGGCCAAACAGGCTGATGACGATCAACGACAGCAAGAAGCCGGGAAACGCGAACATGAGATCGGTGAAGCGGGAGATGACGTTGTCGGCCACGCCGCCAATGTAGCCAGCGGTCACGCCGAGAATAGTTCCGATGACCAGGGTGACGATGGTCCCGATGAAGGCGACGACCAGCGGGATCCGCAAGGCATACACCAACCGCGAGTAGGTGTCGCGTCCGATCATGTCGGTGCCGAACCAGTGATGCGCCGACGGCGCCTGCTGAATGGCGGTGAAGTCGGCGTAGCTCGGGTCCATGGTGTGCACCAGGGGGGCGATGACTGCGACGATAATCAGCGCTGCCACGACGGCAACGCTGAGCATGGCGGCCCAGTTTCTCCGGTAGCGCCGCCAGGCATCCCGGCCGGGTGAGCTCACCCTCGTGGTGCGAAACCCGTCCTCTTCAGCAGCGGGCAGCGGCTCGTCCGCACCTAGCCCCATGCCTGCCTCAACGTGCAGGAGGGACTCGCTCGGCCGGTTTTCGGGTGCCGTCATGAGCCGAACTACAGGCGCACGCGCGGGTCCACGAGCGCGTAGAAGATATCGGTCAAGAAGTTCACGACGACCACGAACGCCGCGAGCAAGACGACCGTGGCCTCGATGACCGGGTAGTCGGAGTTCACCGTCGACTCCACGGTGAAATTGCCCACACCCGGAATGCTAAACAGGGTTTCGGTGATAAACGCTCCCGTGATGAGATAGGCCACAACCGGCCCCACGATTGACGCCAGCGGGAGCAGCGTGTTCTTGATGGCATGCGTATACAGGACCACCCGTTCCTGCAGCCCCTTCGCCCGCGCGGTTCGGATGTAGTCCTGGTTCAGTACTTCGAGCAGAAAGCTGCGGAACGATTTGGAGAAGTAGCCGGCCAGCCCCGCGGCATAGATACACACCGGCATGATCATCTCCTTGTAGCCAAGGACGCCGGGGTCGCCCCAGCCGGTGACGGGCAGCCACTTCAACTGCGCGCCGATGACCAGCTGAGCCAGGGGTGCGAGCACAAACGTCGGGACGGCGTAGACAAAGATCATCAGCCCCTGGGTCCCGTGATCGATGATCGAGTTCTGTTTGATGGCCGAGATCAGTCCAACAGGTAGCCCCACGACCAGCGCCAACATAAGCGCCATGAACCCCAGCTTGAGCGTCACCGGGACGCCCCGTTTCAGCATCCCGGACACCGATTCGCCGAGGGTGGAGCGGCTCTCCGACTTCCCCAGATCGCCGTGCAGAAGGCCGCCGATGTAGTTGCTGTATTGCCGCCAGAGGGGCTGATCCAGTCCAAACTCGTGCCGCAGCTGCGCGGCAGCCCTGGGTGTGTACTTCTGATCGAGCGCCTGATAGACGGGATTGACGGGGGCGGCGTGCGCAATCAAGAAGACCAGCGTTGCAATGAGATAGAGCACAATGACCATCGCCAGGAAACGTCGAACGGCGAATGCGGCCATGTTCGTCACGGTCTATCTCCTGTGCGCGTCCACCCTGAGTCTCGTGAATGGTGAATTATATCGGCGTGCTCGTACTTCCACAGTGAGATGAAAAGAGGGGCGGCCTCGGCCGCCCCTCCCGACGAGCCCGATCTAGCTTTTGCTGACCTGCGACCAGTCGTTGTTCTTGGCCCACACGATGCTCTGGCCAAGATCAGGCGCCAGACCCTTTACCTTCGGGCTGACGAGATCCAGCTCCAGGAAGTTGTCGATGGGAATGAAGACAGCCTGCCCGAGCACGAGCTTCTGGGCCTGGACGTAGTACCTGGCCCGCGCACTGGTGGTGGCCGCGGTGTTTCCTTTCGCTATCAGGTTGTTGTACCTGGCATTGTTCCAGACCATGTTGTCCTCCACGTGTGAGGGGGTCAGCAGGATGTCCATGTAGTCCTGCGGGTCTGGGTAGTCCATGAACCAGTCGTCATAGGCGAGGGACGTGTGACTCTTGCTGAGCGGGGCCAGGATGATGGGCAGCCAGTCATTCTTGACCAGGCCCTTGAGCTGCATGTTTATGCCGGCATTCTTCCACATCGCCTGGAGCGCCGGTGCCTCGGCCCTTCTGTCCGGCGTGTCATTGCGCCAGACGTAGGTGGTGTTGATCCCGCCGGGACATTTTGCCAGCTCAGACTTCGCCTTGCTCAGACTGAAGTGGGGCGTGCCCTTGCCGTTGTAGAACCCGACGAAGCCCGGCGGTACCACCGTGTAGAGCGGCTTGTAGGCCCCGTGCAGCACGTTCTTGTCCAGGGCATTGCGATCGATCGCGTACTCCAGCGCCAGGCGGCAGTGGACGTTGTCAAACGGCTTTTCCTGGATGTTGGGAGCCAGGTATTCGATGCCGGAGATCGGGTACAGGTAGGCGCCCTTCTTCCCTCGCCACTGTGCCAGATCGGACGACGGCACAGCTGAAGCCATGTCCAGATTTCCAGACTGGAAGTCCGCATATGCGGTCTGGGAGCTGTCGAGGATCGGCAGGACGAGCTTCAAGTTCGAGATGCGTCCGTGGTAACGCGTGTTGGGAACCAGGGTCAGCGTGGGCGAGCTGCCGCTCCGGTAGAACGAGGTGACGTCCCTGGTGGCGCTGCTGTTGCAGACGGGCTTGAAGGGCCCGGAGGTGACAGCGGCTTTGCAGGTCTGGGTCAGGTAGGTCCCGGTGTCATCCGCGGGCTTGCCCTGCAGCACCTTCTTATCCAGCACCAGGTTGATGTTGTAGGTGAAGGCGGTCAGGAAGTACGAAGCACGCTTCTGGATCTTGATGATCACGTTGTTACCCGCTGCGCGAACGCCCAGCGACTTGGACTTACCGGTGTTGTAGGCGTCAAAGCCCTGGATCAGGTTGTCATAGGACGCCACAGGCGATTTGGCCGAAGCTGCCAGGGCCCGGCGAATCGACCAGACGACGTCCGCGGCGGTGAGTGGATCTCCGTTGGAGAACTTCAGGCTCCGGCGGAGGGTGAAGGTGTAGGTCTTGCCGTCCCTGCTCAGAGTCGGCAGCTTGGCTGCCAGCTGCGGATACACAGTTGGTTTGCCGTTGACCACTTTCAGGCCGACCAGGCCCTCGTACATGAGATGCGTCGCAATACTCCCCGTTGTGTCGGTCACGTCCGCGGGATCGAGCGTGGGTACCCATTGGGAGATGTTTTCCAGGTATCCCATCCGCAGCGTGACCAGGCCCTTCTTGGCGGGCTGGGCTGAGGTGGGCATATTGGACCATGCGAGAAACCCGACTGCAAGCAGAGCGGCTATGCTCCCATGCAGCCATCGGCGCGATCGGATCACGTCTTTCCTCCTCCATCGAACTGCGGCCGCCCCGGCGACCTTGATACACAGCATACGCTGCCCGTCAATGACCGGCAAAGCGCAGAGGCTACTTCCATCTAGAACGTCCCGGCTCGGCGATATGCAACGTCTGGTTGGAATCAACCGCGTGCAGGACCTGTCGGCGGCCGCTGGGCCAGTGAATCTCTACCCGGTCCACCCGACTCACACTGCCAAGGCCAAAGTGAAGTGCCCGCTCGTTGCAGGAGCCGAGGCCCTGACCGATCTGCACCTCTCGCACCTGCGGGCGCAGGCCGCGGGCATGCACTGTCACACGGGCACCTACCGCGTCCCGATTGCTCTGCGTCCCTTCCAGCTCCAGGCGTAGCCAGCGGTTGCCGAGACCGCGCGAGAGGTTGCGGTACAGGAGCGGAGGCTGACCGTAGTTGGCGACGATCATATCGAGATAGCCGTCGCCGTCGAAATCACCGACCGCCACGCTCCGCCCCTGGCCCGGGTCATTGGCGCCGGACGCATCCGACACATCGATGAATCGACCGGTGTGGTCGTTCATGTACAGGGCGTTAGGTTGCGGCACGTTTTGATAGTCCATGGCCCCGGCTACGAGATACAGGTCGAGCCAGCCGTCGTTGTTGAAGTCGGCGAAGCTAACCCCCCAGGTCATGGATGGATCGAGCATATTGTTGACATCGTTGGTGGCATGCGCCACACGTGCCCCCTGCGCCACTTCCCGAAATCTCTGTCCCCCGGTGTTGCGATACAGGTAATTGGGTCCGATGTCGGTAACGGCGAGATCCAGCCAGCCGTCGTTGTCATAGTCACCGCTGGCCACTCCCATGGGATTGGCGCGCGTGTCCACGCCCATTCGATGCTGTACCTGCGTGAACCGCCAGCCGTCGGGGCCCGGACCGTCGTTGCGCCAGAGCGTATTCGGCTGGCGAATATTGCCGAAGTCGTAGACCGCGTAGAGGTCGGGGCGGCCGTCGCGATTGTAGTCAAACCACACCGCCGAAAAGCCGAACCCCCACGTCGCCGAAATGTCCAGGAGATGCGAGACATCGGTAAAGGTCCCGTCACCGTTGTTGTGGAAGAGATGGTTTGTCGGATGTGGTAGCTGCATCACCGTGCGCGTGTTCATCTGAGGGGTGCTGTGCGCGTCAAAGGTGACCGGCTCGTCCGGATAGTTGGCGACGAAGACATCCAGGTAGCCGTCGCCGTCATAGTCGGACCAGGCGGTGGACATCGTCCGGCCCTCGTCGCCCAGACCCGACCGCTCCGTCACATCGGCAAAGGTGCCGTCCCCGTTGTTGCGGAAAAGCCGATTGGGGCCATGGGCCACACCCACGTACAGGTCCGGTCGACCATCATTGTCGAAGTCGACAAAGGTGGCGGAGGTGGCGTGCATCCCGGGATGGGCCACCCCGGCGCTCTCCGCCACGTCGGTGAAGGTGCCGTCCCCGTTGCTGCGATAGAGATGGCAGGGGCCCATATGGTCGGTGACGTACAGGTCCAGGCGCCCATCGCCGTCAAAGTCTCCCCAGGCCACCCCGGTGCCGACGGCAGGGCTGCCTTCACGTGGGTCACCCGTGTGCCGGAGCACGATTCCGGCTTGCTGTGCCACGTCCTCGAATCGAGGGATCGCCTGGCCGCCCGCCAGAGCGGCGTCGGCGGGGAGCGAGAGTGCTGCCGGATCCAGTTGTGTCAGACGCCGCATGGCGCCACCGATAAGAAGTCCACCCGCAGCTACTGAAGCCCCCGCCAGGAAGGCGCGCCGGGACACAGCGGGAGTTTGTCCGAACTCCGGTTGCCGCGCCACGCCACGCGCCCGCGGAAGCAATCGCAGGAGCCCCCAGAGGTAGTTCATCACCAGGAGAGCCACCACGAAGTGAAGCCCAACGGGACTCAGTGCGAGCCCAATCGCGGCCACGCCGATGCCGGCCGTCACCTGCACCAGCAGCCTGGATGGTGTTGTTGCCGGGTCAATAAGCAGGAAGGCGGCGAAGAATAGGAGCGGAAGAGAAAGGAGCCGCGGCAGCAAAACCGCCATAGCCTCCTGCTGACCCACTCCTCCGGCCACGCTGTGGCCGAACACCACGGCCAGAAATGCGATCGCCAGCGGAAGTCTGCCGCGGCGCACCGCCAGGAGCAGAACCACATTGACCATGAGCAGCGGCAGGAGCAGAGAGTTTCCCCACTCTCCATCCCCGGTATAGGCGTTGCTCCCCAACAGCAGCGCCAGGACGAAGGCACAGGCGGTTCCGTTCAGCGCCGGTTTGCCTCCCAGCCGAATCGAGGTACTGCAGAGAACCGCTGCGACTCCGGCAGCCAGGAAGACCGGAGCCGGGGCGCCGCGCAGGAGCAGACTCAGAACCAGACCCGCGGCCAGTGCCGGGGCGATTCCCGGGGCGCGCTCAGGTGCCAGGCGCCGCGCCACGATCGCGGCGGCGACCGCTCCTGCGACGGCAACCGCCACCTGGATGGGCCGCAACGAAGAAGGCAGCATGGTCAGGTCCAGGGCCAGCAACACCAGCAGCGCGAGGACAGTCAGTGAATCCGCGCTCGTCAGTCGTAGTGCGTCCCACGCGCGCATTACGGGACCGGGAACGATTTCGCGGGTCGCCCGCCGCCATACCTCTCCCCCATGCTCGCTCCAGGAGAGATCGATGGCCGGGAGCAACGCGTTGACCGTCAGCTGTCCCAGGACCCAGGCCGCTACGTAGAACGTGACGATGTCGGGAATGGCAAGGGTGCCGTCAAGCCACCGAATGGCGCCGAAAGTGACGGCGAACTCGAACATGCCCAGGACATAGATGGTCCAGCGTGGTTGGTAGCCGAATATCCAGCGGTAGAGGAAGGTGTCCAGATCCACGCCGACAAGTGCCATGACCAGCACCATGGTGAGGTATCGCGGGTCACCCTTGAGCGCCAGTACCAGCAGAGCGAGGGCAACCGGCGCCAGCAAGGATGCCAGACGCGTTTCGAGGCGGCCGGCTAGGGAGAAGCACATATGGCGCTCTCCGTTTCCATGGGCGCCGACCTCCCCGGCGTCCCCGCGCGAACCAGGCGCCACCACGCGACCGGACCGGGAGCGAGCCCCGCCCTGGTACCGAAGACGGTGTTTGCGAACCGTCGGGCCACATACTTCATTCCCGCAAAGGAGTCGGCCGGCGGAAAGACCCACCGCGCTGCCGGACCGGACAGCGTAACCGTGGCACCGATATTTGCCGGCAACGGCACCGTGCAGTCGTCGTTCAGGACGGCAAACTCCCCGTCCGTTTCGACCCCGAACGTCGATAACAGATCGCGCAGTACGGGGTGCGCCGTCCAGCCCGACTGGAACCCGGTGGCCGCGATGACCACGTCTATCCGGCACCGACCGTCTCCGCCCGGCCCCTCGATGGTTGCCTCGAGAGCTCCATCCCGCTGCGTCAGGTCGGTGAGAGTTCCGACGCGACGTTCCATCCGTCCGTCTTCTATTGCTGCCTCCAGCAGGTGCTCGCGGCCGCTGCTCGACGGATAGCTTCCACGTGCCGTGCGCCGTAGCAAGGAGGCACGCTCCATCCGGTCCAGCTGATGAAATCGGTCGAGGAGCGGGCCGCCAAAATAACATCGCGGCGCGGAAAGCGGCTGCACGACGACCTCCGGGTTACGGCGCAGGGAAATAACCCGGCCTCCGGCTTCCAGGATGTTGGTCCACTCGGCGGCAGCAGCCATCCCGCTGCCCACGACCAGGTAGACACGATCGGCGTACGACTTGGGCTGGTAGGCGTGGCACACCACGTCGCCGAACTGCTCCCGCGCGCCTGGATCGGAAAGCGCGTCGGGCCAGCGAAGCCGGCCGTGGCCCACGCTCAATAGGACGTGGCGTGCGCGCCCGACCACGTCTCCGGACATATCGAGGAGGACCGCGTGGGGCTCGGGATCAGACACGAACGTCAGGCGGTCCACGCGGGCTGCCTCCAGGCTGGTGCTCAACTCATAGTGTTCGGCGATCGCCAGCCCGTGCCGCTGGATGTCCTGCCGGGACGGATGATAGCCATTGACCGCGGAGCGAATCAGCGGCATCAGGGTTCGACCCCGCAGGCTGTCAAGCAGCGCGAAACCCGGGTAGTCGGTAGGAAACATATGCCCGTCCGACTCGGAGCGCATTTCTGTCTGGCGAATTGCCTCGGTGCGCTCGGTCCAGGCGGAGAGCGCCGGGCGGTCATCGTACACGGCGACATCGGCCGAGCTCAGCCCCCGATACCGCAGAGCGGCGAAGGCGATAACACCGGCCGGTCCGGCGCCGACAATAGCTGCCCGCCGAATCGCCAGGTTCCTGCCGTCTTCGATATGTGCCACCCGCCGTATCCCGACGGACACGCCGGGCCTCACACCAGTCCTGAGGTTACCCCCGCGAGCGCGGGTCCACGGCATCCCGGATGCCGTCGCCAAGGAAGGTAAATGCCAGAATCAGGATGGTCAGGAAGAGGCTGGGGAAGACCCAGGCGGCATCGTTGAAGCCCATCTCTGCCGTCCCATCGATCAAGAGCTTTCCAAGGTCGGGATTCGGCTCCTTCACGCCCAGGCCGAAGAGGGAGAGAATCGCTTCGGTATAGATGAAACCCACGATGGCGAAGCTGGCCTGAACCAGAATCAGGCCCCACATATTGGGCAGAAGGTGCCGGCTAATGATCTTCCAGTGCGAAGATCCAACCGTTCGTGCCGCCTCCACGAATTGCTGCTCGCGCATGCTCAGGGAGAGGGAGCGAACAAATCGCATCAACCCGGGCCAGCCGACGATGGCAAACACGATCACAAGAATCAATGCCTGGCCGGCGCCGCCCATAAAGTTGAATGCACTGCCATAGAACGATGCCAGGATCAGGGCCAGGATGAATCCGGGGAAGGCGAACATGACGTCGGTAACGCGCGCCAGAATGTTGTCCACCATGCCACCGAAATATCCGGCGACGAGCCCGATCAAGGTCCCCAGAACCACGGTGATCGACGTGCCAATAAAGGAGATCAACAGGGGCGGGCGCAGGCCGTAGAGGTCGCGTGAGTACAGATCTCGCCCGATATTGTCCGTTCCAAACCAGTGTGCCCCGCTCGGTGCCTGGTTGAGGGACAGGAAGTCCATGGTGGCGGTATTCGTGGTGTGCAGGAAAGGCGCAAAGATCGCCACGAAGAAGGCGATCAAGACCGTGACCAGCGCAGCCATGGCCGCCCAATTCTTGCGGAAGCGGCGCCAGGCATCGCGGCCCGGCGAACTGATCCGCGTCTTCGCTATCTGTTCGGCTTCTTCCTCCGCAGGAGTAAGAGCCCCGAGATCAGCCTCTTGACCCGCTCGCCTGAGGCTCTGGCTTGGAAGCTCCTCGCGTCGTTGTGCCATCTCGCCCTCCTAGAGCCTGACCCGTGGATCGATCATGGCATAGAAGACATCGGTGAGGAAGTTAATGACGACCACCGAGACCGCAACCATGATGGTGGTGGCTTCGATCACCGGGTAGTCGGAGACGACCACCGCCGAGACGGTGATGTTCCCGATCCC
>JAICWV010000062.1 GCA_025966365.1 Chloroflexota bacterium | reverse complement strand
GGGCCCATGTCCATCCCAACGACGCGTGCTCCCCGCGCCGCCAGCACGCGGGATAGGTAGCCGTCGCCGCATCCGGCGTCGAGCACCAGACTACCCTCGATGTCGCCGAGAAGTGCGAGCAGGTCGAGGAGAATGGGATCGCCCTCGATTCCACCCTCTTCGCGTCGAGCAGTGTAGGCAGCGTACGCCTCAGAAAAGTCGTTGTAGGGATGGACCTCCATCCGGCTACCGCACGTCTAAAACAGTCGATACGATTGCCGGCTGAGGAAGAATCCGTGGCCCTTGCGGTTGGTGCAGGTGAGCCCGGCTATCCTGGAGGCGCAGGTAAACGGTCCCCAATGCCATCGCGACCCGTAGGCCAGAGCCCGGCGCGAGCCGCGCGGCGCCAGCGCCGTGTCTCCGTGGCAGGTCCAGACAGGACGACCGGTTCCTGTCATCGTCAACGAGTCTCCCCGCACCAGCCGGCACGGCGACTTCGGCCGCGGCGCCCGCCAGTCCTTCTTGCTGATGTCGCAGCGGAGGTAGTGGCCGAAGGCAATACAGCCGATATTGCCGGACGGCGTGTTGAAGGAGGTAAGCCGGCCGGGGGTTGACTGCGCACCGACCGTGCCGCTCCCCATCAATATCAATCCGCCGGCAACAGCCAACGCCAGGACCAACGCCGTCGTTTGAGCGCCCACGCGCATACATCGCCGCACCATGGATCCCCTTCCCTCCTGCTATTCGCACCGTCGGAGGAATTATGGGAAGGATTGAGGGCAGTGTCAAGCCTCAGCGGCCCAGTGAAATGTCTATGCCTGCAAGGTTGCGCCCCTCGCACCAGTCCATCAGTGGATCCGGCGTCCTGCGTGTCGCATCATCCGAGCGATCCTCAGAACTAGCCGGAATGTCTGCGTTCCGGTGAGAATTAGCCCCTACGATCGTCTGGGTATCTTGATGGAGTGGTTGAGGATCGAGGGGGGAAGGGGCATGGGAGGCGGAATGCGGGCTAAAGCCCTCGGCTACCGCGTAGTCCGCCACCGTCTCTTCCACCACCGTATTTCTCCGTGGCCACGCACGGAACGTAGCCGAGGGCTTTAGCCCGCTTTCTGGGTAGCATGCGCGTCCGGCGTTCAGCCGGACGATGCGTGCGGGGCTCCCCGAAATGATCGAGGACAGGAGCATATCCCGGCTCCTCTCCCCATTCGGTGCAAATCAACCTGAACCGCAGAGGTTCCGGCTGCAAGGGCGGGACTGCTCGGATGAGGAGGCGTGTCGGACGCGTTCGAACCGCACTGTGCTTGTCCGGCTGGCCATACTCGCCGGTTCGCCTGTCGGTTCTGGCGAAGTCCGGGAGCATGAAGCCCGGGAATCTCGCTACGCGGTCGGCGCCTGCTCCAGGTCGCGAACGCGCCTGGAAAGGGTCACGAGCAGCGTTCGCTGCACCGAGGGAACGCGATCCACAAAGCTCCAGAACTGGTCGTGGGGAATGGCCAGGAGCTCGCACTGTGTTTGGGCGAAGATGGTGGCGCTACGCGGGTAGTTGTCGATCAGAGCCATCTCCCCGATCACACTGCTCTTGCCAACGTCCCCGATGACCACCCCATCCCGCTCGACCCGAGCGGTTCCCTCGACGAGCAGGTAGAGGTCCCTGCCGATCTCCCCCTGCTCGATGATGACCAGTCCCGGATCCCTGGTCACCCAGTAGGACATCCCCGCCACTTCTTCCAGATCAGACCTGCTGAGATCGCTAAAGAGGGGAATGCCACGAAGCGCCTGCGCCTGCTCTGATGGTCGAAGTAGCGGCATGCCGACCTCCCGCCCATGAACGCCTCTCCCACTCTACGGGTCGCCGGACGGCGCTGCAAGGGGAGAATGCTACGCCTCCACGGCCTCCTGGCGAGGAGCCGGCACTGCTTCCTCTTCCTCACGGACCTCGTGCTCCCTGGCGCTGCCGCCGGGAAGGAATGCTACCACGACCAGGCCGATGGCGCCGCCGACCAGCGCGGCGATGAAGGCATCGTGGATGCCGTCGAGGAGCACGGCGTGAATGTGTGCCAGGACAGCGGGCGGGAGCGTATGACCGTGCATGGAGAGGGTCTGGTTGGTGGCGGAGCTGGTTCGGATGGAGCCGGCCACATTGTTGATGATCGAGCCCATCACCGCCAGACCTACCACCTGCCCGAAGCTCCGCATGAACATGCTCGTGCCGGTGGCGACACCGCGCCGTGCCCAGGCGACGGCGCTCTGCACGGCAATGGTCATGGGGGTCGTGCTCACACCCAGCCCCACGCCAACCAGGAAGCTGAGCGAGGTGGCGAAGACGAAGGAGGTTGAGACGCTCAGCGTGAGTAGCAACGCCAGGCCAATCACCTGCAGAACAAATCCCACGACCGACACCACGCGATAGCCGTAGCGGATGGCAAGCTTGCCCGACTGCGAGGCGGCCAGCGGCCAGCCGATCGACATCGGAGCCAGGGCGATGCCGGCGTGAACCGCATCCTGACCCAGCACCCCCTGGACGTAGAGCGGTAGCTCGAAGCTGATCGAGATGATGACGATGCCCGCAAAGAAGGTGCCCACGGTGGACACGAGAATAATCCTTGACCGGAAGAGACTGAGCGGCAAGACGGGCTCGGGCGCATGCAGCTCCTGCCGGAAAAAGAGCCCCATGCCGGCAACCGCCACGATCAGCAGCACGGCCGACTGCGCCGACACCCAGGGCCAGGAGGCGCCGCCCTCGATCAGGAAGAGCAGCATGGCACAGAGGGAAACCGTGAGCAGCGTCGCACCCGCGATGTCCAGGCTGTGCTCTCGGTGGACGGACCGCTCCTTGAAGTAGATGGCAATCATGGCCACGGCGATCAGCCCGAAGGGGATATTGAGATAGAAGATCCAGCGCCAGCCGATGTTGTCCACCAGCGTCCCACCCACCAGTGGGCCCAGGACCGAAGAGATACCCCAGACGCTGCTGAATAGCCCCTGCATCCGGGCTCGCTGCTCCAGACTGAACAGGTCCCCGATGATGGTGACGGTGGTGGGGAAGACAGCCCCGGCCCCAAGTCCCTGGATGGCGCGGAAGATGATGAGCAGCATCATGCTGTTGGCGGCGCCGGACAGGACCGAGCCGAGCAAGAACAGGCCGATCCCGATGAAGAGAATCAGCTTGCGGCCGTAAAGGTCGGCTAGCTTGCCGTAGATGGGGGTGGAGACGGACTGCGTCAGCAGATAGATGGACGGCACCCAGGCGTAGAGCGAGAAGCCCTTCAGCTCCCCGGCAATGGTGGGCATGGCGGTGGACACGATGGTTCCATCGAGCGCCACCAAGAACATCGAGAGCATGAGCCCGGCGACGACCGGTCGGATATGCGGATGCGGCGCGGTTTCCATAGGCTTACATTTTAGCCCTAAACCGATCACCCTCACCCCCCGGCCCCCTCTCCCGCTCTGCGGGAGAGGGGGAGGTGGTAATGGACATCAGTTCCCCCTTCGCCCACGCGTGGGAGAAGGGGGCCAGGTGGATGAGGGTTCGCTACTCGGCGTTGATCAGCCCCATCCGGATCGCGTACTTGACCAGCGCGGTCTTGTCGTGGACGTTCAGCTTCTCCATGATGTGGGCGCGATGCGCCTGCACGGTCTTGATGGAGACCGTGAGCATGTCGGCAATCTCGCGGTTGGTCCGCCCTTCCGCGATGAGCTGAAGCACCTCGCGCTCGCGCTCTGTTAGCGGCACCACCTCGTCTTCGGGCCGGCTGGCCAGGCGACGGTAGTCCTCCAGGACGGTGGCGGCGATGGAGGGGGAGAAGTAGGACTGCCCCAGGGATGCGGCCTCGATGGCCGTGACCAGCTCCTTGCCCATGGAGCGCTTGAGGACGCAGCCCGCCGCCCCCGCCTTGGCGATCTGCAGAGAGTAGAGCCGGTCCTCGTGCATGGTCAGGATCACCACCTGCGTCTCGGGGAAGCGGCGGCGAATCTGGCGTGTGGCCTCGAGCCCGTTCAGATTGGGCATGGCGATGTCCATCACCACCACGCTCGGCCGCAGCTTTTCCACCATATCCAGCGCCTCGCGTCCATCCTCCGCCTCGCCCACAACTTCGATATTCGGCTCGGCCGAAAGGACCAGCTTGAGGCCCTCGCGTACGATGGCGTGATCGTCGGCGATGACTACCTGTGCAACCATCATCCCTCCCGCACGGCAACGGGACGCCCCGTCGCGATGGGCAGATCCAGGCGCACCTCGGTGCCCTTGCCCGGTCTGCTCTTGATTCGCAACGCACCTCCCAGGAGCGAGGCGCGCTCGTTCATGCCATAGAGGCCCAAACGTCCCCCTCGTGAAGGCCCGGGCACCTCACGGGGATTAAAGCCCCGGCCGTCGTCCCTGACCGTCAGGATCACCCGCCCCCGGTCTATCGTCAGCGCCACCTGGACGTGCACCGCTCGCGTGTGTTTGCCGGCGTTGGTCAGCGCCTCCTGAGCGATACGCAGGATCGCGACCTCCTGCTCGGGCGAGAGCAGCTCGGGTGGGTCCATCTCCGATATCACGCGCACAGTTCCGCCATAGCTGCGCTCGTACTCCCGTGCAATCCACTCGATGGCGGCAACCAGCCCGGCATCGTCCAGGATCGCCGGACGCAGATCGTGGGAGAGGGCGCGGGTTTCGTCGAGGGCGCGCTTTGCCAGCGCCATCACGCGCTCGAAGCCACCGGCCACGTGGGGGTCGCCGGCCGGAATGTGTCGCTCCAGGAGATCGAGATTGGTGAGGAGGATGGAAAGCGTCTGGGCGGTTTCGTCATGTAGCTCCCGCGCGATGCGCTTGCGCTCGTCTTCCTGCGCCTGCAGCACTCGCGCCGCCAGTTCCTTGTCGTGCTGCGCGCGCTCGTCCTCCAGCCGCTTGCGTGCGACGGCGGCAGCCAGGACATTGGCGACGGACTGCAAGAAGTGGATATCGTCCTGCTTGAACGGATGCCTCTCGGCCGAAAACACGCTCAGGACACCGAAGGGACGGTCACGGCCGTGGATGATCACACTGACCCCGGCGACGACGCCGTGATCGCGAAGGACCCTGGGAACTGAAAACCGACGCTCCTGCGATAGGTCCTCGCAGACTACGGGCTCGCTGGCGAGCAGCGCGTAGCCGGCCTGCGACTGCGATCCGGACCCAACCCCCTCCCGGCCGACGATCCCCGGCCGCCAGCCGATACCGGCCCGCGACCGCAGGACATTTCCATCCTCCGATAGCTCCAGGATCGAGCCGTACTCGATGCCCAGCGTCCTGGCGACCCAGTGGGTGGCGTCGGCAAAGAGCGCGTCAAGATCGGCAGTCTCCAGAGCACTCTGCCCCAGATCAGCCACAGCCGCCTGCTTCTCTTCGCGCGCGTGGAGCTCGGCCTCGGCCCGGCGCCGCTCCGTGATATCCCGCGCGATGGCGGTGACGCCCACGGGCCGGCCGTCGTGGAAGATGAGCTTGGTATTGACCTCAAGCGGGACGATCGTGCCGTCTCGCTTGATCAGCTCCAACTCGTAGCGCGTGGGCCCGTTGTTCGCCAGCTTCTGCTGGATCATCCGCATGGCACGCGCGTAGCTCTCCGGAGTCAAGACATCGCGCATCGTCATCTGCCGGAGCTCGTCGCGAGTGTACCCACTCAGCTGCTCGCCCGCGCGGTTGAACTCGGTGAAGCCGCCCTGCAGGTCCACGGCCAGCACCACGTCGTTGGCGGACTCCACCAGGTCCTGATAGCGCTCCTCGCTCTTGCGAAGCGCTTCCTCTACCGCCCGGAGCCGGTCCGGGCGCGGGGTTCTGGCGACAATGCGAGTGCGCTGCTGCACGCTCATAGGCCCCACCCACCTCTGGCCCGATCATAATACAGTCCCCGAAATGACACCGACCGCCCCACGAGGGGACGGTCGGTGCCAGCGTACCGGAAGCGGCCCGGCGGGGAAGCCGGACAGTTCCTTCTAGGTTGTGTGACCCGGGGCCAAGGAGCACCGGGTCGCCCTATTCTCACGGGTTGGGCGCCGGTTCGTATATTGGGTGCCGGCCCTATTTTTGGCGTAAGGCCGGCAGGTGAAGTAGGGCATGCGTTCTATAATGAACGGCTGAGGTGCGGGATGGCTCGCTTTACCGTCCACGAGATTCACTGCAAGAGTGCGATGAACGCGGTCAGGGGGATGCCCTTCTCCTGGAGCCTCAACCCCTATCGCGGCTGTCGCCACGCCTGCGTCTATTGCTACGCCCGCCCCACCCATGAGTATCTGGGTCTGGATGCGAAGGCCGGCTTCCAGGAGATCATCCTGGCCAAGGTCAACGCGCCGGAGGTGGCTCGCAAGGAGCTGAGCCGCAAAACCTGGCGGGGCGAGAACGTGGTCATCGGGACCGCCACCGATCCCTACCAACAGGCTGAGTCGCGCTATCGGATTACACGCGGCATCCTGGAGGCCTTCCGCGACGCCCGCAATCCGGTCAGCATCACCACCAAGTCCCCCATGGTGCTCCGCGATCTCGACCTCCTGAGCGACCTGGCGCGGCACGTCCCGGTGACGGTGCACTTCACGGTGACCACCATGGACGAGACGCTCTGGAAAGAGATCGAGCCGACCACGTCAAAGCCGCGGAAACGGCTGGAGGCGCTGACCACTCTCCGTGAGCACGGCATTCACGCCGGGGTCTTCCTCTCCCCGGTCCTGCCGGGGCTGACCGACGACGAGGAGCACCTGGAGGCGGTGATCGCAGCCGCTGCCGAAGCCGGTGCCGAGTTCATCTTTAGCCAGCCGCTGCGCCTTGGGCCGGGCATTTCCGAGTACTATCTGCCCTGGCTGGAGCGTGCTCACCCTCACCTGGCGCACGACTACCAGCGGCTCTATCGCTATAACTCCCCGCCGGCCCACTATGCCGACCGAGTCAAAGAGCGCGTTCGAACCCTGAAAGCAAAACACGGTCTCCAGGACCGCATCCCCGAGATCAAAATCGAGCGCGCCTCCCCGCCCCTCCCCACCCAGCTCCGCCTACTCCCGTTGTAGGGGCGATTGCATCGCGACCTCCCCGCACGCGCACCCGCGATCCCAGGGACCGAATAGAAGTCTCGACCGGTCAAACTCCGCGAGGTGTACACCTGGCGGACGAGACTCAGTGGCGAGAGCGTTGCACGGGTTTTGAGGGCTCTGGACGAAGAGCAGGCATAGCGGCGCTACACTGTCCTCAAGCGTGAGTTCGAGGAGGTGTGCCGTGCCCGAGGTGGTCATTCCGGAGCGCTTCAATGCCGCCGAGTACTTCGTCGATCGCAATATCCGGGAAGGCCACGGGAACAACACTGCCGTCCTCTATCAGGACCAGGAGATCACCTATCGGGAAGTAGCCGAGAAGGTCAATGCCACCGGCCACGCCCTGCTCGATCTGGGGGTAGAGGTGGAGAACCGGGTCGTCCTGCTCCTACTCGACTCCCCAGCCTTCGTCTACAGCTTTTTCGGCGCTATAAAGATCGGGTCTGTCCCGGTCCCGCTCAACACCAACCTCACCACCGACGACTATCGCACCGTCCTCAACGACACCCGCGCCAAGGTTCTGATCGTCAGCGAGGCACTCCTTCCCGCCGTCGAGCCCATCCTCTCCGACCTTCCCTATCTGCGCCAGGTCGTGGTCGATGGCGAGCCGGGCACACACCAATCCTTCGAGAGGATGCTGGAGGGGCAGCCCACCGAGCTGGAGGCGGCGTCGACCAGCAAGGATGATCCCGCCTTCTGGCTCTACACCTCCGGCACCACCGGCTATTCGCTGGGCGCGGTTCACCTACACCACGACATGCTGGTCTGCGTGCAGCTCTACTCGGAGCCCATCCTGCGCATTCGGGAGACGGACCGCACCTTCTCCATCGCCAAACTCTTCTTCGCCTATGGCCTGGGCAACGCCCTCTACTTCCCCTTCGCCGTGGGCGCGAGCACGGTTCTCTATCCGGGCCGGCCGGAGCCAAAGGCGATCTTTGACGTCGTCAACCGCTACCGCCCCACCGTCTTTTATGGCGTGCCGACGGCCTATGCCGCCATGCTGCACGCGGCGGAAAGCGGGGCCCAGGTGGATATGTCCTCGGTGCGCATCGCCGTCTCCGCCGGCGAGCCGCTCCCGGCCAGCATCTACCAGCGCTGGCTGGAGCGCTTCGGGGTGGAGATTCTGGACGGCATCGGTTCGACCGAGATCCTGCACATCTTCCTCTCCAACCGCGAGGGCGCGGCGCGGCCCGGCTCCAGCGGGCAGCTGGTTGACGGCTACGAAGCCAGAATCGTGGACGACGCCGGTGAGCCGGTCCCGACCGGGGAGATCGGGAATCTGTGGATCAAAGGGGACAGCATCGCCGCCTATTACTGGAACAAGCACGACGCCACCAAGCGCACCTTCCAGGGTGAATGGATTCGCACCGGCGACAAATACCGCGTGGACGAGGACGGCTACTACTGGTACGCTGGCCGCGCCAACGACATGCTCAAGGTCGGCGGCATCTGGGTCTCACCGAACGAGGTCGAGTCAGCCATCATCGAGCACCCGCGGGTGCTGGAATGCGCGGTGGTGGGCCACGCCGACGCCGAGGGACTGATCAAGCCCAAAGCCTTCGTGGTGCTCAAAGACGGCGAGCCGCATGAGGCGCTGGCGGGTGAGCTGCAGGAGTTCGTGAAGGGCCGGATCGCGCCCTACAAATACCCCCGCTGGGTCGAGTTCGTCCCGGAGCTACCCAAGACCGCCACCGGCAAGATCCAGCGCTTCAAACTGCGCGCTTAGCGGTTCTCCAGATAGGCCACATTGGCCGGCTCATAGAACTGCTAAATTTGGCGTAACTACGCACGTATCTCTGAATTCATGAGCATGATGGGGTCAGGGGGGCGCGTGGCTTGGCATCAGTCGCTACCATGGGGCTGTCTCCGGTGGATTTATTTCCCCGGCTAGAAAGAGGCGCGCCATGAAGAGCCTGGCGGCGCTGCTCCGGCGTCCGCCCCGTTAGGGCGCAGATAATCTCCATCTCGTAGCCCATCGGCCGGGTCCATACCTCGGCCGATTTGTCGTGGGCTGCGTCGTCCGGCGGAAACCCACGCCTGACGACCTCGACGGTGCTTGACCGTCCCATTGCCGCGGAGCCCGCGCTCCGCCCCCGGGGTCTCTGTTTTCACCCCAACCGACAGAGACAACCGGGAGATGAGCAATGGAGTGCCTTCGTGGGAAGACGTCCAGATTCCTGGACCGCGATTCCCTCTTACGACGAGTTACCCCCTACCAGTCAGTTCACCTCGACCTGGGTACGGGCGACGGCCGCTACGTCCTGGATCGTGCGCGCCGCGATCCAGGCAGTTTCGTCATCGGTATCGATGCCTGCCGTGAGAACCTGCGCCGCGCCTCACGCCGCGCACCAGACAACACGCTGTTCATCATCGCTAACCTGCTGTCCCCGCCGCTCGAGCCGGCAGGCATAGCCTCGCACATCAGCATCAACTTTCCCTGGGGCAGCCTGCTCTCCGGACTGCTTCAGGCTGATCCCAATCTACTTGGAGGCCTGGCAGCCATGTGTGCGCCCGGCGCCGAAGTCGAGTGTTACCTCAATGCGGGGGCGCTGGCGGAGGCGGGTTACGATCCGGCCACCGGGGCCGAGCGGGTTCGCCGGGCGCTGAACACAGCGGGGTTCGAGGTCAAGCAGACGCACCCGATGGACGCAGCCGGCCTCCGGGGCGTCCCCAGCAGCTGGGGCAAACGGCTTGCGTACGGGCGCGATCCTCGCGCGGTCTACCTCACAGGAGACCGCTCTGAACGGAGATTAGACTGGAACCTCGGTCTCCTCGATCTCTCCTTCGCGCTGGCGGTGGCGGCTGATGTAGGCCACGCCGGCGGCGCCGATCAGCGATCCCACGATCATAACCACGCCCGCTCCTCCAAAGGGGATGCGCGCATCGATGTGGAAGAGCGGAACTGCCAGTGCTGAGGAGATGACGCCGCCCATGGAGCCGAAGACTCCGGCCAGACCCTGAATCCGGCCACGCGCCCGCGGAGCCGCCGCTTCCGCCAGTACAGCCGAGGTGACGGGCTGGAAGAAGATAATGACGGTCCCCTCGAGGAGACCCAGGGCGGCGATCAGGACCAGGTTGTGGAGGTAGCCGTACGAGATGTAGATCAGTCCGGGAATGATGCCGGAGATGAGGAGCAGGCGGCCGCGTCCCCAGCGGTCGGCCAGCCGCCCGGCACCAGTGCCGAAGATGATCTGTGGCAGGGCGAAGAGACTGAACGTCACTCCGATGTAGGTGTAGGAGCCGCCCATCGCGTTGACCCAGATGGCCCACAGAGCTCCCAGGACGTTGAACGCCACCTGCAGGGTGAAGAAGGCCAGATAGATGCTCAGGAGCGGGAGCGTAAACAGGTCGGACCAGGAGGCAGCTCCAGTGTGTGCACGCTGCTCATGCACCCGCGGCTCGTGGACCCGACCGAGCAGCAGGGGAATGGCGGCAAGCTCGATGACGACGTTGACAACAAAAGCGGTCACGAAGCCAAACTGCTGCCCCAGAATCCCACCGAAGAGCGGGCCGAGAAGAAGCCCTCCGTTCAGGGTGGCGGCATACCCGCCGTACGCTTCCGACCGGTGCTCCTCGGGCGTGACGTCGGCAATATAGGCGCTGATGGCGGGCTGAAACGCAGCGACAGTCACTCCCTCCAGGAAGCGCAGAACGATCTGCTCCGCCGGGGAGTGCAGCGGGATATAGAGGAATGACAGGACGGGATGGGTAAAGAGGGCGAAAAAGAGCACCGGCATCCGTCCCCAGTTGTCCACCAGCCAGCCCATCGGCACCTGCGTGACCAGGACCCCGCCCGTAAAGGCCGCAGCCATGATTCCCAGCTCCGTTGGGGTCGCGCCATGCGCCTGGGCGTACAGGAGGCGCAGGGGAAAGGTGATGGACGCCCCCAGGAACGACAGGAACATGGCCGCGAAGAGCAGGCGAAGGTCCCGGTGCGTGTAGGCGTAGCCGCCCAGAAAGCGAAATGTTGAGGAAAACACGGAGCGTACGCGGGTACGCTCAGCTCTCGCGCTGAACCGCGCCGTCGGCCACCACCAGCATGCTCGCGCTCACGCTCTGGATGGCGGATGGAGCAAAGGTCTCGCGGTGTCCCTCGATACGCTCCATCAGTGAGGGGCTCAGGATGTACCCGGTAATGGCGCCACTGCCGTCGTCGAACTCGATGTCGCCCACCGATCCGAGGTCATCTCCTCGCTCGGCCATCACTTTGGCGCCGATGACATCGCTGGTGGAGAGTGCGTTGGCCAGCGCCGACCGGGTCTGCTCGTGGAGGGCTTCCTCATCGGGGATCGTGACGGCATCGGCTCCGATGGAGCTGAGGTGGTCCCAGGTGAAGACACGGTGTCCGGCAAGGAGCCCGCGCATATCAACCTCGAACCCGATGATGTTGGCACCGTTGTCGCTGATATAGGCGCTGCCGATGTAGCCGATCTTGTCGGCACCATCCAGCGTCACCACCTGCCGCCCCTTCACGTCGCTGAATTTCATCTCACCCTCCGAATCCTCACGTCCTTGCGATCCCCACGCTTTCGCATGCAAGAGGCAGGCCGCATACAATCCTCGTGGTACGCGCGGTCTCTACTACACTATGGACCTAACGACAGAAGGTGAAGGATCGGGTGAGCGCACACGACACCGACAGCCCGGTGAAGCGGGAAACGAGTAGGACGTCCACGCCCGTGCACCCAGGCCCATTTGAAGGGGACTCCTTTTTCGAGGCGGCCTTCGCGTATGCCGCCGTGCCCATCGCCATTGCCGATCCGGAAGGCCGGTACGTGCGCGTCAACGCAGCCTTCGAGGAGCTGGTGGATTACTCGGAAGATGAGGTCTGCGGTCATACTTTCCTGACGCTCTGCCATCCCGACGACCGGGAAGCGAAACTCAGGCTTGTGGAGAAATTGCTGGCCGCGGAAATTCCGGCATTCGTTCTGGAGAAACGATATATCCGCAAGTCGGGAGAGCCGGTCTGGGTCCTGAACAGCGTCTCTCTGGTGCGGGATGACGATGGGCAGCCAAAGATGTTCATCATCATGGCTCAGGACATTACCGAGCGGAAGTTGGCCGACCGGGAGCGTGGACTGCTTCTGGGCCGCGAGCGAGAGGCGCGCTCGCGGGCCGAGGCGGCCGAGCGCGCGCTCGAAGCAATTATCGAGCGCGTTCCGGCCGGCATCATCGTGGTTGACGCCGCCGGCCATGCTGTGATGGTGAATGAGACGGGACGGCGTATCAGCGGAGAGGCGCCGGGGGCCGAGACGCCAGTGGCCCAGCAAGCCACCGACTACGAGGTCCGGGACCCCGACACCCACCGGAACATTGCGCCGGAAGAAACGCCCATCGCCCGGGCCGTTGGGGGCGAGACCGTCACCAACTTTGAGTATTCCTTCACCCGGCGTGGTGACGGCACCGAAACCGTGGTCCGCGTGGACGCCGCCCCGCTCCGCGGCGAGGGCGGCGAGGTCGCAGGCGCGGTGGCCACCTTCGTGGACGTCACCGAGCAGCGCACCGCGCAGGGACAGCAGCGCGACTTCGTGTTTGCCGCGGCGCATGACCTCAAGAACCCGCTGACCTCCATCAAAGGCTTCACCCAGCTCTTGCAGCGCCGTCTGGTAAAGAATGGCGTCCTGACCGTCGAGAACAGCCTCCATGATCTGGAGCGGATCGACAGTACCGTTGCCAAAATGAGCGAGCTCATCGGGGAGCTGCTGGACACGGCCCGTCTGGAGATGGGTGAGGCGCTGGAGCTGCGCCGCGAGCGGACGGACCTGCTGGAGCTGGCCCGGCGCGCCATCGAGCACGTCGAGGACACCGCGGAGCCGGGGCAGATACGGCTGGAAACAGCGTGGGACGGCATCTGTGGTCGCTGGGACTCATCCCGCCTGGAGCGAGCGCTGACCAACATCCTGGCCAACGCCGTCAAGTACAGCCAGGCTGGCGGCCCCATCACCGTGACCCTGTCTCAGCAAGAGGGAGTCGCTGCCATCAGTGTGTCGGACCAGGGGATCGGCATCCCCGCCTCCGATCTTCCGTTCGTATTCGATCGTTTCTTCCGCGCCGCCAACGTCCCACGCGATTCTGCCGGCACCGGAGTCGGCCTGGCTGGAGTGCGCCAGATCGTGGAGCAGCACAACGGTACGATCGAGGTCCAGAGCGACGAAGGGCAGGGATCCACCTTCACCATCCGGCTGCCGATCGAGTAGTTGCCGAACCTGCGTCTAACCGGCCATCCAGCCGATTGTCCGTAACACACTTGCCGGGGCGAAGTCCGGTGGGTAGCCATTCCCGGGGTGCTCGGGCAGGTAATGCAGTGCTGCCAGCAGCCGATCGCCCACCGGTAGCATCCAGACGCGTCTGGCTCCCGGGTCGTACGCCAGCGCTCCGAACTGGAATGTCTGGAGCGTGTACCCCTTGACCTTCCATGCCGGCAGTGAGGGTGATCCCAGCGCACCGTGCGCCTTGACGTAGCGGGTCAAGGACGAGGCAACCGATGGCCGCGGGCGCGTGGTCGGGGTCGGCGCCGGAGGAATGGGCGTGGGTGTCGGCGTTCCCTTGCCTCCCTCTTTTTGCACCGGGATGGAGGTCGACGTGGAGGTGGGATGTGGAGTGGCGGTGGGACTGGGAGTTGGGCTGGGCGTCGGTAGCGGTGTCGCCCCCAGCGGCACCCGAATCACCTTGCCGTTGATCTGCTCCAGCTCGCCGTTCTGAAAGTACTGCACCAGGTGGCCGTTCACCTGCAACGCTTCCGTTCGCGGAAAGCCGAGGGGAAGGACGCGAGAAAAGTTCCAGTATTGCTTCAGAAAGCTGCCGCGCATGTAGTGGCCCGACCCGACGTAGTAGGCATAGGGCCCGGCGCGGCCCGTCCCGTTCACGGTCAATCCGGGCACGTCATAGGTCAGCGGGCTCTTGATCCAGGTAAAGTCTCGCAGTCCGAAGTTCAGGAGATTGCGGGCGTCGATCACCAGGTCCGGCGTGTCCAGGATAGCGGCGATGACATGCCGCCCGCCGCGGTGCGCGTCGAGCAGTTGGCAGATGCCGGCCGCGTAGGTGTAGCCCGGCTTGATCCCGTCCACGCCGGGATACCAGAAGAGCACGTGGTTGACGTTCACGAGGATATGCCCGGCCCAGTTGTAGGAGCGGGTTCCAGCGATGGCCATGAGCTGCGGGATCCCGGAGACGTAAGCACCGAGAAGCGCCAGGTCGTAGGCCGAGCTGTACTGCCCGGGCGTGTCCAGCCCGTGCGCCGTGACGTAATGGGTGTCCTTCATCCCCAGCTGGGCCGCCTTCTGATTCATCAGGGCGGCGAATTTCGTCTCGCTGCCTGCGTAGTGAATGGCGATGACGTTGGCGGCATCGGCGCCGGACGGGAGCAGCAGGCCGTAGAGCAGATCTTTCAGCGTCACGACTTCCCCGGCCCTGAGACCCATGACGGTCGCGTCCGACTCGAAGTTGAAAGCGCCGGCCGGCACCCTGATCCGGTCGGTGAGATGCCCCAGCTCCAGCGCCAGCAGCGCCGTCATCACTTTGGTGGTGCTGGCAATCTGGACGTGCATGTGCGCGTTCTTCGACGCCAGCACCTGCCCCGTCTGCGCATCCAGCAGTACGGCGGACCTGGCCCTGATGGGCGGCGCCGGGAAGCTCCTGGCCAGGGTTGCGGTGGGCTTGGTCTGGGCGAAAGCGGGAGAGGCAACGAGGAGCGACAGCATCACTGCCGCCAGGAAAGCACGCATCGAGGGACAGTGTAAACGACGGAGAGCACCGCTATCCATCCCGTCAGCGAGAGAGAATCTCTCCCATCCGCTCCAGTCCGGCCCGGATGCGGTCTTCCCCGGTGGCAAAGGAGAGGCGGATATGCGTATCCCAGTCGTCTCCGAACCCGGCCCCCGGCGTCACCGCCACGCCGCACTCCAGCAGCCGAAAAGCAAGCTCCGTCCCGCTCAAGCCGGTGCCGGAGATATCCGGGAAGGCATAGAAGGCGCCGTCCGGCGGGGAGACAGACACGCCCGGCAGCCGATTGAGGCCCTCCACCACGATCTCGCGGCGCCGGGCGAACTCCTCGACCATCATCCGGATCGGCTCTTGCGGTCCGCGCAACGCGGCAATGCCACCGACCTGCACGAAGGAGGCCGCGGCCGTCACCGAATGCTCGTGCACCTTGAGCATGGCGTCGACGAAGTCTCTGGGCGCGGCGGCATACCCCAACCTCCAGCCGGTCATGGCATAGGCCTTGGAGAAGCCGTTGACGGTCACCGTCCGCTCCTGCATGCCGGCCAGGGTGGCCGGGCTGATGGGCGTCTCCCCGTAGCTAATGCGCTCGTAAATCTCGTCGGAGATCAGGAGCAGATCATTGGCCGTGCACACATCTGCCAGAATCTCCAATTCCTCTCCGCCGAGGACGTGCCCGGTGGGATTGCTGGGTGTCCCCACAATGACGGAGCGGGTGCGGGGTGAGAGGGCATCGCGCAGCGCCCCGGTGTCGATCGTGAAATCCGGGTGCAGCTGCACATGGACGGGCGTGGCGCCGGCCAGCCGAACGATGGCGTCATACGAGCCCCAGCCGGGATCGAAGATGACCACCTCATCGCCGGGGCGCGAGGAGACAAAGACCGCTTCCAGAATCGCCTGCTTGGCGCCCGGCGTGACGATGACTTCCATGGGGTCGTAGCGCACCCCGTTCTCGCGCTCCAGCTTCTCGGCGATGGACTCGCGCAGCTCCGGCAGGCCGCGCCCCGGCGGGTAGTGGGTCATCCCCGCCTCGATGGCCTCGATCGCTGCCCGGCGCGCGTGCTCCGGTGTGTCAAAATCCGGCTCACCGGGACCGAAGTCGACCACATCAATACCCTGACGGCGCAGCTCCTCCGCCTTCTTGGCCACGGCGATGGTCGGCGAGGGAGGCAGGGCGGCGACGCGTGGAGAGACGAAATCGCTCGTCATCATGTAAATGCGGACAGGCCCGTGATCTCGCGCCCTACTACCAGCATGTTGATGTCGTGGGTGCCCTCGTAGGTGTACAGCGCCTCGAGGTCGCACAGGTGACGCATCACCTGGTTCTCGCCCAGAATCCCGTTTCCGCCCAGGATATCCCGGGCATGAAGCGCCACCTCCCGCGCCATGGCGCTGTTGTTCATCTTGAGCATGGAGGACATGGCGGGCGTGAGTGACCCGGCATCGCGGAGCCGGCTGACGTGCAGCGTGGCCAGCTGAGCCAGGGAGATGCCGTTGAGCATCTGCACCAGCTTCTGCTGCACTAGCTGGAATCCGGCCAGCGGCCGCCCGAACTGCTCCCGCTCCCTCGCGTGCGCCAGCGCGATCTCGTAACACGCGATGGCGCTGCCCACCGCTTCCCAGCACACGCCCAGTCGCGCGTGCATCAGGACCGTGGCCGTGCCCCCGAACCCGGACATCCCCGCCAGACGGTTTTCGGCCGGGATGCGGCAATCGGCGAGATCGATCGTGCCCTGCCAGATGGAGCGCTTGGCCAGCTTCCCGGTGATGACCCCGGCGCGGTAGCCGGGCGTCTCTCGCGGCACCACAAAACCGTTGATCTTCCCGTCCTCGGTTCGGGCCCAGATAATGCAGATATCGCAGAGGGTGGCGTTGCCGATCCAGCGCTTGTGCCCGTTGAGGATGTACGTATTCCCGTCGCGCACCGCCGTGGTCTGCAGGTGGGTGGCATCCGATCCCGCCTCGGGCTCGGTGAGTCCGAAGGCGCCGAGTGTCTCCAGCCGCACCATGGGCGGGAGCCAGTGCTGCCGCTGCTCCTCGGTGCCGCAGTAGTAGATCGCGTTCATGGCCAGACTACTCTGCACGCCGACGAGGGTGCCGAAGCTGCTGTCGGCACGGCAGAGCTCCTGCAGCGCCAGTCCGTAAGCGGCGGAGCTGATCCCGGGGCAGCCGTACCCCTCAATGCTCCCGCCGACAATGCCGAGACGCGCCAGGCCCGACAGCAGATCGAGCGGCATCTCGGCGCGGTCCCAGTACTCCTGCGCGATGGGAAGCAGATCCCTCTGGGCAAACAGGCGCACTCGATCTCGTACCTCCCGCTCTTCGGAAGTGAGATCCGCGTCCAGATGGTAGAAGTCAACGGCCGGCGAGGCCGTGAGAACGGTCATTCCCGTCTCACCCATCCGCTCTCGCCGCGATGCCACTCATCATGCCTGGGGTCGGAAAAGTGATCGTCGCTGAGAAGATTATGCGGACAGGTCCGTATCTCTCGGTCCCAGTAGACATGCTGCTCGTGTGCCACGGGATGCTTGATGCTCCGCAGGGGCTGATGGCAGATACTGCAGGTCTGCGGATCGTCCATGCCCGATTGTATCGTGCCATTGGCACGCGGCTTGCGGGCATGGGGCGGCAAAGAATCACAAATACGTGGAGGGAGGCCCGTGGAAAGTATCCAGGTACCGGACGAAGTAACTGTCCAGGTAGACATGCGCGAGGTGCAGATCCACCTGAAGTGGCCCCAGTACGACATTGCTATTCCGCTGCACGTCTTGCGGCAGCTCTCGATCGCCACCGATCACCTGGTCGAGCAGGTGGGCGGTCCGCTGACGGCGGACGAGGCCCGCGAGGTGTCTCCCGAGTAGCCGCTATCGCTGTTCCCGAGTGCCGGCCATGACGCGTCCGCTCGACGTGGTGACGGTAGGCGAGGCGCTGGTTGATCTGGTGGACCCGGAGGCCGCGGATCTCACCTCAGCCCATCGCTTTATCTCCGTCCCGGGTGGCGCTCCTGCCAATACGGCCTGTGCCGTGGCCCGCCTCGGCGGCAGCTCAGCCCTCGTGGGCGCGGTGGGCAGCGATCCGTTCGGCACGGTGCTCCGCGACACGCTCCAATCCTTTGGTGTCGATCTCGCTGGTCTCCTGATGCTAGACAGGCGAACCAGCCTGGCGCTGGCCGCCACCGGCGGCGACGTCCCCGAGTTCGTCTTCTACCGCGACGCCGATGCCGCCCTCTCGCTAGCCGATATCCCCGAAGAGCTAATTGCCGCCGCCTCCTTCGTCCACGTCAGCTCCATGGCCCTCCTGTCCGAGCCGTCCCGCAGCGCCACGCTCCATGCCCTCGATCTCGCGCGTCGCCACGGGGCCGGTATCAGCCTCGATCCCAACATCCGGCTCTCGAGCTGGCCGTCGGCCGGTGCCGCCCGGGTCGCGCTGGAACCGTTGATCGCGTCAGCCGACGTGCTGAAGGTAAACGCCGATGAGGCGGTGATCCTGACCGGCCAGGAGGATACGGAGAAGGCGATCGAATCGCTGGGACGCGAGGATGCCCTCGTCATCATTACCGTGGGCAGCGAGGGATGCCTCTGGCGCCACGGTAGAGATGGCGGCCGGGTGCCTGGGTTCCCGGTGGAAGTCGTGGAAACCACGGGTGCCGGAGACGCCTTCGCCGGGGCGCTCCTCTTTCAGCTGGCCCGCCAGAATTGCGCTCTCAAGGAGATTCCCGCGCCAACCCTGGAAGACAGCCTTCGCTTCGCCTGCGCCGCTGCCGCCATCACCTGCACCGCCCCCGGCGCCATGACCGCCCTGCCAACGTACGAACAGGTCATGGCCGTGGTACCCGGTCAGCCGCCCTGGAGTGGGCTTACGTAGGGCAGGGCCTCAGCCCGGAGGAGAACCGCATTCCCTTTTCCCCTCGATCTTCGAT
>JAICWV010000132.1 GCA_025966365.1 Chloroflexota bacterium | reverse complement strand
GTGGCCGGCTCCAATGGCCTGGGCATCGTGGAGGCCAAGGTCTTCTACACCTTCAAGCAGCCCTTTGTGGGCATGTTCGGCGCCTTCGGCGACGAAGTGATCGGCACGGCACTCCTGGTGGGACTCATCTTCGCCATCGTGGACGTGCGCAACTCACCGCCGCAGGCCAACCTGGCGCCCTTCATCATCGGGTTCCTGGTGGTGGCCATCGGGCTGTCCTTCGGATACAACTCCGGCTACGCGATCAACCCGGCGCGTGACTTTGGCCCGCGGCTACTCGCGTTCTTCGCTGGCTTCGGCAAGCTGGCGCTCCCGGGACCGGATACCTACTTCTGGATCCCCATCTTCGGACCGCTGCTGGGAGGCATCATCGGCGCCGTGGTATACGACTTCACCATTCACCAGGCCCTTGTGGCCCGGCACGTGCCGCCCTCCGGCTCCGGCGAGGAAGTCGGCAGATCCATACGCGAGCCGGACGAGCACGCCTAAGCCGACGACCGGGCGCGCTTGCGGTCTCGGGCCGGAGGCGGATGATTTTCCCTCCGGCCCGTGCCTGCGATCCCGGGGAAAGGAGAGACGGACGTGAAGAAACTCATCAACAATCCCGAGGACGTGGTCAAAGAGGCCCTCCAGGGCATGGCGGAAGCGTATCCGGAGCTGATTCGAGTGGATGTCGAGAATCAGCTGGTGGTGCGCAAGGAAGCGCCGGTACAGGGAAAGGTCGGCATCGTCTCCGGCGGTGGCAGCGGACACGAACCGATGCACGGGGGCTTCGTGGGCAAGGGAATGCTCGACGCAGCGTGCGCCGGCCAGGTGTTTACCTCTCCCGTCCCCGACCAGATGTACACCGCCGCCAAAGACGTCAACGGTGGGAAGGGCGTTCTCTTCATCGTCAAGAACTATACCGGTGATGTGATGAACTTCGATCTGGCCGCCGAGATGGCGCAGGCAGAGGATATCCAGGTGCAGAGCGTGGTCATCGACGACGACGTCGCGGTCCAGGACAGCCTCTACACCGCCGGCCGCCGCGGGGTGGGGGGAACCGTGCTGGCCGAGAAGATCTGCGGCGCCGCTGCCGAGCGGGGAGATTCGCTGGACGACGTCGCCAATCTGTGCCGGCGTGTCAACGAGAACGTCCGCTCCATGGGCATGGCCCTCACACCGGCGACTGTTCCAGCGGCGGGCAAGCCGTCGTTCGAGCTGGGGCCAAATGAGGTGGAGATCGGGATCGGCATCCACGGCGAGCCGGGGAGGCGGCGCATGGAGCTGCAGAGCGCCGACGACATCACCGAGATGCTGGCGGAGCCCATCCTCGACGACCTTCCCTTCAAGAACGGCGATCGCGTTCTTGCCTTCGTCAACAGCATGGGCGGGACACCCTATCTCGAGCTGTACATCGTGTTCAACAAACTGCACGAGATTCTGAAAGGCAGAGGAATCTCGATTGCCCGTTCGCTGGTCGGCCCCTACATCACCTCGCTGGAGATGCAGGGCGTCTCGATCACGCTCCTGCGCATGGACGACGAGATGGAGATGCTGTGGGATGCGCCGGTCTATACTCCGGCGCTGAAGTGGAAGGCCTGATCGCGGGATGGTACTGACCAAGGACGTCGTGCTGACCTGGCTGGAGACGTTCGCGCGTGACGTCGAAGAGAACCGCGCCTACCTGACCGAGCTCGACGGCGCCATCGGGGACAACGATCACGGCACCAATCTGGATCGCGGGTTCCGGGCCGTCCTGAACAGCCTCCCGGATGAGCGCGACAAGCCGATCGACGGGGTGCTCAAGGCCGTCGGCATGACGCTGATCAAGACCGTGGGCGGCGCCGCCGGCCCCCTCTACGGAACCGTTTTCCTCCGCATGGCCTCTGCCGCGGCGGGGAAGGAGGCTCTGAGTGAAGCTGATGTCGGCGCCATGCTCGCCGCCGGCACGAAGGGAATCGTCGATCGCGGCAAGGCCGAGGTTGGCGACAAGACCATGCTCGACACCTGGGCGCCCGCCGTAGATGCGTTTCAAGAGGCGGAAGCGAGCGGTGAGGACCTCCTGGCAGCCCTGCAGGCCGCGGCCGGTGCTGCCGAGGAAGGAATGAAGTCCACGATCCCGCTGGTGGCGAGGAAAGGGCGCGCCAGCTACCTGGGAGAGCGAAGCGCCGGCCACCAGGACCCGGGCGCGACTTCCAGCTATCTGCTGTTCAAGGATTTACTGTCCGCCGTCGAGGGAACGGCGGGCTGACGAAGAGACGAAGAGGAGACACATCACATGGCGGACCAATACATACTGGCACTGGATCAGGGAACGACAAGCTCTCGGGCCATCATTTTCAATGCCGACGGGCGGGTGGTGACGGCGCTGAATCAGGAGTTCCCACAGCACTACCCCAAACCCGGATGGGTCGAGCACGATCCGGAGGACATCTGGACGTCGCAGATCAATGTCGCCAGGCAGGTGCTGAGCGACAAGAGCCTGACGGCGGGAGACATCGCCGCCATCGGGATTACCAATCAGCGCGAGACCACCATCGTCTGGGACAAAAACACCGGCGACCCGGTCTACAACGCCATCGTCTGGCAGGATCGGCGAACCGCGGAGTACTGCGATGAACTGCGCCGGGAAGGCTGGGAGCAGCGCGTCCGTGAGAAAACGGGGCTGGTCATCGACGCCTACTTTTCGGCCACCAAGGTCCGCTGGATTCTGAACAACGTGGACGGTGCCCGCCAGAAGGCCGAGAATGGCGATCTGCTCTTCGGCACGGTCGACACCTTCCTGATCTGGCGCCTCACCGGCGGCAAGGTCCACGTCACCGACTACAGCAATGCCGCCCGCACCATGCTCTTCAACATCCGCACGCTGCAGTGGGACAGCGACCTGCTCCAGCAGCTGGGAGTGCCGCGCGCCATGCTTCCGGACGTCAAGCCGTCGTCATACGTCTACGGCGAAACCGCGTCCAACATCCTGGGCGGCTCCATCAAGATCGCGGGCGATGCCGGTGACCAGCAAGCGGCTACCTTCGGGCAGGCCTGCTTCGAGCCGGGCATGGTGAAGAACACCTACGGCACGGGCAACTTCATGCTCATGAACACCGGTAAGGATGCGCGAGAGTCGAAGACCGGCCTGCTCACCACCATCGCGTGGGGCCTGAACAACGAAGTCGTCTATGCCCTGGAGGGCAGCATCTTTATCACCGGCGCTGCCGTGCAGTGGCTGCGTGACGAGCTCAAGATCATCGGCAACGCGTCCGAAACCGAGCAACTCGCCACCTCTGTCTCCGACACCGGCGGCGTGTACGTGGTGCCGGCGTTTGTCGGCCTCGGGGCGCCATACTGGGATCAGTATGCCCGCGGCACCATCGTCGGGCTGACCCGAGGCTCGGGGCGGCCGGAGATCGTTCGCGCCACGCTGGAATCCGTCGCCTACCAGTCACGAGACGTCCTGCAAGCGATGCGCGGCGATTCCGGCCTCGACATCGCCGACATCCGGGTAGATGGTGGCATGGTGGCCAACAACTTCCTGATGCAGTTCCAAGCCGACATCACCAATACCACGGTGGAGCGCCCGGTGGTCGCCGAGACCACCGCGCTCGGCGCCGCCTATCTCGCGGGACTGGCAACAGGCTACTGGCAGAGCCAGGAGGAGATTGCGCGCAAATGGGCGCTCGACCGCGCCTTCAGGCCCAATATGGACGAGCAGAAGCGCGAGGAGCTCTACCGCAACTGGAAGCGGGCCGTCGAGCGCGCCAAAGGCTGGGTCGAGCCGCAGCCGTCACGTGAGCCGGCCGGAGCAGCCTCGGGCAGCTAGGCGCAACCGCCTGGGGCCCCGGCGTGTGCCGGGGCCTCGTTTGCGCACTCGCCCGCCTGGAGGACAATGAGGAGGACGACGTTGATCGGCAGTGAACAGCGGAGGGATGGCGGATATGAATCGCAGAGATGCAGTGGACCAGATGGGCGGCGAGTACGACGTGCTGGTCATTGGCGGCGGCGCGACCGGTCTGGGAACGGCGCTGGACGCGACCACCCGAGGGTACCGAACTCTGCTCGTAACCTCCGACGACTTCTCTCAGGCCACCAGCTCGCGGAGCACGAAGCTCATCCACGGCGGCGTCCGCTATCTGGAGCGCGGCGACATCAAACTGGTCCGCGAGGCGCTCCATGAGCGCGGCCTGCTGCTCCGCAACGCGCCCAACATCGTCCACGACCTGCGCTTCCTGATCCCCTGCTACAGCTACCGGCAGATCGCGTATTACGGCACAGGCCTGAAGCTGTATGACCTGCTGGCCGGAGGTTTGAACCTGACATCCAGCGGGCCGGTGCGGAAGGAGCGCGCTGTCACCATGGTCCCGACGCTCAATACGCAGGGCCTCAAAGGAGGCGTCGCCTACAGCGACGGCCAGTTCAACGACTCGCGCCTGGCGGTGGCCCTGGCGCGTACCGCCCAGTCCAACGGGGCTGTGGTGGTCAATTACGCGGAGGTGACGGGCTTCGTCAAGCAGGGCGGAAAATTGACCGGCGCCACCGTCCTCGACCAGATCGGCGGCAAGGAGTCCACCGTTCGGGCCAGGGTCGTGGTCAACGCGACTGGCATCTTTACCGACCGACTCCGCCAGATGGACGATCCCCACGCCACGCCCATCATGGCGCAGAGCCAGGGAACCCACATCATCCTCGACCACGCGTTCCTGCCCGGCGATTCAGCCATCCTGGTGCCGAAAACCAGCGACGGGCGAGTCGTCTTCATCATTCCCTGGGAAGGCAGAACCATGGTGGGCACCACCGACATCGCCGTGTCGGGCCCGGAGATCGAGCCGGTGCCGAGCGAGGAGGAAATCCAGTACCTGCTCCGCTACGCCGCACTCTACCTCTCAGCGCAGCCGCGGCGGGAGGATGTTCTCTCGGCCTTTGCCGGCCTGCGCCCGCTCGTTAAAGGAAACGCGGGCTCAACGGCGCAGCTCAGCCGCGATCACACCCTGTTGGTAAGCGATTCCGGCCTGGTGACGATCACCGGCGGCAAATGGACCACCTACCGGCGCATGGCACAGGACACGGTCACCCGGGCAGCTCAGGTGGCCGGTCTGCCCGCCCGGGCCTGCGTCACCGACCGTTTCAAGCTCTCGGGAAGTTCCTCAATCGATCCACGCTGGCGAGAACTGGGCGCCACGGCGCAGGAGATCTTCGAATATGAAGGAAAGTACACAGGACTGTTGCACGAGAGGCTTCCTTACTCATACGCCATGGCCGCGTACGTGATCGACCACGAAATGCCTGTACATCTGGACGATGTCCTCTCGCGGCGCCTGCGAGCCCTCCTCCTGGATGCCACGGCCTCGGTGGACGCCGCGCCTGGGGTGGCGCGCTTGATGGCTGAGAAGGCCGGACAGGATGCCGGCTGGGTCGAGAGCCAGATCCGGCGCTACCGGGACCTCGCCGCCGGATACGGACTGGGCACGCAGCCTCCAGTCCCGGTGGGCGCCGAGCAGGCCGCTCCCCAGGGGTAATGCAGTGGCGGTGGGGATCGTGGTCGTGTCGCACAGCGCCCGGCTCGCCGACGGGGTCAAGGAGCTGGCCGGACAGATGGCCGGGGCAGAGGTGAAGATCGCAGCCACGGGAGGGGGGCCCGACGATACTCTCGGCACCAATGCCGTGCAGATCGAGGCGGCGATCAACCGGGTCTATGGCGATGACGGAGTGCTGATCCTGGTCGATCTGGGCAGTGCCGTGCTGAGTGCGGAGGTAGCCGTCGAATCCCTGCCGCCGGAGCGGCAGGAACATGTCCTCATCAGCAACGCCCCGCTGGTCGAGGGCGCGGTCGTCGCAACCGTGGAGGCGTCTATCGGCGCCTCCCTCCTCAACGTGGAGGCCGCAGCCGTCCGCGCCGGCAGCATGCCCAAGGTGGAGCGATAGGTGAGTACCGAACAGATCGAGGTTCAGGTCACGAATGAACACGGACTGCACGCGCGCCCGGCGGCGCTCTTCGTCCAAACGGCTGCCCGCTTCCAGTCCGACATCCGGCTGCGCAATCTCAGCAAGGCAGGAAGCCGTCCCGTCAACGCCAGGAGCATCATGGAAGTCCTCACCGCGGGGATTGATCAGGGAAGCCGGATCGAGCTAACCGCCGAGGGCGACGATGCCTCCGACGCCCTCCACGCACTCCGGGAGCTCATCGAGGGCCGCCTATCCTCACCGTCATCCTGAAACCGCATCCCTTACCAGGTCCTCAACTTCTTCAGCCGTTTCGCGAACCAGCGCCTGCTCGGCCAGCTTCCTGCACCCATGGAGGCTCAGCCGCCGGATCAGTCCCTTCACTGCCGGAATCCGCGACGGCGTCATGCTCAGCTCGTCGAAGCCGAGCCCGACCAGGAGGGGAACGGCAAGAAGGTCGCCCGCCATCTCGCCGCACACGCCGGCCCACTTTCCGTGCGCGTGCGCGCCTTCCGCGGTCATCTCCAGCAGGCGAAGGATGCCGGGATGAAGCGGCCGGTCCAGATGGGCCACGTGCTCATTGGTGCGGTCTACCGCCAGGCCGTACTGAACCAGGTCGTTGGTGCCCGCGCTCAGGAAGGCGACGTGACGGGCGAAGGTCTCGGCCAGCACCGCCGTGCCCGGGATCTCGACCATAACGCCCAACGGCGCCTCCCCGCCAACCTCCGGCTGCAGCCCATCCAGCATCTCCCGCACGGCCGCGACCTCGCCCAGATCGGACACCATTGGCAGCATGATCGCCGGCTTCCCCGCGCGGGAGGCACGCAAGAGCGCCCGAAGCTGAGTGCGCAGCAGGTCCGTGTGGGCCAGCGTATAGCGAACGCCGCGCTCTCCCAGAAATGGGTTCATCTCGGTGCCCATGGGTAAATACGGCAGCGGCTTGTCTCCTCCGACATCCAGCGTGCGGATCACCACCGTGCGCGGACTCATCTCCCGAAGGACCGCACTATAGGCCGCGACCTGTTCGTCTTCGGTGGGAGGCTCGGTTCTGCCTGCGAACAGGAACTCCGTGCGGAAGAGCCCGATCCCCTCCGCGCCTGCCTGCAGAGCACCGGGGAGGTCATCCGGCGAACCGATATTGGCCGCAAGCGTCAGCCGGTGACCATCGGTCGTCTCGGCCGGAAGATCGCGCATCGCTCCCAATCGAGCCCTGCCGGCAGTCGCCTCCGCCTGGTGAGCGTGCGCCGCGCGCTTCTCCGCCTCGGTTGGCCGTAGAATCACAACGCCGCGGTCTCCGTCCAGCGCCAACTCCTCGCCGTCCGCAATCTCCCGCACCTGGTCGCCGAGGCCGACCACGGCGGGAATGCCGAGCGCGCGGGCCAGGATCGCGGTGTGCGAGGTGCCACTGCCCACACCGGTCGCGATTCCTTGAATGAGCGATCGGTCGAGCGAGGCGGTCTGCGACGGGGTGAGGTCTCGGGCCACCAGGATCGATGGACGCTCGATCGCCAACGTCTCTTCCCCCAGGAGGTGCCGCCGGAGCCGATCGGCAACATCCTGGACGTCGGCCGCGCGCGCCGCAAGATATGGATCATCGAGGCCTTCCAACATGGCGCGGAAGTGGGCGGCGGCCCGTTGGACCGCCTCCTGCGCCGACAGCCCGCTCTCTATCCCATCGCGTGCCGCCTGCAGCAAGCCCGGATCGGCGGCCATGAGCACCTGGGCGTCCATGATGCCGGCCTCGGCTTCGTGCCCGTCTGCGCGCAGTCCCTCCGCCAGACGTTCCAGCTCGGCCGCGCTCGTCGTTACCGCGACGTCCAGGCTGCGCAACTCGTCAGGACGGCCGGCGGCCTTTCGAGACGAGGCAGCCAGATCCGGAATGACGTGAGCAGGACCGGCGGCGCCGCCGGGCGATACTCCCCGACCGTGAAAGGTCCGCGTCATGGTACCCTCCCTTCACCTGCATCCAATTGTGCCCTGCCCACCGGTCATCATCGATATCCGCAGCGGTTCCGGTAAGGAATGCGCCGGTGGCATACACCTTGCTCTAGTGAGGCCGTGGCAGCAGCCACGGGACAGCGGGCGGAAGCTCACGACAAGACACGCCCCGCACAAAGGAGAGTTGGATCATGACCGAAGACAAGGCACAGGGAACCGCGGACGAGATGAAGGGTAAAGCGCGAGAAGCCTTCGGTGACCTGACCGGCAACGAAGACCAGGAAGCCAAGGGCCAGGCCGAGCAGACCCAGGGCAAGGGCGAAAAGGTGGTTGGCGACGTCAAGAATGCCGTCGGCGACCTGACCGGCAACAGCTAGCATCCACGCGGTTCAGGTGGGGGCCTCTCTGCAGGTCCCCACACCTGCCTCCCCGGGCAGAGGGCGGGCGTCTGATCATGCAGAGCTCAGTGGAAACAGTGGACACATGGGCACGCTCTCAGTTCTCATCATAGGCACCTATGTCCCTCGCCATGACGGTCTGGCAACATTTGCCCACGATTTGCGCCGCGGGATGGCACAGCAGGAAGGCGTCCGCGTGCGAGTCGTCGCCATCGACCCCGCGGGAGAAAGCCTCCGCTACAGCCGCAATGTCGTGGGCCGTATCCAGCAGGGCAGGCGTGAGAGTTTCGAGCGAGCGGCGCAGATCGCGCACCAGATGCGACCCGATGTGGTCAGCATCCAGCACGAGTTTGGCCTGTGGGGAGTCTGGGGCCAGGGACTGGAAGCCGACTTCACGCACGACTTTATCGCGGCTGTCAGTTCCGGATCTCGCCCGGTTCCGATCGTCACCACGCTGCACACCATTCGGCCGTCGCCGTCCGATGCGGAGCGCGACGTGCTCCGGAACATTGTCGAGGAATCGGCAGCGACGGTAGTCATGGCCCGAGCGGGAGCCATGATCCTGGCAGACGACTACGGCGTCTCCTCCCGCACCGTGGCGCGTATCCCGCACGGTGTGCCCCTGGTCAGCAGACTGCCACGCAGACACTTCAAGCGAGAGCTCGGGCTCGCCGGCAGAACCATCATCAGTACACTCGGACTGCTGGATCCGCGCAAAGGGATAGAATACGCGATCCGGGCCATGGCCACGGTGGCGGACACGCACCCGGAAGCGCTCTATCTCGTGGCTGGAGAGACGCATCCGTCATACCGCCGCACGCTGGGGGAGCAGTACCGAAACGAGCTCCTGGACCTGGTCGCCGAGCTCGGACTGTCGGACAACGTCCGCTTCGTCAACCAGTATCTGACCGACCAGGAGATGGTCGACTATCTGCAGGCCTCGGACATTTATCTAACTCCCTACCTCGACCGAAACCAGATCACCAGTGGCACGCTCGCTTTCGCGGTGGGCACTGGTAAGGCGGTGGTCTCGACACCGAACATCCACGCCACCGAGGCGCTGGCCGAGGGCCGGGGCCTGATCGCCGAGATGAGAAGCTCGGAATCGATCGCTCATTGCCTCCTCCTCCTGCTCAACGATCTTGAGAGCAGGCGAGAGATGGAGCGACGCATGGCGGAGTACGGCCGGCGGGACGCGTGGCCGCTGGTCGGGGAGCGCTACGTCGATCTCTTGCGGCGGATAAGTGGGGGCGGGTCAATCGATGACTTTCTGGCACTGGAGCCGGAAGCAATCACGACATAGCCTCTGTCCATGAGCGATCTACCCCTCGGGTATGCCCAATAGTCCCGCAACATTGGGGGCCCGGAGACCATGTGCACTGCGCCCTAACTCTGGTGTAATAGCGCCGAGGTCGAATACGACACGGATTAGTAGGGAGGACAGTGGTAGATGATGACTAGCGTGACAACCGTTCAGATGTGGCTGCGCGATGTGCTGGCGACGCTGAGCCGGGATGAGGAAGGACAGGACATGATTGAGTACGCGCTGCTGGCAGCGCTGATCTCGATCGTGGCTATTGTCAT
>JAICWV010000086.1 GCA_025966365.1 Chloroflexota bacterium | reverse complement strand
CCCCCCCCCGCCACCGGAGGAGACAGTCAGGCTATGGGACCACACTACCGGAAGAGTATTGCCGTCTCTTTGCCACGATCTGAACGGTCGGTGAACTCGCCGGGCGATACGCGCATGCTTCCCGCCATCGAGGTTGTGGCTATGCCTCTTGTTCCCGGGTCAGCGGAACGGCGAGCCGCCCGGTGGTGCCGGACACCAACCTACTGCCGGCCAACACCAGCAACGGCACGATTCCCAGGGTTATCCCGGCCAGTGCAAACACGGGCCGGATGCCGATGACCGCGGCCAGGCTGCCGCCGATTAATGGCCCTGCTCCAAACCCCATGGAGGAGGCCGCACCCATCATCCCGAACGCTGTTCCCTTTGCCTCCGGCGGACTCGACGTCGCAGCCAGCGTTCCGACCACACTGATCAGGGCACCGAACGCCACCGCGCCGCCGCAGCGGAACAGTACGAAGGTGAGGAAGGTGTGGACGAACGCCTGCGGCAGCAGGAGCAGCGCGCTGAAGGTTATGGCCACAGCCAGGAGGCGCGTGGCGCCATACCGGCGATACAGACGGCCGGCGGCATAGGAGCCGATCCCTCCCGCGATTGCCGTTGCCGCCATCAGCCAGCCGGTGGCTCCGGCCACGTTCTGCGCGCTCCCCAGCAGGTCCTGGACGAACAGTGGAATGATCGGATAGAGGGACGTGCCGGCAAGCTGAGCCAGAAGGATAAGGGCCAGAGCCGTGGCAAATGCAGGGACGGACAACACCGATCGCATGGACGGACGGGCACCGTTCTCCTCGGCACGGGTAACTCGCCGCTCCGGTTCCCAAACAAACAGGAACACAACAGCGGTGGCTGCGGCCAGCAAGATGCCAGCCCCCACGTACGTGGCGCGGAAGCTGATGAGCTGGGCCACGGCGCCGCCGCCCACGGGACCGATGGTGGCTCCCATGAAGACGCTCATCTGGAGGAGTCCCATGGCACGGCCCGTTTCCTTTTCCGGCACGGCCGCCGCCACCAGGGCCTGGGCCGAGAATACGGTGCCCGTGAGCGATCCCTGAAGCATGCGCAGACCGAAAAGCACCCATGGATTCGGCGCAAGGCCCATGCAGGCAAGGATGATGGCCGCGCACGTCATGGCGCGGAGCAGCATGAAGCGATAGCCGAGCCGGTCGGCCAGGCGTCCCCACACCGGACCGAAAATGGTGGCCGGAATGGCAGGACCAAACCCGATGAGGCCGGACCAGAGAGCTACCTGCCCCAGACCATGAACGCCCAACTCGTGCTGCAGATACAGAGGAACGAAGGGCAGAGTGAAATCGAAGCCAATAATGGCGACAGCTTGAGCAACACAGATCGCAGCCAGAAGGGACCGCCAGGAACCGGCGGACATGTCCCTCCGGCGAAGTCCCGGTGACATTCCCACCTCGTGGTTCCCGCGACGGCGCAACAACAACAAGCAACCGCAGCCGCCGGGGGAAGAAGAGTACGAGATAGCCTATCACGCTGAGGAGACGTGTGGGAACGGGATAGACTGGATTCGTGCGACGGGCGATGAACAGTCTCTTAACGGCCGGAGTCCTCAGCATTGTGGGCCTGGCGGCATTTGCCGCCGACGCTGGGGTGGGGGAGTCGGGCTTTATAGCCTTCTGGACCGGCGTCGTGCTTCTAGCGTTGGCGGCCACGGCGCGCAGCGTCGTTCAGGCAGACTTTGGCTCAGCCGTTGCCTGGGGATACATCGCCGTTTTCGTCTCCATAGCGCCGGTGCTGCTGGCTCTGCCGCTCACACACGCCGCCTCGCTGTGGGACACGGGCACCTGTGTGCCGTTCCAGCCCTGCTCGCCTGCAGGTCCCACCATGTGGGCACCCGTGGTCCTCGACGCCGCCGCCCTGGTGTTCACCTGGCGAGCGGTCCGCGCCTGCAAAGCCGAGTCCCCAGAGCGATCCCTCGACTCAGGGCGGTAGCCGACCCCTGCCGCGCATCGACGCAACGTCGAACGTAGGGCATGGCCTTAGCCCGGAGGCACCCCGCATCTTCCTTTCCCCCTCGATCCCCGGTAGACAGCCTATGTATGCAGCCGCGGAATTACCAGGAGTGCCGATTCCGGAAGGTGAAACCTGGACGCCATTTGCTTCTGGAGCGGTCACCGGCAAGAGGGTCGGCGAGGGCGCCGGCCCCTACGAAACGGAACTCGTGCTTATACTCCTTGAATCTGGAACACCCCGCCTTTTGAGAACGGCTCCCCATCCACGGTGACGTTTCCGCCCTGCCGCAGATCAAACACGATGTCCCAGTGCAGCGCGGACTCATTTACCCCTCCCGACTCCGGATACGAGCGGCCGAGCGCCATATGGAGGGTACCGCCGATCTTCTCGTCGAACAGTGTGTTCTTGGTGAACTGCTGGATGCCTGGATTGGTACCGAAGGCGAATTCGCCAAGGCGCCGCGCACCCTCGTCCATATCCAGCATTTGCTCCAGGAAGGCCTGGTCCGTCTGCGCCGAGGCGTCGACGACTTTGCCGTCGCGGAACACCAACTTGACCCCGGTGACTTCCCGGCCGGCGTAGAAGCCGGGATAGGTGAACTGGATCTCCCCGTTGGCTGAGTCCTCCACCGGACCGGTGAAGATCTCACCGCCCGGGAAGTTGAAATGGCCATCGTCGTTGATCCAGGTTCGCCCGGCCACGGAGACGGTGAGATCCGTCCCCGGTCCGGTGATATGGATCTGGCTCTTGCCCTGCAGCCACTCGATGATCTTGTCCTGCCGCTCCTTCAATTTCTGCCACGCGGCGACCGGGTCCGGCTCCTGGAGTAGCCCGGCGCCGTACACAAAGTCCGCATACTCACGAAGCGACATCCCGGCATCCTGGGCAGCGGCCTGCGTCGGGTAGGCGCAGCCTGTCCAGCGCAGTTCCCCCTGCTCCGTGCGCCGCATCATGGTTTCGCCCAGCGGTTCCATCGCCTTTCCCCGCACCGCCATCTTCTTCGGATCCACCCCCGACATCTCTTTGGTGTTTTCCGGAGCCATGATGGAGATGAGACAGGCGGCCGACTCCATCAAGACCGTCGCGTCCGGTGGCACAAACGCAAGCTGCTCATCATTCGCCAGCCGCATGAACGTCTCGCGAATCTCGCCGGCAGTGATGTTTGAGGTCACATTTCCCCCCGCCTTAATCGCCTGTTCAACACAGGCATTGGCCATCTCAACTCCCAGCGTGCTGGTCTGGATTGCCACCAGGTCGCCGGGCTTGACCGCGACCGAATAATTCACCAGCACCTCGGCCATCTTCACCACACGTGGATCCATGCACGCTCCCCTTTCCTGTGAGAGAAAAGTCCTGTCTCGCTCATCATTGCCCGTTGCCACCTTCCGGCGCGAACTATGGCGGGCTCCGGTCCACGGCCGCTCAATTGCGCTCCTGACAATTCGCATCATTGGTATTGTTCTTGCACGCCGCTGTCGGCATAGGGAAAGTCAGGTGACGATCATGGGACGTACACTTACACGGCCGCGAATCGCGGAACAAGCAGTGATCGAAGAGGCGCAGCGCGTTGCCTATCCACTCAACGCGGGAGACCTCTCCGGCTATGCTCCCCTTCTTCACATGATCGGCAACGCCCGCATCGTCTTGATCGGGGAAGCCAGTCACGGAACACACGAGTTCTATCGCGAGCGAGCGCTGATAACGACCCGGCTGATTCGGGAGATGGGCTTCAACTTCGTCGCCATCGAAGGCGACTGGCCGGAAGCGCAGCATGTCCATCGTTATGCCCAGGGCGAAGGACGGAGCGCTCGGGAGGTCATGAACGCCTATTCCGTCTATCCCACCTGGATGTGGGGTAACGAAGACGCGCTCCATTTCATCGAGTGGCTTCGCCGCTACAACGACTCACTCACCGATACCAGAAAGAAGGTCGGGTTTTATGGCCTTGACCTGTATAGCCTGTACAGCGCCATGGATACCGTGATCACGTACCTCGACTCAGTCGACCCGGAGGCCGGCAGGGCGGCGCGGGCTCGCTACGCCTGCTTCGAGCCGTTTAACGGGAACAAGGACATGTACGCTTACGGGGCCGGCCTGGGGATCATGGAGTCGTGCGAGAACGAGGCTGTCCGCGTGCTGCAGGAGATGCTGGCGAAGCGGCAGGAGCTGGAGCCGAAGAGCCCGGACGACACCTACTTCGATGCCCTCATGAGCGCCGAGGTCGCGCGAGACGGTGAGCAGTACTACCGCTCCATGTATCGCAGCGACGTGCTTTCCTGGAACCTGCGCGACACCCACATGATGAAGACCCTCGAGCAGCTACTGCAGCATCTCGGGCCCGGATCGAAAGCAGTGGTGTGGGAGCACAATACGCACATCGGCGACTTCCGTGCCACGGCCGACGCCGGACAGATGGTCAATGTCGGGCAGTTGACGCGCGAGCGCTTTCCCGGTCAGTCAGTCGCGGTTGGCTTTGGAACCTACCAGGGAAGCGTCACCGCGTCCCGTGGCTGGGGTGACCAGCCGGAATGGATGCGGGTCCCGGCTGCTCAGACCGGCAGTTATGACAATCTTCTGCATGCCACGGACATGGCTCGATTGCTCCTCCTGACCAGGCCGCTGCGAGACAGCGGGCAGGCGGACGCGCTGGCCGACTGGCGCGGACAGCGGGCCATTGGCGTCGTCTACCATCCGGAGTTCGAGGCAGGGAATTACGTGCCGACCAACCTGGCATCGAGGTACGACGCCTACATCCACATCGACCGCACCCAGGCGGTCAAGCCTCTGGCAATCGAGCCGACCTGGACGCCCGCCGCGCTGGACCAGACCTACCCGACCGGCTATTAATTGGCAGCAACGGATCGGTGGGTGCGTGGCCGAAGCGCACCCACCCACCGACCACGCCGATCAGCGGCAGCTCACAATGCGGACCACGTCGGTATCGACGTATGTGTTGATGCGTCGATTGAACAGTGACCGCGAGATGTCGATGGTCAGACCGGGCGTCAGGTCCGACCACGTCCCGGCTGCCCCGTCGCAGAGGTAGACACGACTGGCGCCACCCTGAACCGCGTATACGACCCCTTCGACCGGCCCTCCCTTGTCCGAGCTGAGGACGTACAGCGTAAGGTGCGGACCGTCCTGCGCGACGAAGTCCTGACTATGGGTTGAGGCTCGCTGCACGTCCATGTCCTGCACCGCGAGCGTCGGGTTCAGGAGATACCCGTTGTCGCCCAGGGTTCCCCAGGCGCGGATGCGGTCGCCATCTCGGAGCGAGCCGCTCGAGGCCGGTCCCCAGAAGCGAGCATGGACCGTCGAATCGGGGGTCAACTCGAGCAGAACGAGCTTCCCGTGCGCTGTGCAGATGACGAGCCCCCGTCGCTCCTGTATCGCGGTATTGACCGGCGCCATGTCACGGCTCTGACACTGGGGCGGGACTGCGCTTTCTCCGTTGACCGGTTTGGCAACCAGGGTGCCGACAACGGTCGGCCGGCCGAGGTCAGCTTGGCCGGATGACGTTCCGTGTCCTGCGGCCGCCACCTGGTGAGGTGCGGCAAGGACCGGCAGTGTCAGACTTGCGAAGGTCAGGGCAGCCAACCAACGTCGCGTTCCAAGGCAAAGCATGGTCTTCCCTCCAACTTTGGCTTGACGCGATAGCGCTATCTCCGTCTAGTTCTGATACTAGAGAGCGGCTCTTACCCCCGGCCTATCCCGCCGTTACAAGCTGATGAACAGTGAATGAACTGCGGACCGGCTTCACTCCGTGTCCAGTGCGGCGGATCGGAGTACGGCAACCGCTTCGGGTGCCTGTGATTCCGGCAGACCGCCGAACCCTATCAGGAAGCTGGACCTCTCCTGGGCCACGGCATAGTACGCGGTTGCCGGACGCACTGCCAGGCCCTTGCCGGCTGCTCGCGCGGCGATATCCTCCGCTTTGCGCAAGGCGTCCACGTTGACTAGCGCCGTCAGCCCGCCGTGGCAAGGCCCGATTGAGACCGAATCGCCGAGCTCCCGCGCGAGCGTGGCAAGAAAGGCGTCACGCCGGGATCGATAGACCCGCCGCATCCGGCGAATGTGACGCTCGAAGCTGCCCGAAACCATGAATTCGGCCAGCACCACCTGCTCCATCATGGGCGTACCGCCGTCTTGAAGGGATTTCGCGGCGGCAAACGCCTCGACCAATGGCTCCGGCAATACCACGAACCCAATCCTCAGCCCTGGCAGCACCGACTTCGAGAACGTCCCCGCATAGATCACCTGACCCCACCGATCGAGCCCCTGCAGCGACTCAATCGGACTTCCCTCATACCGAAACTCACTATCGTAGTCGTCTTCCAGGACGGTCATTCGCTCCCGGCCGGCCAGCTCAAGGAGGGCGAGGCGGCGAGAGAGGGACATGGTCGCTCCGGTGGGGTGCTGATGCGAGGGAGTGACATAGACAAGACGGTGACGCCCGGCTCGGTCGAGTGTATCGACCCGCAGGCCCTCGGTGTCCACCGGCACGTGTGAGACCGTCGTCCCATGCGCCTCCAATGCCTGCCTCGCTGCCGGATATCCCGGATCCTCGATGGCGACCCGGTCACCCGGCCTGAGGAGAAGCTGCGCCAGCAAGCTCAGTCCCTGCTGCGAGCCGGTCACGACAACGACCTGATCGGCGGAGCAGACCACAGCCCGGTAGCGAGATACGTGGGCGGCAATGGCCTCACGCAGCAGCGGAAGGCCCGCGGCCGGGGGCGGGCTTACCAGGGCAGATCTGTGCCGCGAGAGCGCCGTCCGCGTTGCATCTTCCCACGCATCCCAGGGAAAGAGATCGTCGGCCACCCGGTTGGGCCGCAGATCCCAGCGCAATACGGGGCTGACATTGGGCTGGGCTGCGCCGGCAACGCGGCGGCCAAAGGGAGAAAGCTCGGGCGGGCGGGCGCGATCAGCACCCGCAGGCACCGTCGCACTCGGGAGGACCCATGCCGATAAGTCGGGCGCCACGTAGGTCCCGGAGCCCCGTCTCCCCTGCACATACCCCTCTGTCTGGAGCTGGTCGTAGGCCTCGGACACCGTCATGCGCGAGAGGGATAGCTGTCCGGCAAGCACGCGGGAGGGCGGCAGCCGATCCCCCGGCCGCAGCAGGCCGGTCAGGATGGCCGTCCGGATGCCGTCGTACACCTGGCGGTGCAACGGTGTCTCGATGTCGGGTTGGACCGTGAGTGCCAGATCCACCGCTAGGAACGGCCCTCGACCATGTCGACAAAGTACCGGTGTAGCCGCGCGTCGTCCGTCAGCTCCGGGTGGAAGGAGGACACCAGAAGCCGGCCCTGGCGCGCGGCCACCGGCCGTTCGCCAGCGACCGAGGCCAGGATGTCAACCCCTTCTCCCACTCCCTCGATCACCGGAGCACGGATGAAGATGGCGGGGAAGGGCTCATCGCCCAGTACGGGCACGTCCACATCCGCCTCAAAGCTCTCCCGCTGGCGCCCGAAGGCGTTGCGACGAACGGCGATGTTCATGCCACCGATCGACGGTTGATCCACCCCCGCATCCTCGATGCGGTCCGCCAGTAGAATCATGCCCGCGCAGGTCCCGTAGACGGGAAACCCGGACTCAACCAACGAACGGAGCGGCTCCAGCATCCCGAAGCGGCGCAGCAGCTTCCCGATCGTCGTGCTCTCGCCGCCGGGAATCACCAGCCCGTCGAGCGACGTGAGACCGTCTGCGCGTTTGACCGGGACCGCGGTGGCCCCGGCCTCCCGTACCATTCGTGCATGCTCTCGAACGTCGCCCTGAAGCGCCAGGACGCCGATCGCGGTCATTACCAGCCTCGGGTCGCCAGTAGCTCGCGCTCCGGGATCTGGCTGATTTCCAGGCCACGCATGGCTTCGCCGATCCCTTTGCTCACCTCGGCGACCATCGCCGGGTCCTCATAGTGGGTCGTGGCCTCGACAATCGCCTTGGCACGGCCGGCCGGATTATCGCTCTTGAAAATGCCGGAACCGACAAAGATGCCGTCTGCCCCCAGCTGCATCATGAGCGAGGCGTCGGCAGGCGTGGCCACGCCGCCGGCGCAGAAGTTGACCACCGGCAGCTTCCCATTCTCGTGGACGTAGAGAACCAGCTCGTAGGGCGCTCCCAGCTCCTTGGCCTCAGCCATCAGCTGCTCCTTCGAGAGCGTCTGGACCCGCTTGATTCCGTCCACCACCGCCCGCATGTGGCGCACGGCTTCGACAATATTGCCGGACCCGGCCTCGCCTTTGGTCCGAACCATGGCAGCTCCTTCACCGATGCGGCGGAGCGCCTCGCCCAGGTCTCGCGCCCCACAGACAAAGGGCACGGTGAAGTCCCACTTATAGATGTGGTACTTGTCGTCAGCCGGGGTCAGGACTTCGCTTTCATCGATGTAGTCCACCCCCAGCGCCTGCAGCACCTGCGCCTCGGCGAAGTGGCCGATGCGGGCTTTGGCCATGACGGGAATGGTCACCGCATCCATGATCTCGACGATGAGGGCCGGATCGCTCATCCGGGCCACGCCGCCCTGCGCGCGAATGTCGGACGGCACGCGCTCCAGCGCCATGACCGCCACCGCCCCCGCCTCTTCGGCAATCTTTGCCTGCTCGGCAGTGACGACATCCATAATGACGCCGCCCTTCAGCATCTCGGCATGTCCGCTCTTGACCCGAAACGTTCCGGTCTCCATGGGAATCTCCTCCGTGGACAGGTACATAGTGAAGCCTGATTGGCCTACCTATACTAGTCCATTGTAGGAGTTTATTCCAGGCCAATTAGAGTCAGCCGGCGGACTGAAAAACCTCGAGGATCTCGTGCGTATCCAGCGCCTTGATACTTGGTGGCGGCTGCAGGTCGGTCACGTAGGCCCGGTACTGGCCGCTGTCCACTGAGATGTTCGTGTACGTGCCGGTTCCCTGGCTCGCCCTGGTCACGGCATCGCCGCCGACGTCGACGATCGGTTCCTTGGTTGACCGGAGGAGAAGCGAGGTCGGCGGCATGGTCTTTGTCTCCCACACCAAAATCTGCGCGAACTGTCCCCGCCCCGCCAGCGACTTCATCCTTTTCGCCAGGAGCGCTTGCTGGTCGTGCTGAAACAGATTGAACGCCTGTAGTGGATCAGCCACGGCGGCATAGCGCTTATCAGGCGCCCTTAGCGCAGCAGCAAAACGCTGCGCCGTCGCCTTCAGTGACCTGTCCTGCGGTGACGCTTGTTGTCCCTGGACCACGTTTATCCCCACGACGATGATGACGACGAGTGCGAGGGCGCCAAGCGCGCCCAGTCGGGCCTTCCGTGACATGCGATCTCCAAACGCGTCCAGTATACCGACGCCGTTTCGGTCTCCGGCACACCCCGTGCAATGATCGAGGGCATGGTAACAACCCACATCAACCAGGAGGTACTCGACCTCCTGCGCACCCGTCGAAGTATTTCTCGAATGACAGCGGAATGTCCGCCTCGGGACATGATCGAACACGTCATTGAGGCGGCCGGATGGGCCCCGAATCACTACAAGACGGAGCCCTGGCGCTTCACGGTGCTGACCGGTTCGGCCCGAGAGGATCTGGGAAGGGCCATGGCAGACTCCCTGCGGCGCCGCCTACCGGCCCCGGACAGTCCGGCAGCGGAAGCCATGCTGATCAAAGAGCGGGCAAAGCCGCTTCGTGCTCCGGTCGTCATAGCGGTGGCAGTCAAGCCCTCCGACCGCCCCAAGGTCAGGGAGGTGGAAGAGATCGAAGCGGGGGCTGCGGGGGTGGAGAACATGCTCCTTGCCGCTCACGCGCTCGGGCTGGGAGCGATGTGGCGAACCGGGGAAGCTGCCTACGATCCCGAGGTCAAGCGCTTCCTCGGGTTTCCACCCACCGCGCATATCGCCGCCTTTGTCTACCTCGGCTATCCCGACGTGCCTGAGCTTCCAAAGCGTGAAAGGGACCTCAGCGCCGTTACCCGATGGATTGGAGACGAGGCCTAGGTGCCCTGGTCGATCGCCATCAGCATCGCTGCCAGAATGGCGCTCGACCTCGTCGGATAGAGCTCGGGCTCGTCGCTGAGTGTGTGCCCCAACGCGTCACGGACATTGACTGCCCACTCCTCGTCCACGGCCAGAATCATCGCCTGGAAGCGCTGATCCCCAGCCCCGAGCTGCAGGGCAAGCACCGGAGAGATGTCCTCCTCGTCCAGCAAGAGTGACAGGCCGCGAACTTCCACCGTATCGGCCGGCAGCGCATCCATCGCCTCAGTATGCGCCCCTCACGCGTGTACGATGAAAGACGTTATGACGGCCACCATCAGCGCGCTACGCGACACTGTTCTCTCCCGACGCTCTATCCGCTCCTTTGGCCGAGAGCCGGTTCCCGAAGAGATCGTGCGCGACTTGCTTGCTGATGCCCTCTGGGCACCATCGCCGCACAACTCGCAACCATGCCGATTCACTGTCCTGTCCGATTCCCGCGATAAAGAGCGGTTGGCAGCGGCGATGGCCGGACGGCTGGCGGACGAACTCCGAGGCGACAGGGTGCCTGCCGGGCACATAGAGCGGCAGACTACTCGATCGCAGGAGCGCATAGTGGGAGCTCCCGTTGCCATTGTCTGCTCCCTGGAAGGCGACGGGCTGGTTTCTTACCCGGACCAGCGCCGCACCACGCTGGAGTGGGAGATGGCGGTGCAGAGTGTCGGGGCCGTCTTGCAGACCCTCTTTCTGCTCGCTCATGAGCGCGGCATCGGAAGCTGCTGGATGGCTGCCCCGATGTATTGCCCGGACATCGTCCGCCAGACCCTCTCGCTTCCAGACTCCTACGCTCCGCAGGCGCTGGCGCTCCTTGGTTATCCCGCTGGTTCGGGCAAGATCAGGCCCCGGCGCTCGCTGGACGCCGTCGTCGATTTCCGATGATCACCGCTATTTGCGGGGGCGTCGGCGGAGCCAAGATTGCTCTGGGCCTCTACCGCGTGCTTCCCGACGATACCCTCTCGCTGATCGTCAACACTGCCGACGACACCGAATTCTGGGGGCTCCAGGTCTCCCCGGACCTCGATACCGTGACCTACACCCTGGCCGGCATGGCGGGTGAGAAGGGGTGGGGTATCCGCGGCGACACCTTTGCTGCTCTCGCCATGATGGGACGGTACGGCGCCGAGACCTGGTTCAGCGTCGGAGATCGCGATCTGGCCACCGATATCTACCGCACGGCGTCCGTGCGTCGCGGAGACACGCTGACCGCGATCGCGGCGCACATCGCGAGCTCGCTCGGCGTTCGCGCCCGGGTGCTGCCGATGACGGATGCTTGCGTGACCACCCGACTCCGAACGAATGAGGGATGGATCGACTTTCAGGAGTACTTTGTCCACCGGGGCCATCGGACTCCGATCGAGGAAACGCGCTATGAGGGAATCGAGGAAGCAGCGGCGACGCCTCAGGCTCTGGCTGCACTGCACGAGGCCGAGGTCATCGTGCTGGCCAACTCGAACCCGGTTTTGAGCATCTTGCCGGTTCTGGCAGTGCCCGGTGTACGCCAAGCGCTGGAGGCCGCGAACGCGCCGTGCGTGGCAGTCAGCCCGATGCTGGGAGAGGGATCGGTGAGTGGCCCGGCGGGTGACTTGATGCGGACCATCTCCCGGCCGCCGACTTCCGCCGGTGTCGCGCAAGCTTACGCCGGACTGATAGACGGCATCGTCATCGCCTCCGAGGATGAGGATCAGGCCGCCCGGATCGAAGACATGGGTATCCGCGTCCTCTGTACCGACACCGTGATGCGCGACGATGCCGACAAGGAACGGCTTGCCGGAGACACCCTCGATTTCGCCCGGAGTCTGCGGTGATCGTCGCGGTGGTACCCGTCAAGGCCCTGCAGTCGGCCAAGAGCCGCCTGGCCCCCTACCTCGGGGAGCGGGAACGAGAGCGGCTTGTTCTGACGATGGCCGGTCGCGCGGTCAACGCCATTCGAGAGACGGGTCTGGTTGCGGAGATCCGGGTAGCCACGCCCCAGGCTCGAGTAGCCGAATCTCTGAATGCGAGGCTCCATCCGGATGCGGGCAGCCTGAACGGGACCGTGCGCTCGGCTGCTGGGTGGGCGCGGTGCCGCGGCGCGCGCGGCCTGCTGATTCTGCCGTGCGACCTCCCATCGGTGACGAAAGACGACATCACCGCCATGCTTACTCACGGCTCGGGCGTAACCATCGCGCCCACCCACGACGGCGGCACCGGAGCACTATACCTGGCCCCGCCGCAGTCGATTCCTCCAGGATTCGGTGACGGCAGCTTCGCGCGGCACGTCCTCTCGGCACGAGAGCGCGGAGTGCCCGTGCACGAAATCGATCGTGAGGGACTCCGCAACGACCTGGACACCATAGAGGATCTGCAGCGCTTCAGTCATCTCGTCAGGGCAGTGTAGGCTCGCGTCGTGAAGGAGCCGGAGCGGCCGCCCTAGCGGCCCGGACCAAATCGCTTCTGTAGCTGAAGGAAGCGCTCAATGGCCCGTTACGAAGCGGTTTGTGTAGAACCGGGCAGGATTCACGAGCTTCGAAATCTGATGGAAGTGATAGAGCGCCTCGGCGGTTTGCTTCCACACACCGGGATCGACCCAGCCGAGCGGCCGGCCAGGCTCGGGGCGCCAGAAATCGATGGAGCGGGCCAGAACCGCGTGCTGGACGGCCGGTTGCGCCTTGATCTCGGTCACCACGCTCGCCGAGATCCGGTAAGCCTCTACTGGATGCGCGACGGTCTCGCGCAAACCGCGGATAGTGGCCTCTACAAAAGCCCGGACCACCCCCGGGTTGTTGCTGATCTCCGCATCACTGCTCGCCACGCCGGCCGCGGCCAGGTTTGCGTACTTATAGACGTCGATCTCGTTCACCGCCGTCCCCTGGGCCGTCAGCTGGACCACGTCGTTGGTAGCGTAGCCCACGGCCGCGTCCACCTTGTGCGCTGCCAGCGTCGTTGCCTGGGTGAAGCCGATGGTCTTGATGTCCACATCAGACGCGGACAGCCCGACGGAGCGCAGGAGTGCCAGCAATCCCACGTAACTGGCGCCGTACTTCCCAGGTACCCCGATGCTATGACCTCGCAGCTGCTGGGGACGCTGTATGCCTGCCTGTCGGAGTGAAAAGACGGCGGTGGGGAATCTCGAGTACTGCGTCATCACGTAGCGCACATGGCGCCCGTGAGCGCCGGCCTCCAGGACCTCGTCCCCCCCCGCAACCGCGAATTGCGCCTTGCCCGATGAGAGAAGCGCAAGCACATCCGGCTCGATGCCGCTGCGAAAGGTCACGTTCAGGCCCACCTGCCGGTAGTATCCTTTCGACTGGGCGACGTAAAACGGTGCGAACTGAATATTTGGGAAGTAACCCAGAGCGATCGTAACCGAGGTCAGTCCGGGGCCAACCGGCCCGCTATTCCCCGTGCCACACCCGCCCAGGGTAGCGGCGAGCAACACCGCTGCCGGCACCCGCAACCAGCCGAACGTCCGTCCCGACTTCGCCGTTCCAGTTTCAATCTCTGCCATAATGACCGTCCTCCCGGATAAGCATGGGCAGGAGGATGGTCGGCACGGGAGGTGATGCGGGCCGGGGGCTATCCGCCCCGGCCGGTCACTCCACCATCGCCTTCTTCCATCCGGACTGTACCGTCGGCTCCGGAATCGCACCGGATCTGCTGACATGCCGGCCACCTGGCCGGCACCGCTCGCGGGCTCAGCTCCGAGAAGCTTTACCGCCGGTCGGGAATCTCACCCTGCCCTGAAGGCTTTTCTGCATCATAGCCTAGCCTTCCCATCGGAGCACGAATCGCTCGATCATGCTCACCGTCCAGTAGGCAATGGCACCCATCAGAATCAGAGCGATCACGGCCACAAATCTGAGAGGCGTGTCGTTGTTCGATCCGCCGACATTGACCAGATATCCCAGACCCTGCTCGGAGGCCACGAACTCACCCACCACGGCTCCCGTCACCGACAGTGCCGCCGCAATCTTGACGCCACTGAAGATCGCCCGAGCGGCAAGCGGCACATAGACCGTTCGCGCCAGGGACCATCCTGTCGCGCCGAACACTCGTCCGGCATCGACCAGATCGCTCGGGACCCCGCGGATTCCGGAGGCGGTGGTTGCCAGCATGGGAAAAAACGCAATGAGGACAGAGACCGATACTTTGGACCAGAGTCCGAATCCGAGCCAGATCAACAGGAGTGGAGCGATTGCCACCACCGGCATGGCCTGGCTGCCGGCCAGGTAGGGAGCCAGCGCGTCTTCCAGAAGCCGAGAGCGTCCAATGGCATAGCCGAGCGGAAGCGCAATGGCGGCCGCGATCAGCCAACCAACAAATGCCTCCTCGGCGGTGGTGCCGGCAGCAGGGAAGAATGTGCCGTCGCGGAGAGTCTGAAGAAACCGCAGCCAGACTGTCCAGGGTCCCGGCAAAACGTCGGGTGCGTTGAGCTGCGCAAACGCCAGCCACGCCGCCAGGATGGCGAGGCCAATAAGGGCGCTCGCCCCCCAACGTGTCGCTGCCCGTGGCGCGTCAAAGGATTTCCGCCGCCGCTCGCCACTCGGATGAGGACCGTCCGTGCGGCCTGTCAATGCCACTTTGTCCATGCGCCATCAGTCTACTTGGACAAAGAAAAAGAGCCCGGCATCCGCCCGGCTCCTGGGGTTAGGGGCTATGGCCCCATGGATTATCGCGTGAAGTGGCTTACATAGTAGCCAGAAATGAGTCCAATAAAGTCAGTGAAAGGCTACGGCGCGGCCGGGTTTACTTGTGGCCGGTCCAGGTGCAGTCGGTCCTGTTCGGGGTCCAATCGATCTCGCGCTTGTGGCCAGTCCAGGTGCAATCGGTGCGGCTCGGGGTCCAATCGATCTCTCGGGTTGCCATCATGTTTTCTACTCCTCTGTCCTTGATTACT
>JAICWV010000233.1 GCA_025966365.1 Chloroflexota bacterium | reverse complement strand
GAACCGTCCCAGACGGTCCAGACCGACTTGGAGAACCACTGCGTCTGGATCAGGCTCCCGACCACGATGCCGAAGATGGACAGCACCGTCGACCAGGCGAACCAGTAGCCGAACGTGGCCACCGGACCGACCAGCGTGAAGTAGCGGCGCCACCCCTCGTTCGCGTACAGGGCGATGCCCCCGGTCTTATTGGGGAACATCGTCGCGGTCTCCGCGTAGATCCAGTTCTGCAGCGTGCCGAGGAACATCGACACACCCCAGAGCAGCATCGCCCCCCAGCCGCCGAGGGACCCGATGGAGAAGCCCAGCGAGCCGATCAGGAAGCCGGGGTTGGCGAGAGCGACGACGAACCCGTCCCACCATCGCAGTGACTTGAGGAGCTCACGCTCCTCAATGGCCACAGTAGCCACGGACAGTTCTCCCTTATTTCGAGTAACCGGTCGGAGCGCGCACCTTCAGATAGCTGGAGCCTGTTGCACCCTGGTGAATTCCTCATATCGGCTTCACATCGTTTCCGGCGGCTATGTCGGCTTCCTCAACCCATGACCGATCCCAAGACCACGTCCGGTCCCGGTCTGGAAGCAAGCGACATCCCGTCGGCATCCGTAGTCCACTGCTACAGGCCAAGCGCTGAGTGTAGGAGGCAGTCCGGTCGGCGATCAATAGCCCGTTAGCCATGATTGTTCTCATCCGGATTAGTCTGGTGATCTTGGCGGCATCCGTGATAAGAGGCCGCGAGGCTTGGTCCACTTCAAGACCATTACACGTGCGTCAATTATTACCCGGCCGCGCCGGAATTGTCCTACATCCTCAGCATTAGCAGCCCAGAAACTCCGACCCCACGGCTCGCTGACCGAGTGGAGCGTCCGCCCGGACCTGCCCCTCGTCGCCGGCGCAGGGCGTGAAGGCAACCCCGTTCGTTACCCGGGACGGGCATGATCCCGAACGGGTCAGCGTGCTACGGCCCCCGCCGGCGCGGGCCTCGCGGCCCTGGGCCCGGCGGCCGGGCCATGGCACCGGACGTGCTGATCATCCGGGTTTCGCGCGTTACCTGGTTCGCCGCTCATATAGTGCTCAGGTATGGCCAAGAGGGCGTGGGCTCAGGAGGATTGAGATGGCATCACAGATCGCCGTGATCGGCGCTGGACCATGCGGTCTGGCACAGCTGGACGCCTTCGAGGAAGCTCGCCGAGGTGGGGCTGAGATACCCGAGATCACTTGTTTCGAGCAGCAGAGCGACTGGGGCGGATTGTGGAACTACACCTGGCGCACCGGGCTCGACGAGCACGGCGACCCGGTACACGGAAGCATGTACCGCTACCTGTGGTCCAACGGGCCCAAGGAGTGCCTCGAGTTCGCCGACTACACCTTCGATGAGCACTTCGGGCAGCCGATCCCGTCGTTCCCGCCACGCGAGGTGCTGTACGACTACATCACCGGACGGGCCAAGAAGAACGACGTGCGCCGGTTCATTCAGTTCAATACCGCCGTCCGGTGGATCAGCTACGACGAGCAGGCCGGGAAGTTCGCAGTAACCGTGCAGACCAGGGACGACGGCCGGACCAGGACCGAGCAGTTCGACAAGGTCATCGTGGCGACCGGGCACTTCTCCACGCCGAACATGCCGTCGTTCGAGGGGTTCGACCGGTTCCCAGGCCGCATCATGCACTCCCACGACTTCCGGGACGCACAGGAATTCACCGGCCAGCGGCTGCTAGTCATCGGCAGCAGCTACTCCGCGGAGGACATCGCGCTGCAGACCAAGAAGTACGGCGCCCAGTCCGTGACCGTGTCCTACCGGACCCAGCCGATGGGCTTCCCATGGCCGGCCGGCATCGACGAGGTGCCGCTGCTTTCCAAGGTCGACGGCAGCACCGCGCACTTCGCTGACGGGACGACGCGTGATGTGGACGCCATCGTGCTGTGCACCGGGTACCAGCACTCGTTCAGGTTCATCTCCGACGAACTGCGGCTGCGTACCGCGAACGTGCTGTACCCCGGCAACCTCTATAAGGGCGTCTTCTGGCTCGGCCAGCCCGACCTCATGTATCTCGGGATGCAGGACCAGTACTACACGTTCTCGATGTTCGATACGCAGGCGTGGTATGCGCGGGACTACGTACTCGGCCGGATCTCGCTGCCCTCGCCCGAGGAGATGGCGGCCGACATCGCGCGCTGGCGCGACCGGCTGGCCGAGTGCGCGGGGCCGTTTGACGAGATCGACTTCCAGGCCGCCTATGTGGCGGACCTCCACAAGGAGGTCGACTACCCCAGCTACGACCTTGACTTGACCCGCGCGCACTTCAAGGAGTGGGAGCACGACAAGACGGCCAGCATCACCGGGTACCGGGACAAGTCTTTCTCCTCACCCTGCACCGGGACCATCGCGCCCGTCCACCACACCCCGTGGTGGACAGAACTCGACGACTCCATGGCGACCTTCCTGGGCAACCAGACGTAGAGCGAATCCGCGCCGGGATAGGGAATGATTCCTCCTCGCCCACAGGTAGGCCTTCTCCCCGCCAGGACGGGGTACGCGGACCGCCGCCCAGCTCAGGCCGGATCAGCTCCGGCCGCATGACGCCAGATGAGCGGGAAGTTGCCGGCTGCGAGCTTCTCGGCGCGCTGCAGCCGCCAGGCGATCGAGGATCGGCGCGGCGGCGGCGCAGCGTCCAGCAGGCCGGCGAGCAGGGCCCGGGCACGCAGCAGCACCATGGGAGACCGGGACGCGGACTCGATGAAATCGTCCAGGGCGATCCGCAGGTAGTCATCCCAGGACGGCAGCGCCAGCACCACCTTGACG
>JAICWV010000017.1 GCA_025966365.1 Chloroflexota bacterium | reverse complement strand
TCCGCCGTAAGCGCGGTGTTGCCCTTTGTCAGGTAGACGTGCTGCGAGCTGCCCAGATGTTCTACCACGTCCACCGTGCAGGTAAGCTCGTTCGGCGGCGTGCCGTCGTAGGTCTGCATGGGAATGAGATGCTCCGGCCGCACACCGAGCAGAACCTGCGCCGCATTGGAGGAGCGGGCCGGTCCCATGATGTTGTCGGGCACCGGAATGTTGAATCCGTCGCCCTGAACCGCCAGCCGGCCGTCAGACTGGCCCAGAGTTCCCTGGATGAAATTCATGGCAGGGCTGCCGATGAAGCCGGCCACGAAGGTATTGGTCGGAAAATCGTACAACACCTGCGGCTTGTCGATCTGCTGCAGGAAACCGTCCTTCATGACGGCGATGCGGTCGCCCATGGTCATGGCCTCGACCTGATCGTGGGTGACGTAGATAACGGTTGTCTGAAGCCGCTGATGGAGTTTGATGATCTCGGCTCGCGTCTGAACGCGAAGCTTGGCATCCAGGTTGGACAGTGGCTCGTCCATGAGGAAGACCGCGGGGTTACGCACGATGGCGCGGCCCAGCGCAACCCGCTGGCGCTGCCCGCCGGAAAGCTGCTTCGGCTTGCGGTCGAGCAGGTTCTCGATCCCGAGAATTCCGGCCGCCTCCTGGACGCGGCGCTTGATCTCGTCCTTCGGCGTGTGACGCAGCTTCAAACCAAAAGCCATGTTATCGTACACGTTCATGTGGGGATAGAGCGCGTAGCTCTGGAACACCATGGCGATGTCCCGATCCTTGGGCGAGAGGTCGTTGACCACGCGCTCGCCGATGCTAATGGCGCCGTCGCTGACGTCGTCGAGGCCGGCGACCATGCGCAGCGTGGTGGATTTGCCGCACCCAGATGGACCGACAAGAACGAGGAATTCCTGATCGCGAGCTTCCAGCGACACATCATGGACCGCCACTACGTCGCCGTAGCGCTTCCATACGTGGTCGATTCCAACCCTGGCCATGATCCTCTCCTCTATTTCAATCGGACGTATTCCTACCACCTTCTATAGCATGAACCGTCTATTCGTCAAACATCTGGCATGCCTCTTGCAGCTACCCGGACGTCGCGTGGACACAGGAGGGTAGTCATGGAGCAGCAAGCGCTGACCGAGAACCTGTCTCTGAATAGCAGCAAGATTACCGGCGCGGGCGATGTGGACGCTGTGGAAACGGCTCTGGGATCGCTCGACGGGGTTCGGTCGGTGCAGGCTGATCCGAACGCTCACACGGTGACCGTGAAGTACGACCCCACCATCGTGAACCTGAATCTTATCGAGGAGCGGCTCAACAGCGCCGGGTATCCGGTCGACGACAACACGTAGACCGGGCCCACTAGATCACGAACTCCTTGGGGAAGTGCGTGAGGTTGCGGTAGCCGTCTTTGGTGACGACGACCATGTCCTCGATGCGGATTCCCCCGATCTCCGGGTCGTAGAGTCCTGGCTCGACGGTGACGACCTCATTCTCACGTAGCTCGACATCGGTGTAGCCCAATCCCGGCGCCTCGTGAATCGAGAGGCCGACGCCGTGTCCGGTGCTGTGATTCATGCGCGGGCCACCGTCCTCGCGGTTGTATCCGGCTTCCTTCAGCACCTCGACCACGGCCTCGTGGACATCGTTTCCGTTTGCCCCTGCTTTGATCTGCGCAAAGGCCGCCTCCTGACTCCTCAGCACCGCGTCGTACATCTTCATCAGCTCCTCACTGGGCTCGCCCTTCGATACCGTCCGCGTCATGTCCGCCCAGTAGCGCGTCTTCTTGCTCCGGGGAAAGATGTCCATGACGATCGCCTGGCGCGCGCGCAGAGGACCTTCCCCGCTCGAATGCGGGTCGGCGGCGTCCTTTCCTCCCGCCACGATCATGCCGTGCGAATTCTCGAAGCCCTCCCGGAGAAAGTCGATCTCCATATCTGTCCGCACGCGCTCCGACGTTAGCGGGATTCCGTTGTAATGCAGGATGCCATTGCGCTCCTCGCTCTGCCGGATCATGTCGACGGCCTTGCCCGTGACGCGCTCGTTCGCGCGCTGAGCGTCCTCGATGGCTGCGATCTCCGCCGGCGACTTTTGTCGGCGTTCCGGCACCAGAAGCTCCGGGTCCACGCGGACCTCGATGCCCTCGCGGCGCAGATTTTCGCCGGTGCCCAACGGAAATCGCGGCTCCACCACCACTTCAGTGACGCCGCTGTCCTTGAGTGCACGGGCGATCACCACCGGAACCGCCCGCTGCCGGTCCTCCAACTCCTTGAGGATCTTCATAAAGTCGTAATCCTCGAGCGTTCTGATGGTGTCCACCTGAGCCTGTTTTTCCGCGCGTCCCGCCTCCATGGAACTGGTGATGAGCGTCCCCTTGCCGTCGACCTCGAAGTAAATCACCATCTCGGCAAGGAAGTGGGTCTTGAAGTACAGATTCGCGTTTTGCTCGCTGTCGCCGATGAGAAGGATAGCGTCGGACATGGCTTGAAGTCCTTAGTTCTGAGTTGTGAGTTCTGGTTTTCGAGTGAGTAGCTCGGACCTCCCTTATTAACTCATAACTCACAACTCAAAACGCTCCCGGGCTATACTCTCGCCGTGGACGTCTTTATCAGCGCGGACGTGGAAGGCGTGGCGGGCATCGCCGACTGGAGCCAGATCACCCCGGGCGCCGACGACTACGCAATTGGACGGCGCCTGATGGTTGGCGAGGTGAACGCCGCCATCGCCGGGGCCTTTGACGGTGGAGCCTCGCGTGTCGTCGTCAACGACTCCCATGCCCGCATGACCAATCTGGTGCCGGAAGAGGTGGACCCCAGGGCACGGCTCGTGCTCGGCCACTACAAACCCATGTATATGCTCCAGGGCCTGGACGACTCCTTCGACGCTGCCTACTTTGTCGGCTATCACGGCGCCATCGGCGAGCCCGAAGCGATTCTCTCTCACACCTACAATCCAGGGGCCATCTGGGAAGCGAAGGTCGACGGCAGGGTGGCGGGTGAGATCGGTCTCAATGCGCTGGTCTGCGAGTACTTCGGGGTTCCTATCAGGCTGGTTTCCGGTGACCAGGCGACTGCCGTGGAGGCACGCGAAGTCATTCCGAGCGTCCACGTGGCCGAGGTCAAGCGGTCGTTCAGTCGCTATAGTGCGGAGAGCTTGAGCCCGGAGGAGTCGCGATCCGTTATTCGTCGGGAGGCGGCTGCCTGTCTGGCCGCGGTGCCGGAATCGTCAGTGACGAGACGGCCGGTGGAAATCGAGCTGACCTTCCTGGTTGCGGACATGGCGGGCATGGCGGAGTGGATCCGCGGCGTGGAGCGGACCGGGCCGCGAACCGTGCGGTTCAGGGCGCCGGACGGTCTCGAGGCCTACCGCACCTTCTACACGATTGTTCAGCTGACGCGAAGCATTGTGGAATGAGAGTCCTGGGCGTTGATCCGGGACTGGTGGTGACCGGGTACGGAGTGCTCGATACGAACGGCGGCCGGGTGACGCTGGTCGAAGCGGGCACGGTTGACAGCGGCAATGCGCGGGATTCGTTGCCGGTCCGGCTGCGACGCTTGCACATGGAGATGGAGAGCCTGATCCGCGACCACCAGCCCGACGTGATGGCGCTGGAACAGCTCTACTCCCACTATGAGCACCCGCGCACAGCCATACTCATGGGCCACGCCCGCGGCGTGATCTGCCTGTCGGCCGGGCTGCATGATATTCCGCTATTTCACTATCCCCCGGCCCAGATCAAGAGCGCGCTCACCGGCAACGGCCGTGCCAGCAAGGGCCAGATCCAGCACCTGATCCGGCGGACATTTGGATTGGTGGAGACACCCAATCCCCCGGACGTGGCAGATGCAGTCGCCATTGCACTGACTCACATCTACCGCGAAGGCACCCCCGATCCGCGCAACCTCCTGCGTGCCTGACGAGTACCTCATGCACAGGGAGGTCCACTATGCGTCGTCCCGCGCACCTCACTCCGGAAAATGCCTCGGCCTTCGGGTCGCAGAGCGTCGTCGATGCCTACCCGTTCAGGCTGCCCTACCCTGACGAAGTCTTCACTGTCCTTGACACCCTCATCGTGGGTCAGCCCCGAACCGTGCTCGACCTGGGCTCCGGCACCGGCGACCTGGCCCGGCGGATGGCTCCGCGGGTCCATCGGGTGGACGCGGTGGATCTGTCGAGTGCGATGATCGCCCGGGGCAGAACCCTTGCGGGCGGCGATGCGCCCAACCTGACCTGGATCCAGGGTCGCGCGGAGGACGCAGCCCTCGCGCCTCCTTACGCCCTGGTGACCGCGGGCGAGAGCTTGCACTGGATGGACTGGGAGGTTCTGCTTCCCCGCCTGGCCCGGCTGCTGACCGCAGGGGGAAGTCTGGCAATTGTGAGCAGAGACGAGCACGCCCCTCCCTGGCAGAGCTCGCTTATGGATCTGATACGCACCTTTTTCACGTTCCGAACCTATGAGGAGTATGACCTGGTGGAACTGCTGGAAGGACGAGGACTGTTTCAGCTGCGCGGCCGCGTTTCCGTTGACGTGCAGCATACCGAGCAGTCCGTGGATGACTACATTCGGTCGTTCCATTCACGCGCGAGCCTCACGCCCGAAGGCCTCGGTTCGGATGGCGTCCGCGCCTTCGACAGCCGTTTACGCGAGATCGTTAGCCCGTGGGAACGTGCCGGCATGGTCACGCTGGAGTCGGCCCCGTCGGTGATCTGGGGCCGGCCCCTGGAGGGCAGGCGGAACCGCTGAGTGTCAGGCGGACTCGGCGATCGCCACGGCAAGTGCCAGGACGCGCGCAGCCGAGGCGACAATCGCGCGTCCTGCGGCGGCGTCCGAATACCCCGAGAGGTAAAAAGCCCACTCGTGCAGATAGAACGAGGTGTAGGCATGTGCCAGCTCGTCCTTCCCGGCGACTTCGAGGCGGCGTACGGCCGTCGAGCGATTGATGCCCCAGGCGTCCTCATAGGGTAGCCCCATCACTTCGAGCGCCCGCGGGACGGCCGGGGCTACCCGCCAGGTAAGCTGCCGGAGCACATCCCACAGGTAGGGCGTTGACTTCTCGGACACGTGCTCGCCAAGCAGCCGCAGGTAAGGGCGGTAGTCCAGGAGGAGCGAGCGGGCGGCGGACCGGCTGGTTTCCGGATCAATCTCGGCCACGTCGGGCGGCGTGCCGTACAGGACATGGACGGTGGATGGCGGAGACGGAACGTAGAGCGGCTGCGTCTCCAGGACGTTCACGGGCAGAAATTGGAGCCGTGGCACGTGAAGCGGTGCGGGAACGCGTCGGTGATAGCCATCCTCCACGGCCTCCTGCATGCGCAGCCCCTGCTCGAGTGAGACGTACGGCCGGTCGGGGTCTGGCGGGGCGGCGTAGCGGACGTGTATATCGACGTCGCTGAACGTGGGGACGTAGTCGATGGGCGAGTCCCAGGGCTTGCGCGAGGAGCCCTTCACTGTGACGCGGGTGACCTCGTCGGGCGTATAGACCTCGAACAGGGCGGCCAGGAAGGCATCTGCCATGGCCTCTGTCTCTCGCCGCAGAGCGCCGGGTGGCGGGTAGCGACTGGTCCAGGGAGGAGCGGGCACGCCTCAGGCGAGAACCGGCTCGCGCTCCTCGGTGACGTTCTCTCGCTCAATTCCGCCCCGCCGCGACCAGGCGCGGAGTGCCGGCGGCACCCACCAGTTCCATCGGCCCATGATGGCCATGATGGAGGGAACCAGGACCACGCGAATGAGAGTGGCGTCGACCAGGATGCTGACTGTCAGCCCGAAGCCCATCTCCTTCATCCACAGAGCCGTTCCCAGCATGAAGCCGGAGAAGGCGATAGCCATAATGACGGCGGCCGAGGAGATCAGGCGACCGGTGCGGGCCAGACCCGAGACCACGGCTTCGGAGTTGTCTCCCGACGCCATCCAGGCCTCGCGAATCCGGCTGAGCAGTAGAACTTCATAGTCCATGGAGAGCCCGAACAGAAAGGCGAAAAGAAACAGAAGGACCCAGGTGGGGACGCCGTCGGCGCGCGAGGTTCCCAGTAGGCTGACGCCGTAACCCTCCTGGAAGACCAATTGCAGCATGCCAAATGCGGCGCCGACCGAAAGAACGTTCAACAGCACCGCTTTGAGCGGCAAGAACACGGTGCGGAAAGCGACGAAGAGGAAGGCGTAGGTGAGGCCGAGAACCACCAGCGCGATGAGCGGCAGCCGATCGGTGATCACGTTGTCAAAATCGACATACCACGCCGAGGATCCACCTACTAAAACGGTTGCCCCACGCAACTGCGACTGCTCTGCGCTTTGCGCTAGAGCACGGATCCGCCGGAGGCCGGCCATATTCTTTGCAGTCGTGGGATCGTCTCTGGGCACGGCGATGATCAGCGCGGTCCTTTGATCCGGACTGAGGAACTGGCCGGCGGCAGGTGGGAGCGTGGCACCGGGACGCACCACGTCCGGCAGCCCGTACGCCCGCGCCACTTCAGGGTCCTGCCCAATGGCGTTCTCCAGCGACCGCATTCCAGATAGCATTGTCCCTCCAAGCAGCGAGGACCGGTTCTGGACCACCACGGTCAACGGGTCGGAGCCGACGGCGAAGTGAGCGTGAAGGAAGGCGAGAGCCGCCACGCTGGCGCTGTTTCCTGAGCTTTGCTTCTGGGTACCCTGCGAGAGCGTGAGGCGCCCCGCGGGAAGCGCCAGCAACACCATGATGACCAGGACCACGCCGCCCGTGAGCCAGGGCCGGCGCATGATGGCGCCGCCGATGGCGCGCCAGGTTCCGCCGGTGCCGGGACGGAGCCAGCGTGACGGCATGACGCGGAACCGGTTCACACGGGTTCCGAGCACACCCAGGACGGCGGGGAGCAGCGTGAGGGTCACCACCAGCGTGCTGAGCGGAATCAGCATGCCGCCGAGGCCCATGGCCTGCATGAACGGCAGCCCGGTGAGAAGCAGTGAGGAGAGACCGACGGCCACCGCAAGTCCGGAGAAGAAAATGGCGCGGCCCGTGGTTTCCATCGCATGCACCACCGCGGTCTCGCAGTCGAAGCCGCGCGCCAACTCCTCGCGGAAGCGGTAGACGATGAACAACGAGTAGTCGATCGAGATGCCGAGGCCAATGAAGGTCACGACGTCCAGAACGTAGACCGACATCGACATGAAATGGGCGCCGACCCAGATAAAGGCCATGCAGACCACAATCGACACCAGCGCGATCAGGAGCGGCAGGCCGGCAGCGACCAGCGCGCCGAATACCAGGATAAGGATGACGAGCAGAATGGGCAGCGTGAGCATCTCGGCGCGGCTCAGGTCCTTGGTCGCCGTGACGTTGTCCTCCTCCGAGATCACGCTGTAGCCGGTGAGTCGGGTGGTGAATCCGGGCACGCGGGTGGCGGCGCGCAGGTGATCGATCTGGTGCTCCATATCGCTTTCGTTTAGTCGGGTGGACGCGGTCAACACAAGGGAGTGCCGATCCCTGCTGATCGATTCGGCGTTGTGAGACACGAGAGGATTGTCAACGGCACTGAGGTGTAGCGCCGGATCGGCCAGAAGCCGCCTGGTTAGGCCGGCGACGGGCCGGCGGAACCCGGGGTCGGCGACGGTCAGTGACCGGTTAGTCAGGATGATGAGCGTCGTCTTCTGTCCGTTCTGGTGGAAGGTACGATCGAGGATGGCACCCGCGCGCGCCGACTCGCTTCCGGGGTCCCCGTAATCGGGCGCTCCAAGAAGAGCGCTTGTCTGAGACGCGAATATTCCTGCCGCGATGACGGCGACGAGCCAGATGCCGAGTACCGTCCAGCGACGGCGATACATGAGGTGCGCGAGCCGGCCGATCATTCAGGTCTGTCTCCCTCGTTCAGTTGACCTGACCGTACCAAGCGGCGCCCGGGGTTGGCAACCGGCAGTGCTCGCGCGGAGCAGGGCATGGTCCGTTTCATCCGGGCGAATTATCACTTTGACCCATGATCAGGTTGGGAATCCAGGCGTATAGTGCGCCCATCATGACCGTTTGGTATTCAGTCTGCATTCTGCTGGGGTTCGTCTATTTGATGCTGCCCAGCAGCAAGCGGCCCCGGCACTAGGCCGCACTCTCCGACAAAAGGAAGAGGCCCGGGGCCGAAACCCCGAGCCTCCGAACGATCCCAGCGTGCGAGGCGTCTAGTTGCAGGCGCCGGAGCCGTCCAGCGATCCACACGCCGACCCCTGCGGCGTCCAGGTGAGCGACCTGGTGGCATAGATCCACACGCCGCTGGTGAAGGGAACTTGATTGCCGTAGGTCTGCGGCCAGGTCGCCTGACCGGTGGCGGAGTTGGCGGTTGGCGTCCAGACCAGGGCCTGACCTCCGGCGCCGACCGTCTTGATCTGGGTGACGGTTGGGCTGCAGGCGGCGTTGGTGAGGACGGCCGAGGTGCAGGCCCCGTTCTGGGCCTCGATCTGGTTGAAGATGGAATCCGTCATCATCCCGGGGTCGGGGTAGGTGGCGGCGACGAGATTCCAGCCGGGGACCAGATTGATGGCCGGCGAGGAAGTGTAGGGGGTGCCGGATGGTGTCCAGGTCCCGGCAGCGGTGCTGTCGACCAGCACGCCGTCCGTCTGGGCCAGCGGGATCGTCTTCTTTTTGCCGGCCATGTAGGTCTGGTAGGAGCCGTTGTGGTATGTCTGCACCTCGGTGATGGACCCGGCAGGTAGCTGTCCCGCGGCCGTCATGCTCGAGATCAGCGCTGCGGAGTTGGTGATTCCGGACACGGGGACGCTGATCAAGTTCCAGCCCTTCTGAATGGGGACGGACACGCCCGAGCCGCCGAAACCTCCATTGCCTTGGTACGCAGTCAGGGCGCAGCCGTTGTCCCAGTTGCTCCACTCCGACTGAACGATGTAATGGTCACCGTGGAGGTTGATGTTGCTGCCATCGGTGGCGTAGTTGCCATACAGGTAGGCGCACTTGTCTCCGATTTCGCCGTTGACCTCGTCGTACCAGCCGAGCGGCGGCGCGTACTGCTGAGCCGTACCCACTTGCGCGTCGTTGACCGTCTCGAATTCCTCATGCGAGGTGATCGAAACCTCAGCGTCGGCGATGGGGTCGGTCACCTGATTTCCGTTGACGGCATGGGTGGGGTCGGTAACGCCGATCGGGCTGCTGTAGCACAGGTTGACGGTACTGGGATTGGCACCGCTGCCTCCGTCCGCCATGTTGGCGAAGAGGATGTAGTTGCCGTCCGGCGCCATGAAGTCGCCATGGTAGGCGCAGTATGTGGGAACGGGGCCGGATGTGTTGCAGGCGGTGCCGCTGAGGCTCTGGGCGGCGGGCGCGAAGCAATCGCTTTCGCCATACCCCGTGAACACGAAGTACTCGTTATCCATGCCCTCCGGCCAGTGGTTGACCTGAATTGCCCTCTCCACCTCGGCCTGGATGTCCTGCATGTACATCGGCGCCGCTTGTGTGCCCCCGGGCAAAGGGCCCACGGTCGGGTCCAGCGTCGAGGTATAGCCACAGTTGTCGGTCCATTGACCCGCGAGCGTGGCGTTGTTTACGGTGGGGCCGGTCTCCTCATCCGAGTACTGCGTGAGCAGGTTGTAGAAGCCGGTGCCGCCGACGTCCCTGAAGTACTGCGAGATGATGGCCCTGTAATCCACATCACCGTCCGGGCCTCCAGGGAGTGCCCCGACCGCGGCCGTTCCGCTTGCGGGCTGCTCGTAGGAGTAGGAAGCGGTGCCGGGAATGGCGCAGGAGCTGCCGTCGGAGTAGGTGGTAGTCCCGGCCTGGGGGAGCCACCAGATCAGGTAGTTGTGGACGGTGTGGACGACGGGGCCGCCGAAGTAGGCGAGATTGCTGGTGCTGCCCGTGGTGGGCAGGCGCCCGGCGCCGGTCGAGGCGGTGGCGAGAGTGGGGCAGTCCGTGCCCGACTGGCCCACGTGATAGTCGTTGTAGCCGGAGTCGAGTGAGTCCGCGGTTTCAAGCAAGCCGCCGGTAAACGGAGTCCCGACGAGCGCGTCGGCCTGGGCCTTGGGCGTGGCGAGTACCGCGCCTGCGGGTGGGGATCCGACCGAGCTCAGGGGAGCAGTGATGGTGATGCGGCTGTTGGCGGTGTCGAAGCTGCCGGTGGCGGCGCCCGATGAGTTGTACTGATCGCCGCCGGTGGCGGACGTGCCGATAGTACCCCAGGTGAAGTCAACCGGCAGGTTCGAGGTAGCGGCGCTGTTGGTGTAGCCGGTGTCGGTGGGAGTGCCGGGGTACTGCGCCGAAACAAAGTAGCCCTTGATGCCTGGCGCATTGCCGTAATCCCACACCAGGTACCAGATATCGGCGCCGCCAGCCAGTGCAGGGGTGGCCGGGGCGGGGCTACCGCTGAGCGGTGTGCCGTCGTTCAGGCTCTCTACCGACAATTGCCCGGTGACATTGCTGGTATCGCTGGAGAGGCCAAATGCGGTGAAGTCGAGGGAGTCGTACTGCGTCTCGGTGGAATTCACCAGGACGTGCGCGTCGCCCTCCGAATCGTCGGTGCCGAGGGTGCAGGTGGGGCTCGGGAGCCCCGGCGTGCTGGAGGCTGACCCCGAGGTCGAGGCCGCCGGATTGTTGACCTGCGGATGTGCCGCGACCCACGCGGTGGTGGGCATGATTTGCACGTGCTCGCCGTTGACGATGTTGGTAAGGACCAGCGGGTTGGTGATGCCGCCGCCCGGGCCGGCCTGAGTCGCGGCCTGAACCCCGCGGTAGGGCAGGAAGATCGCGATCGTGGCGATCGCGAGAATCGGAATGATGCGCCGGGTCGTTACTTTCACGTTCTTCTTCTCCACTTCAACTCACACCGGAAATCGTTAGAGACAGCCAGGTAGGTCCCATATCCCCGAGAGCCGTTCCTCCTTGTGGCGGTCGTGATCGGCTCCGTCGCAGCAGGTCATAGCCGTGAGCGGCGGAGGCACAATCCGGTACGCGTGCTGGCACACCGATGGTGTGTCCTGATCTCATTCTCGGGACATGTTGCAGCCCCAACAATTGGGTGCAGCCCCTATTTTTCGGCTAGGGCGCGCCCTACGGGTATGAGGTCAGGCGCGTGCGATCGCCTCGCCCTCGAAGATGCCCTCAAGCAGGGCGTGGTCTCCCCCCCGCTGGATCACATCGCTTTCGGAGCACTGAATAACGGCGGTACAATCCTGCCCATGGCTATCCGCACATCCGAGCCTCACCGCGGACGAGTGCTCATCTCCTGCCCCGACGGACCCGGCATCGTCGCCACCGTCTCTCGATTCCTGTACGAGTACGGCGCCAACATCGCGCACTTCGACCAACACGCGACGGCGCCAGTGGGGGGCAGGTTCTTCATGCGAGCCGAGTTCGACCTCGTCGAGGCGGCCGGGGAGGTGCTGGCTCTGGATCGCGAATTTGCTCCGATTGGCCGGAGATTTGAGATGCAGTGGCAATTTCGTGACGTGTCCGTACCGTACCGGCTGGCCATTTTCGTTTCGCGCGCCGAGCACTGCCTGCTGGAGCTGCTCTGGCAACGGCGGGCAGGAGACCTGCCGGCTGACATCGCCATGGTGATCTCGAACCACCGCGATCTGGAGGAGACTGTGCATGGATGGGGAATCCCGTTCCACCACGTTCCCGTAGAGCCGGGCCGCAAGGCTGAGGCCGAGCAAGAGCAGCTAGATTTACTGGCCGGCCGGGTGGACGTGGTCGTGCTGGCGCGCTACATGCAGATCTTGTCCCCCCATTTCATCCAGCAGTGGCCGGCCCGGATCATCAACATTCATCACAGCTTTCTGCCCGCCTTTGCTGGAGCGCGGCCGTACCACCAGGCGTATGAGCGGGGAGTCAAGCTCATCGGTGCCACCGCCCATTACGTGACGGAAGAGCTCGACGCCGGGCCGATCATCGAGCAGGGGGTCGAGCGGGTGGACCACGGCGATACGCCGGAGGACCTGCGCCGCATTGGCCGTTCCATCGAGCGCCATGTGCTGGCCCGTGCTGTCTCCTGGCACGTGGAGGACCGCATTCTGCTCCATGGCAACCGAACCGTCGTTTTCGACTGAGATCCTGAGCGCTAGCCCTCGGCGCCCGGCTCTTGGACATCGAGCCAGGCGTAGGTGTCGAAGTCGCAGATATGCTGGAATCCGAGGTTGCGGTACACCGAGTACCCCATATGGCTGGACTCGAGTATGCCCACCCGATAGCCTCGGCGCCGGGCGTCGAGTAACGGTGCGAGCGTGACCGCGCGGCCGATGCCACGCCCGCGGTAGCCCTCGAGCGTCGTTACGTTGTAGATCCCGGCAACACCTGCGACATAGACGACCGTTGCCGTGCCGACAAGCTTGCCGGCGATAGACGCGCCGTACGTGACGATCCGGGCGTCTCTCGAATTGCCCTCGGATGCTAGTAGCCGGGTGAACGGAGGCTCGAGCTCGGTTGGGATCCCGAACACCTCGCACATGACCAGCGTGGCCTCCCTGAGCTTCTCCAGTTCGTGAATGCACCCGATCGAGACGCCGTCCGGGGTCGGCTCGTCCTCGAGGCTGTCGAGGATGGCCGCCATTCCGGGAAGCGGCTCGCCGGCCACGAAGCCACGTGCCTTCAGGCGCACGGCCAGATCCTGTGGCTCAGTTCCGGGCCCCAGTTGCCAGACCATCGGCACGCCGCGCATCCGCGCCTGCTCCACCACCCATTCAATGCGCTCGTCTGCCGTCTCCGCTGAAAATCGGGGGCAGATCGCGCCGTTGAAGGGGGGAAGTGGCAGACCCGAGAAGAATACGAGGGTTTCGTCGACTCGAACTACCTCACCGATGGAAGAGCCGATCAGGGCGAACGTCTCCGCTGTGTTCCCGACGATGGCGTCGGTCAGAGCCGGAGCGGACAGGTCAACGTCTATGGTGTCCATCAGTGCATCTCCTTTGGGCGAGCCGACATCGTCGGATGTGGTCAGTATGCTGGAGCGATGTTCTGATTCAGATGGAAGAAATTGTGCGGGTCGTGGACTCCCTTCAATTCTGTAACGACGCCGACGTTTCCGCCGCCAGCCCGGGTGCCCAGAACAGGTCAGGATGCTCGTTCGCGTTGGCGTGGATCAGCCGGCCGTCCGCGGTGACGACGTCCTCGCCGATGAAGTTGTCCACGGAGGCGCCGCACTTGCGCATGAGGTGGCCAAGACCGCCGCCCAGGGTGAGGCCACCGACCCCGGTGTACGAGATCTGTCCGCCGGTCACGGCGAGGCCAAAAGCCTGCGTTTCTTGATCGACATCGTCCCAGAGGGCGCCGCCCTGGACCCGGGCGGTTCTCGTATCGGGATTGACCCGCACCGCCGTCATGAGTGAGAGATCGAGCATCAAACCACGGTTCCCTAACAATGGCCCTCAGCTTAACGACCAGGAGACAAGTTGTCAATGCGGGGCGGCCCGCGGGTGCGACTCACGTTTTTGCAATGGGTGGCGCGAGGCGGTGTAGGGCCGATTGCCCATCGGCCCTCCACCTCACCCGTCGATTGCACCGCGGCCCCGTCGTTGATGGACGTCGATGATCGCACCTATGCGCCGACGTCCCAGTCACACCGCAAAAATGTGAGTCACACCCCGGCCCGCTCAGCGCGCCGCTGAACAACGCCATCGACTACCTGCTCCACGAGTGGGCCCACAAGCCAGTTGGCTTCGTGAGCTACGGCGACGTCTCGGCAGGAACGCGCGCCGTCCATTGGCGACGACGACCGCATCAACGCAAACGAGACCTTGGATGCCGCCGCTGAAGCCATGCTGGGCGAGCTTGAGCGCTGGACCAGAGCACTCCTGCCGCTCCGAGCACCGAAGCCGGTCGCGGTATAGCGAACTATCCCGGCAACACACCTGCCGGTACGGCAGCGCACACTGGACAAGCAGAAAGCGACGGGTGGTAGCAGCACGGCCGGGCTCGACCCGAACGTGCTGCCACCTCGCCGGGCTACATCTGCACGCCGTGGCTGGTGGCCGAACCAGCGCGGTTGTTGAAGAACAGCCGGTTCATGGCCACGAACGGCTGGCTCGACGAGGCCACCATGCCGAGCTGGGCGTTGGGCATAACGCTGGTCACGTCCACGTGACGGTGCGCCAGCGGGGACACCACGTAGGTCCGCTGGACCACTGTGCCGGAGGCGGTCATGAACTGGACCACAATCGGCGCGGGCGTCAGGCTGGGATTGAACAGGTCCAGGCCATCGGCGCTGCCGGCCGTGGTATTCACGGCCGCAAAGGCCCACGACTTCGCCGCGCCCGGCACTCCCATGCTGTCGGTCGAGGCATTATGGCCACTGCCGACGTACGTTGTCTGCTCGGCCACGATCGGCAGCGAAGTAGTGATGACCACCGACACGTCCGTCTGATGGGCAAGCTTGTTCATCAGGTATCCGGCACGAGCACCTGCGCGCAGGGTCCCGTGCACGCTGCCCAGTTCCTGACCGTTCGGGCCGTAGGCATGGAGGGTCAGCTGGACGGACTGCCCCGCGGGGTTGATGACCCCGATCCAGTGATGTGCCCTGGAGTCGCGCGGACCGGCGGCAAAGTACCAGGTGCGCTGCGGCTGGGTGATGCCGAGCTTGCTGGTCATGCCGTGGTGCACGAAGATCGTCCGGTTGGCCACGATGGGCATGTTGGCGGTGACTAGGGTGCCCACCGCATCATGCTTGACGTAGTTGTTGATCTTGAAGGTCGTGCGGGAGTTCGGAGGCATGGTGCGAGTGACCGTGAACGGTTTGCTATGGGTCGGCAACAAGCGCAGGTTCACCTGCACCGAGGCGTTGTTCGGGTTCTGGACCGCGATGTAGACGCGGTAGTTGCCGATAGTATTGCCGTTTGCGAAGTACCAGCGCTGGGCCGGGGCCCGGGCTCCGGGCGTGACGGCGCCGCTGTGTCGGACGTACATCAGCCGCTCGGCGGCGATGGGGACATCGGCCGCGACGGTAGCCGATGCCGAGATGTTGGCACCGAGGTCGGCGTTGACATTCTCGGTGGCACGGGCGTGCGCAGCAACGCTCACAGTTTTCGATTTGGTGCCGCCGCCCTTTAACTGATACGTGATCTGCACGCGAGCACGTATCTGGGTGGGATTGAGGAACGTGAGCGAGACGGCCCGGTCTTTCCCGGTAAAGAGCGACGCAAAGTAGAAGTGGGTGGCGACCCGGCGGTTGACGACGAGCGTCGCCTTGGCGCTGTGCGCGGCGCTGCCTGTCGCCGCCAGAGTAAAGCTGCCGCTGGCGGTCGCAGCGGGCACGGTGACCCTGGTCGTAAAATTCCCGCTGCTGTTTGCGGTTGCAGTGCCCAGTGCCTGTCCGTTGAGGGTGACGGTTACCGATTCTCCGGCGGCAAAGCCGAAGCCGTTCAGCGTGACCGCGGTTCCGGGAGCCGCTGTGGTGGGGGCAGCGATGAGTGAAGTCGGCACGGTGACGATTTTCAACCGGGTGGTGGGGACACGTCCGCTTGTCTCGCTCCTGGCGGCGACCGTGAATGTGCCCGCCGTCGCGTTGGCTGGAACCCGCAACGACGCGGTGAAGCGGCCCTGGGCGTCCGTTTTCGCCGTCTGGCTCAACGTCTGCGTTCCTGACGATGTCGCCACCTGGGCGCGGACACTGACGGTATCATCCGCCGGATACCCCTGTCCCGTGACCCGGACCGACGCGCCCGGAATGGCTGCCGGTGGCGATACCGCGATGGTTGCGGTGACACGGCCGACCTGCAGCTGGGCGGTGGTCTGGCTGTTGGGGCCCTGTGCAATGACCCGGAGGGACCCTGCTGCCGCGTTCGCCGGGAAATGGATGCGAGCCGTGAATTGTCCAGAGGCATTTGTCGTAGCGGTCGTCTGCACGGTCTTTGCGCCGCCGCCATACAGGGGTATGGTTGCTTTGAGCGTGACGGACACATGAGCGCTGAAGCCGTCGCCGGTAACGGTGACCATCTGGCCAGGCTTAATGGTGCCCGGCTGGAGGGAGATGTGGGCATTGACGGCAACGCGCACGCCTGCCCTGGGGGCACGCCCCGTGGCTCCGCTCACCGCTATCAGGGAATAGGTGCCGACCCGCGTGTTGCCGGGAAGGGTCAGCGAAGTACTGAAGTCTCCAGACCCGTTGGCGGTGACCTTCGTGCTCAGGAGCCTGGAGCTACCGTCGGTAAGTCTTATGCGCATGCTGACCGTTGCCGTGTCGCCGGCTGGATACCCGGACCCGTGAATGGTGAGCGACGAGCCGGGACGCACCGGGGTGGGGCTGACGCCGATCCGCGTGGGAATGGAATGAACGGTAACAGTCGCCGCTGCCCGGCCGTTTGGACCGACTGCACTGAACTGGACCGCGCGGGCGGCGGCATGTCCGGGCAGGCGCACCTGAGCGGTGAATGCCCCCTGGCCGTTAGTCGTGGCCGTCTGGCTGAGTGCCTGTGTCCCGCCTTCATACAGGGGAACCGTTGCCGAGATCTGAACCTGAGCATTGGCCGTGAACCCGCTTCCGGTGAGCGTGACGGCGCCGCCCGGGCCCGGAGTCCGCGGCGCGGCGGCGAGTGTGGGCGAGATGGTGATGGCGAGGTGTGCCGAGGCATGCACCTCTGAAAATTGATCGGTGGCGGTGACGGTGTAACTTCCCGTCTTCACGGCGGAAGGCAGATTGACCTGGGTTGTGAAGTCGCCATGGTCGCCGCCCTGGACTGTTTTGGCGAGCGTCACCGAAGCGCCGTCGGTCCGTGTAAGGGGAACGGAGAGCGAGACCTGGCTTTTGGGCACGAATCCGGTTCCCGAGATCGATAATTCGGCGCCTGGGCGTATCGGGTTCGGGGTGAGCGCCAGCGACGGGCGATACACGACCGATACGTCGGCGAACGCGTGTTTCTTGCTGGTCGTTCCCGCTGCAGTCAGCCGCACGACTCCCTGTTTCGCCCGGTCGGGCACGGTCAGGGGGAGCTCGTACATGGTGCCGTTCGAGCCGGCTTTGACCGTCCTGGAGACGGTGACCGTGGAGGCGTTATAGGTCGGGAAGGAACCGCTCACGGTCACCGTCTCACCGGCCGCGAAGCCCGACGCGTCAACGTAGAACGTGTGGCCGGCAATGACCTGGATAGTGGGTATTTCCTTCGTGTTCATCGCGAGTACGGCGAGGGGGAGCACGGTAAGCGTCTGGCTGGCCGTGGCGCCCTGAGTCCCCTCGGTGGTGACCCGGTACTGTCCGGGAGCCGTCTTTGCGGGAACGCTTACGGACAGGTCAATGGTGCCGGCGGCCGAGACCGGGGTGGTGGTGTGAAAGGGCGCGCTCTTCCCATCTGCGACGAAGTTGATCGAGACTGTGACGCTCTTCGCCGGCGTGCATCCAGTGCCCGTGATATGTATCTTGTCTCCTGGCGCAGCCGTGCTGCGCGATAGGTGCAGTGCCGGGCTGGGCGCCGCGTGAGCGGCGCGGCCGGCGGGTAAGAGCGGGACGCAGAGCCCGAAAATAACGGTGATGGCCAGCAAGCGGGCCAGGCGAAAGACATGCATTGTGTTGTGTTCCTCTCCACGCGCGATTGCGACGTATGGAGAGATCAACCGCAATTTCTATGCCAAATACAATATTATTACAAGTCGATTAACTGACAACCGAACCTGTTACGACGTAGGTGGATGACCGCGATTGGGATGGAACCGGATCGACTTGTGCTTCAGCTCGGCGTTCCCTTCGTCTCTTTCCCTACGTCCGGTGAATTCTGTGTGGAGGCGAGAGCGTCAGTCCCAATGGTGATCTCGACCTCGACCCGGAGCTTCGGACGCGGCGTGGGCGGGGAACAGCCTCCATCCCGAGCAGGATGAGGAAGGCGAGGGGGCCAAGCACTGCCGTTGCCAGCAGCCACTTCTCAGCGCTTCGGCCCTTGCGCCTGGCCATGACCCCGGTTGCCACGATCAGTACGATCCAGAGCACCGTCCCGGCTCCTGCCATCGCGTCGCCTCCCTGTCTCCAATGAGCCCGGTGCAGCGGCTGGCGTCCTCTCGCCCACCGGCCGCGTCAGGCTACCCTCTGCGCAGGGGCCAGAGCCACGTCTACCGGCCCGGCTTCCGCTCCCGGCCATGTCGGCAGGGACAGAGACAGCTTCAATCCCCCGGAGCCGAAGGGTGGCGAGTCTCGCCCGAATGCCCCTCCCTGCTGTGCATTGCACTGCAGGGAGGGAAGGCGAAGGCCGGATCAGTCAATCAGAAAGACGACCGCCGCCTGGGACGTGGCGATCCGCAGAGGCAAAAAAACCGGAGAAAGCCCCGGCCTCTTCAGCAGCGGTCCGATGCTGCTGCTCCTCAGTCCTACCGGACCGTGGTGGTTCGCAGGCAAGAGACCGAGGCCGGGGACGTCCCCGGCCTCGGTGCCAGTGGTTCTGTGCGGTTACGTGCTCGGGCTTAGCAGTTGAGGGTCAGCGTGTTGCCGGTGAGATAGGGAGTTGCGCTCGTGTCCACATTAGGATTGACCCCGGCAGCAAACGCCTGCGGCGTCCAGGTGTCGGAGTACCCCAGGGGGCAACCCGGGGCAGAAAAATTAAAGTTGCCGTTTGCATCGACGGATCCCGCGTCATAGTACTCTCCCACCGTCGAGTCGTAAATCCACACCTCACTTCCCGGGATGAGCCCGCTCCCGGTAATGATGGGGGATGTAATGCTCGGATCGTAGGTGATGGTCAAGGACGCAGTGCCAGCAACGCACTTCAGGCCGTTGGCATAGCTGAGGCCGTGGTTGGCCGCCGTCGCTTCACAGGCACGAGCGGTTCCCGTTGCTCCGGTCGGACTCGGCCCCACACCCCACCATCCAGCGGCATGGGTCCCCGTTGTGCCACTTGCCAGACCAATAGTGCAGGTGACCGTGACCACCGAGATAAGCATGAGTAATCGACGCGGCATAAACTTCACCTTCCACGAACGCGACCCGGAGGCCGCTGCAGGTGCGAGAGGCGCTCGCCAAGCTCATCGTTCACGTCGCTGCCCTCGCAACTCGCTGACGCAAGTGGCTCACATTCTAGTGCCGGCACTTCGCTACGTCAGTGATCTGCTTCACAGGCTCGTCGCCGCTGAGGGCACGCTGGCCGGTGCGACGGGGGCAGAGCCGCTGGTAAAGAGGGAGGGGCGTGCTGGGCTTTGCTGTGTCCTGCTGGGAATCACGATTCGGGACGGAACGTCCGAGTCCCGGATCAAGACGAACAGGGCAGCCCGGTCATGACCAGCCGAAGGACCCCCTGCTCGGTCCTAGTCTGTCCCAGTTTCCAGCAACGGCTCCCGGACGGGCTTGCGAGGTGAAATCACACGGAGCGGGCACGCGGACCCCTCGAACTTCACTGGCCTGGATTCTCGCTTCGATCACGTCCGGCGGTCTGGGCACGTTCTGTTTCCACTCACGTCGTCCGGCGAGTCCGTCGGCCGTCTTTCCACCCTCTTCCCGGCCTCTGTACTAGCGCCGCCAAGGCGGCGTGTCCGATCCAAAGAATTGGGACGGGATTGGGACGGAAGGAGCGATTGGGACCAGTCACAGCAAGAAGAACTGCCAATATACGGCTCCTTATAGGGGAAGAGGCCCGGATCACTCCGGGCCTCTTCTTTATGTACCTGAGTCGGTTTAGTAGTCGGGCATCGGCGGGGGAGCGCCTGCGCCTTCCTTCTCAGGGAGGTCGGTGACGAGGGTCTCCGTGGTGAGCAGCATCGAGGCGATGCTGGCGGCATTCTGCAGCGCCGATCGGGTCACCTTGGTGGGATCCGGGACCACGTCCAGCAGGTCCTCATAGGTGCCGGTCTGGGCGTTGAAGCCGACGTTGCCCTTCTTGCGCTCGACTTCGGCCACGATCACGCCGCCGTCATACCCGGCATTCTCCGCGATCTGGCGGACCGGCTCCTCAAGGGCACGATAGACGATGTCGGTTCCAACCTGCTCGTCGCCCTGGAGCCCCAGGTTCTTGAGCGACTGGCGGGCGCGGATGTACGCCGTGCCGCCACCGGGCAGGATGCCCTCCTCAACCGCGGCCTTGGTCGCCGACAGGGCATCCTCGACGCGGTGCTTCTTCTCCTTGAGCTCGACCTCGGTAGCCGCGCCGACCTTGATGATGGCCACGCCGCCGGCCAGCTTGGCCAGGCGCTCCTGCAGCTTCTCGCGATCGAAGTCGCTGGTGGTGTCCTCGAGCTGGGCGCGGATCTGCTGCATGCGTCCCTGGATCGCGTCCTGCGAGCCCATGCCCTCGACGATGACCGTGGTGTCCTTGTCGGACTGGACCCGGCGCGCCTGACCCAGCTGATCGATGGTCACGTTGTCCAGCCGCAGGCCGGCCTCTTCGGTGATGACCTGGCCACCGGTCAGTGTGGCGATGTCCTCCAGCATGGCCTTGCGGCGGTCGCCGAAGCCCGGGGCCTTGACCGCCAGGACGTTCAGGGTGCCGCGGAGCTTATTCACCACCAGGGTCGCCAGGGCCTCGCCCTCGACGTCCTCGGCGATGATGCACAGCGTCTTGCTGACATTGACCAACTTCTCCAGCATCGGGAGGATGTCGGAGATGGCGGTGATCTTCTTGTCGGTGATCAGGATGTAGGGGTTGTCGAGCACCGCCTCCATATGGGCAGTGTCGGTGACCATGTACGGCGAGATATAGCCGCGGTCGAACTGCATGCCGTCCACGAAGTCCTGCTCCAGGGTCAGGCCCTGTGACTCCTCGACGGTGATCACGCCGTCCTTGCCAACCTTCTCCATCACGTCGGCGATGATCTGGCCGACCTGCGCATCCTGGCTGGAGTTGGTCGCGACCTTGGCGGTCTGCTCCTTGCTGTTGACCGGGGTCGACATGCTCTTGAGTTGATCGACCACCGCCTGAACCGCCTTGTTAATGCCGCCGCGGATCATCATCGGGTTGGCGCCCGAGGTGACGTTGCGAAGGCCGGCGGTGATCATGGCCTGCGCGAGAACGGTAGCGGTGGTGGTGCCGTCTCCAGCGATGTCGTTGGTCTTGCTGGCCACTTCCTTGACGAGCTGCGCGCCCATGTTCTGGAAGGGGTCCTCGAGCTCGATGTCGCGGGCGATGGTGACGCCGTCGTTGGTGATGGTGGGCGCGCCGAACTTCTTATCCAGAAGCACGTTGCGGCCCTTGGGGCCCAGGGTGACCTTGACGGCATCGGCGAGCGCGTCCACGCCTCGCTTCAGCTCCCTTCGGGCCTCCTCGTTGAATACGATCTGCTTTGCCATGAAGTCTCCTCCGCTTTCCTAGCCGTTGACCTTGGCCAGAATGTCTTTCTGGCTCAGAATGAGCACGTCCTCGTCGTCCAACCGGATATCGGTGCCGGCATACTTCGCGAACAGCACCTCGTCTCCGACCTGAACGCTCATGGGCTCGAGCTGTCCCTCTTCCCAGCGGCCGGGACCGACCGCGAGAACCGTCCCCTTCTGGGGCTTCTCCTTGGCGGTGTCCGCCACGTAAATGCCACTTGGCCGCTGTGTCTCAGCCTCGGCGGGCTTGACGACAACGCGGTCGGCCAGCGGCTCGATCTTGACCTTCGTTTTGGTCTGTGTAGCCAACGAACTGCCTCCTGCTATGGTCTCTATCGTGCGTTAGCACTCTCACACCGAGAGTGCTAATACCACTGCCATTGTACCCAGCAGGGGGAATCAAGGCAAGGGGGGTGAAAGCGGCGCGTCCACCATGCCCGCGAAAACGTGGTTCGGCAGCGGGTCTTCCAGATTCCCGGTCCGGTTCGGGCCGGCCCGGCTCACTGCTTATGGAGAGGTGGCGCTGTTATCCGGGCAGTCTTTGTCCTCGGTAATGGGGCCCATCGTCGTCTGGACGGCGGGCGCAATATTGGGTGCTGCCTTCGTCGTCATCTTCATCTGAGGATTTGGACCAGGTACCAGCTCGAGGAAGTACCCGTATAGAGGGGCCGTGGTGTCGGTTTTGAAGTTCCAGGCGAAAGTGCCGCCGCCCGTCTCTGTCTTTCCGCCCGACACGATGACTGTGTTCTGCGTGATTTGCCAGTCCCCACCATACGGGTCGCTCCCGCAGTAATGCCCCTGCAAGGTAACAGTATCTGTTGTGTCAACTCCCAATGTTGTGTGTACCTGAGAAGAGAGCCCGGAAAACTGGAAGCCACGCGGCTGGTGGTAGGAGACGACCCAGGGGAAGGTGGTGCGGTGCAGGCCGCTCAGGGTGTACTCGATCACCTTCGCCACCCCCGGTCCAAAGATCGACTCCACTTGCGGCTGGGCGTACAGTTCGCCAGGCGGAGACTCCACCTCTTTGCCCATGCCGGGAAAGACCTCCGTATTCGGGGTGAACGTGAAGCTGGCTTCACCACCGGCATTGGTCTGAGCATCGGAAGTACTCGTCCCGTACTTGTCCATCCCGATCACCGTGCCGTTCCCCATATCGTCGGTCCCGTACGCCACGCTCGACCACTTCACGGGGATGTTGGCCAAGACCCCCTGCCTGGGGATGGTCATGACGCGGGAAACGCAGTTGCGCAGGGCATCCGGGAACTCATCTTTCATCGAGACGCGGATCTTGAACGTCAGCACCTTCCCGGCTGCATCCCCGTTCGAGGTGGCGTGCGGAGGGCCGTAGTGCGTCCGTGATGTGGTAGCGGTGTCCGGGGTGGTGTCGACCTGCAGCCCATGCTCGATGATGAACATCGCCACGATGTTGATGGCATTCTGGATCGATTTGATCCCCCCGCTCAGCCCACTCAGGACGTCAATCACCGCCGCGTCACTCGGGTCGATGCCGTCATTCGAGGGCCAGATGGGATTGTTCTGAACCCAGGTCCTGGCCGCTTTCAGGAAGGAGCCGCCCACCTTCGCCGGCTGGTTCGTGGTCTTCCCGTGCCAGGTACACGGACCACTGTCCGCGGCGACGAAATTGGCTCGCCGCGCGCTGGTTGGCTGAGGAAGACCAACCGCCAGGTCATAGAGGATGAGGAAGCTCTGGACGGCGTCCAGCTGTACCGAGCCGGCCGGCGCTGTGCTGGAGAGATCGATGGGTGTTGGATCGTCGAGTCCCAGGTGATAGAGCAGCAGTGGATCCAGTGAGTAGCCGGCGGTCGGAGCCGCCTTCGCCTCCTTCACCGCCTCCTGGAGAATTCCCCAAGTCTGGGTGCCGGTGAGGGGAGCCAGGGTGTTCTTGACGATCAGCGCGCTTACCTCCACCCCAAGCCCGTCTAGACTGACTCCTTCATGGCTTCCGTACTGGCCGGCAAGCGTCTTCAGCAGGACGTCCGGTACTTCAGACCCGGCAGGCATTTTTGAAGAGCCGGCGACAATGGACTTGCCGCTGTCGGCATTGAACACCGTGATGCGCAGTGCCTTCATGATCTGAAGCAGGGCGGCATAGCGGGCAGTATCACTTCCGCCGCGGGCGAGTGCTGCTGCCAGTGAAGTTGCCTGGCTATTTTCGTTGACGGTCTTACAGACCTTCGTCTTCTTGCCGTGCTTCTTGACCGTCTTGCAAGTCCTGGCCGGTGCCGGCCCGTGGAGCGAGGCAGCATTGGCGCCGGAATGTCTGGGCTGCATGGTGATCGCGCCAAGGAGCACAAAGACCACGACGGCGGCACCGGCGCGACGAACGACATGGCAGGTCATCACAGGCTCCCTTCCTTTGGACGCAGCGGTTCAGCGTACGCGTGTTCCCTGACCGTGCGACGCGATCAGGATTTTGTATGGGCGCATCATATCACGTCGTGAAGTGAAACGGCGCGTGCGAACGCGACTCACTCAGGAGCGGCCCAGACGTGCCTCGGACACGCTCGAGATTGTCCAGTTTCGCTGACCGCGCGGACCTCCCCGCCAAATCCGTCGGGCGTGGCTACACCGGAAAGAACGTACCGGAACGTGCTCAGGCAGCTTTGCGTCGAGCACCCGGCTCCTTGAGCAGCGCGGCTTTCGGCGGCGTTCCGGACCCGTTCCAGGTGAAGCTCCGCTGCGGCTCCGGGTTCTTGATCCCGACCGAGGCCGCGAGCGCCGCGGCATGGGTACCGAACGGGATCACGACGCGCGGCGAAAGGTCGGCAACGGCTGCCTGGGCGGCACGCAGATCGTCTGCCCGAACCAACAGCACGTCGGTCCGTCCGATCGCGGCCAGGTCGCGATCCGTCAGTGACCCACTGCCGCTGAGATGGACCACGTTCACATCGTCGAGCGTGATCGAGTGCATCAGTGTTCCTGCGCTATCCAGCGTGGTGATAAGAACCCCGCCCACTTCGTATTCACCCGGGCCGTTCAATTTCAGCGCGGCGCGCTTCTGCCGCCTGGTAAACAGGGAAATGTCCGCATCACCGCCGTCGATCGACACGCTTTTGCTTCCCCGCAGGATGAAGGAGGCTCCGCCTCCATAGATAATTTCCATACATTTCCTCCGCTCAATAATAGCACGCCCGTTCTAGTAACACGACCGTGCTAGGCTCCGGATGGAATGATTGTGTCGCTAGACGGTTTCACACCCCGCGTGGCGCCGACGGCGTTCGTCGCCCCCACGGCCGTGCTCATCGGCAACGTGGTGGTTGAGGAGGAGGCGAGCGTCTGGTATGGCGCCGTGCTCCGTGCCGACCACGGCGAGCACGGAATCGTGATTGGCGCACGGACCAGCGTGCAGGACAACACGGTCATTCACGTCGCTCTCGGGCGTGGGACAACCGTGGGCCGCGGAGTCACCATCGGGCACGGGGCGCTGCTGGAAGGCTGCGAGGTCGAGGATGGGGCCCTGATCGGCATGGGCGCGATTGTCCTCAACCACGCCCATATAGGCCCTCGGGCCCTGGTAGCCGCGGGAAGCGTGGTGTTGGAGCGCGGTCAGATCCCGGCCGACACGGTGGCGGCGGGCTCGCCCGCGCGGGTCAAGAAAGTGCTGGAGGGCCCGGCCAGGCAGTGGATAGAGGTGAGCGCGGAGTATTACGTGCGGCTGGCGGCGAGATATCGATCCGCCGGACTGGAGCATGTTACGGCCGACGTATGAAGGTGGAAGGAGGAGCCTGCGATGGAAAAGACGCTGCTGCGGCCCGGCGACGCCGCGCCCGATTTCACAGTGATGGCGGCGCGTGAAGGAGAGATCGTCCAGCTTGACCTGGGTGCACTGCTCGCAGGCAACCGGGGGGTGGTCTTGACCTCGTACGTGCTGGACTTCACCGGCGGCTGACGGAATCAGGTGTCCCAGTTTCGGGACGCATACGGTGAGTTTCGCCGTGAGAACGTCGAGGTAGCGACTCTGAGCAGCGATAGTCCGTATTGCCACCGTGTCTGGGCAGGAGAGCTCGGCATCTCCTTCCCCATGCTCAGCGACGCCAATCGCGAGATCATGGCGGCATATGGAATTCCTTCGCGCGCCTCGGGTCTGATCCGGAACGTCCATACCAGGTCAGCCTTCGTCATCGATGCCGCGCGGACCGTGCGCTATGCCTGGTATGGCGCAGACTCCGGCGGCCTGCCCCCGATCCCGGAAATATTGACGGCGGTTGCGGCCCTGCCTGCTGCTGGAGAGGTTTAACTCTTCCCGGCTTCTTGCTTTTGCGCCAGGGCCTCGCGCAGGTGGATCCACTGCAGGACGTGCCCGCGGTTGAGGATACCGACCACCCGGCCGTTGGAGACCACCGGTAGCTGGTTGTAATTGTGCTCCGCCATGGCCGCCAGGGCTTCGCGCAGACCGGCGTCCGGGGTGGTGGTCTGGAGGTGGTCCAACGAGGTCATGACCTTGCTCGCCGGCGTGGTGGCCCAGTCGTCCCGCGGGACCTGTTGCACATCGCTGAGAGTGAGGAGACCGAGAAGGCTGCCATCCGGCCCGTTCACGGGCAGCGCGCGAGTGCCGCGGGTCATCATATGTCCCTCCACTGCCTCCTGGATGGTGAGACTGGGGCCGACTCCCGCCGGCGCCGGGTCCATGACGTTGCGAACCTCCACTCCGATAAGGACGCGGTCCATCACAGCCTGCTGGTAGCTGGCGGTGGCAGCGTTGTGCAGGAACCATCCGATAAATGCCAGCCAGATTCCGGCGATCACGTCCCCCCCGACGAAGGCCTCCAGGAGACCCGCCACGATGAACAGATAGCCGAACCCGTCTCCAATGTTGCTGGCGATATGGGTGGCGCGGCGGAGATTGCCGGTGATCGCCCACACGATCGACCGCAGTACCCGCCCACCGTCAAGCGGAAACCCGGGGATCAGGTTGAAGATCGCCAGGATGAGGTTGACCGAGGCCAGATAGCCGAGGACCGCGGTGACTTCGGTGGGACCGCCGTGTAGAGCGATGTAGAGGACATAAAAGATGCCCGACAGAACCAGGCTCATCAGCGGGCCGGCGATGGCGACCAGGAACTCGATCCGGGGCGTCTGCGGCTCGCGCGTCAGATTGGACACGCCGCCGAAGATGAAGAGGGTGATGGTGTTGACGGGCAGTCCGTTGGCCCGGGCCGTGAAGGAGTGGGCGAGCTCGTGAATGAGAACGGTGACGAAAAGGAGAACGCCGGAAAGGAGGCCCAGTGCGTAGGCGGTGCCGGTTGACCAGGAAGGGTAGGTGACATGGAAGAAATCGCCCACCGACCAGGTCACGATGGCAATGGCGATGATCCAGCTCCAATTGACATAAATGCCAATGCCGCCGATCGAAAAGACTTTGACTCCGTTACCCACGTGCCGCTCCGTTCTGGCGCTTGCCTGCTGTCCTATGCTGCCACGGATGGATCACCGGGCCTTCTCCCAGGGCACGGTGCCTTCCGTTCTGGTCGCGGCCCGCTCCCATTCCTCCGGCGTATTGACATTTATGAGAGACCGGCCGGAGGGATCGATGCGCGTCATCTCCGCTTCAGACACCCAGCGCACGTGGAGCCCGTCCAGCAAACCCCGCAGAGAGCGTCCGCCACGCGAGAAATAGTCTTCGGCCGCGGGCAGGGTGTCGCGACGATAGACGGCGTGGAGCGGCTGTGGGTCTGCTCCCTTGCGCGGCACCACTGCGTCGAAGCCGGGGATGAGATGGGCCAGTGACAGGAGCACCTCGGCGTCGAGAAAGGGATGATCGCAGGCCACCGTCAGGCACAGCGGCAAGCGCGCCGCACGCAGTCCGGTGATCAGACCTCCAGCAGGACCGCTACCCGGCATCTCGTCGGTTAGCGAACGCACGTCCGTCATGCAGGTGGCACGTCCCACCACCAGGACCTCCTCGCTGATGGTGCGCAGCTCGCGGACAGTGCGGTCCAGGAGAGTTATCCTTCCCAGACTGAGCTGCGCCTTGTCGCGTCCCATACGGCGGCTGGAGCCACCGCAGAGCACGATGCTCGAAATCGCTACCGGCTGCCGACCGTCGATCGCCCTGACGTCCCCAGCACCGAGGCCAGGAGCGACGGATCGACATTCCCGCCGCTTATCACGGCCACGGTCTTGCCCGTCTCACCCGCCCTGCCTGTCAGCACGCCTGCTGCCGCAACCGCCCCCGAGGGCTCGACGACCAACTTCGATGCCGTGGCAAGTGTACCTACCGCGGCCAGAATCTCGTCGTCAGATACGGTGACGATGTCATCGACGTAGGTGCGAATCGTGGCGAAATTGAGCTCGCCGATGCGGCTGGTCCTGAGCCCATCGGCCACGGTGTCGATGTTGTCCCAGGTTGTCAGCGTCCCGGACTGGAGGGAAGCGCGAGCATCAGCGCCCCCCTCGGGTTCGACGCCGATGATGCGGACGTCCGGACGTTGCACCTTGATCGCGGTTGCGATCCCCGAGATGAGCCCGCCGCCGCCAACTTGCACCACCACCGTCTCTACATCCGGGCGCTGCTCCAGGATCTCGAGTCCGACCGTCCCCTGCCCGGCAATAATCCGCCGGTCGTCGAAAGGCGGGATAACCGTGTAGCCGTGGGTCTCGGCCAGCTCACGTGCCCGCTGCTCCCGGGACAGTGAGGTGCGCCCGGCAAACTCGACCTCCGCTCCCCATTCACGCGTCAGCCGTACCTTGATCGGGATGGCATCTTCCGGCATCACCACGACCGCCCTCACCCCCAGCATATGCGCGGCAGCGGCGACCGCCTGACCGTGGTTGCCCGACGAGTAGGTGATGACGCCGTGGGAGCGCTCGTCGGGAGGCAGGCCGGCAATCGCGTTGTACGCCCCCCGAAACTTGAATGAGCCCGTGCGTTGCAAATTTTCGGCCTTGAGTCCCAGCTCGACGCCGTCGGGCATCGCCATATCCAGGGCGGGGAGCAGCGGCGTCACCAGGGCGGCCGGAGCAATGCGCTCCCGGGCGCGGACGATCTCTGACAGGTCGATGGGGGCGGTCATCGCACCGCGAGAGGAATGGCCATGCTGTTGCGAATGCTGACCTGCGCCGCCAGCTTGCGCGCGATGCTGCGGAAGGCTCCGGCTGCGCCGTCGTCTTGGGCCGAGCCGACTATAGGAGCCCCGTCATCACCGCTTTCCCGAACCCGCTGTTCCAGAGGTACCTCGCCCAGGAAGGGGACGTTGAGAGCAGTCGCGGCATCCTTGCCTCCACCATGCGCGAAGATGTGGTGCTCGTGCCCACAGTTGGGGCAGGCAAAGAAGCTCATGTTTTCGACGATGCCCAACACCGGCACCTTGAGATTTCGGAACATGCTCAGAGCCTTGGTGGCGATGCCCAGGGCGACGTCCTGCGGCGTGGTCACCACCACGACGCCGGACAGCGGAATGGACTGGATCAGGGTCAGCGGAGCATCGCCGGTTCCGGGGGGAAGATCGACGATGAGGTAGTCGAGCTCTCCCCATTCCACGTCATTGAGCATCTGACGAACCGCCTGGCCCACCATGGGGCCGCGCCAGATGATCGGGCGATTGTCCTCGGTCATGAATCCAAGCGACATCAGCTTCACCCCGTGCGCCTCGTTGGGAATGAGACGCTTATCAGCGGCGCGGACGCCGTCGTGAGCGCCCATGAGGGCAGGCACGCTCGGCCCATACACGTCGGCATCCAGGAGCCCGACGGATGCGCCGCTTGCCCCCAGCGCCACTGCCAGGTTGGCGGCCACGGTGGACTTGCCCACCCCGCCCTTGCCGCTTCCGACCGCGATGACGTTCTTGACATTGGGTAGCTCGATCTGGCCCTGGCGGCTCTGGGGAGCGGCAGCCCGCACGTTGGCGGACATGGTGACCTGAACCGAGGCCACACCGGGAATGGCGGAGACCGCGGCTTCCGCCTGACTTTTGAATCGGTCCCGAACCGGGCATGCCGGGGTGGTGAGCTCAAAGGTAAAGCTGACCGCAGCCTCTCCGTCGTTATCGCGAATTTCCAGCTGCTTGATCATGCCCAGGGACACGATATCCCGATGCAGATCGGGGTCGATGATCTGACGTAGCGCGTCGAGGACCATCTCTTTGGTCACCGACGCTGTGTCTTCTTTCTTGAAAAGCATTGATAAACCCTCAGTTCAGGCGGCCAACCGCGGCCGCGCCTCAGTCTACATCGCTGCGGAGGGGAAGTATCGGTTTGTTTGACGGGGGTGTGCCCCACGTTGTTGCAGTAGGGGCGATGTGCAATCGTCCGGCGTGCCGCAGCGCGCCTCCTGGCAACGAGACTCCGATGACGTTTACCCGTAAATACGTCGCTTCCACCGGCCAGGCACGGAGCAGGGTGCGGACACCGAAGCCGGCCGGCGGGCCGGCGGGCGATTGCACATCACCCCGACCCCTCCAACCTCCTCGCTGCAACATCTTCGACTGCACCCGCTTGACGGTCTATAGTTGACAACATGCCGTCTGGGTGGTACCGTCTAGTCGCAGGGATCTATTGTGCGTGTGAGGAAGGGGCCGTGAGATGAGGAAGATCAGCTACGCGATAGGAGCGCTGCTGCTCGGAATTTCAGTTTCGAGCGGTGTGATGGCCCAGACTGGGTCTGGCAACGGTCACGGCAATGGCGTGAGCGCAGTTGCGAAGAGCACGTGCACCGCGCCGAATCCACATAATCCCACCGATACCCCGAACCACGGACTGTGCGTGGCCGCCGCGGCCAGGCATCACGGCCACGGACACGGGAACGGGAACAACCACGGATCGTCGGTGTCGGCGGTTGCGAGGAGCACGTGCACCGCCCCGAACCCTCACAATCCGAAGGCGAAGCCCAATCACGGCCAGTGCGTCTCGGCCGCCGGCAGGAGCGGAAACCACGGTCACGGCACCGCGAACAACGCTCATTCCGGGAACACGGGTGATTCCGGCCATTAACTAGCCGCCTATCCACGTCAGGAAGCGGCCCTGCGACCAGCAGCGGCCAACGGCCTCGGCGTGCAGTGTTGAGTCACCCAACACCACCAGGCCGATGATGCTGTGGCCGGAGGCGCGGCGATCGCCCAGGGTGGGTATCGCCGGTGCGACTCCGACTCCCTCCGCTGACACCCACGCCACCCCCCGGCCGGCCGCCGCTTCATCGAGGCGGTGCAGGAAGCGCAGGCGGCTCTCCAGCGGGAAGTGCGACAGGGTCCATGTCGTGGTGACGACAGGCAGGGCGTTCGCGGGCACACGGGCGAAGGCGTCGGGAAGGACCTCGACAGCGTCACCTTGTAGCAGCAGCGGAGGGGCCGTGGACAACAGGGCCATCTCCGCTTCGAGCGTCGCGGCCCGCTCCACCGCTTCCGGCCACAGGCAAGCGCGCAACCATCGGGCGCTGTCCGCGTCGGTCACGTCTATCGGATCGAGATCGATGCCGACCCGGGCGACAACCTCGGGCATCGCGCGCGCGGGAATGGGTCGGTCTCCGACGACCGTAGACGACATCTGCACGGGGGATGCCGGGTCGCCAAGGTATTGTCCGTTGCTACACGTGATGCCGGCACGATCGACAGTGAGATTGAATCCGGCCGAACAGCCCACGTCGATCAGCCCAACCGCGTTCGCGCCTGCCCGGCGCGCCGCCTCGGCGATGGCCGGATAGAGGACGGCGCAGCGTCCAGTCTCATTGGTTCGCATCTTCCGACGGGAGGCTGTGGCCGCGACCGAGTCGGTCATTTTCAGCAGCGTGTCGATCGCTGCGTCCGCGGCAGCGTCGCCGTCCGCAGCGGCATAGGCCGCGGCAAGCGCCGGAGCGCGTCCGGCGAGAGCGAGGTCGTGGAGCGCGGCGAGGATCAGCGCCGGGTGCCGCTTGCGCGCGGGCGCTGTCTCGATGGCACGCAGCGCCTCGACGGACTCACTGAGGGCGACGGCGACGCGCTCGTACAGCGGCGATGTTTCGGCGGCATCCCTCTCGCCGAAGAGTCGGTACGTCTGAGCGAGTGTGCGGGCTGTACCCACGGGTGTCGGTCGCTCCAGCGCTAAAAAACGGGCCGGCACCCCTGGGGTGCCGGCCCTCTCGTTGCCTGGGTCAGCGGCGACGGATGAAGGCGGGAATGTCGTACTCGTCATCCCCGTCCGTATCGGCGCGAGGCTGATAGTTAGGCTCGGTCCGCACCGCCGGCCGCGGCTCATTCCGTGGTTCAGCCCGCGGCTCCGGCCGCGGTGTCTCGACGCGCGGCGCTTCCGTGGTCGGCTGCTCCTGGCGCGAGCTGAACGGCGGCGTCACCGGACGCTGGTACTGCGAAAGCCCGCTGCGTCCCGACGCGCTGCTCGTCCTGGATTCGAAGCCGGTGGCGATGACCGTGATCTGGATCTCGTCCTGAAGACGGTCGTCGAGGACTGTTCCGAAAATGATGTTGGCGTCCGGCGCGGCCGCTTCCTGAATCACGCGCGCTGCCTCATTGATCTCGTGAATCGTGAAGTCACTGCCCGCGACGTTGAAGAGCACGCCCTTGGCACCGGACATCGAAACCTCGAGAAGGGGGCTCGAAACCGCGGCCTGCGCCGCTTCCACTGCCCTATTTTCACCTCCGGCCCGGCCGATGGCCATCAGCGCCGAGCCTGCGTGCGACATGATCGCCTTCACGTCGGCGAAGTCGACATTGATCATGCCCGGCCTGGTGATGATGTCCGAGATGCCCTGGATGCCCTGATGCAGGACCTCATCGGCCATGGCGAAGGCGTCCGTCATGGACATCTTGGAGTCGGCGATTTTCAAGAGCTGATCGTTGGGAATCGTAATCAGCGCATCGACCCGGTCCTTGAGCGAGGTGATGCCTTCCTCGGCCGCCGTCTGGCGCCGCTTGCCCTCGAAAGAAAACGGCTTGGTCACGACGCCCACGGTCAGAGCGCCCAGATCCTGAGCGATGCTGGCCACGATGGGTGCAGCGCCAGTTCCCGTACCGCCGCCCATGCCGGAGGTCACGAATACCATGTCGGCCCCGCGCAGCACTTCGTAGAGGTCCTCACTGCTCTCTTCCGCGGCCTTCTGCCCGATCGAGGGGTTGCCGCCCGCTCCCAGGCCACGCGTGAGCTTCTCGCCGATCTGCACGCGGACCGGCGATTGTGCGTGCTGGAGTGCCTGGCTGTCCGTGTTCACACTCACAAACTCGACGCCCTGCACCTGTGCCTTGATCATTCGGTTTACGGCATTGGTTCCTCCGCCGCCCACACCGACAACCTTGATATTGGCGTGCGGTAGCACACCGGGTCCTTCCATGCTTTCTTCTCCTCTCCTATCCGGGTCCCGGAAGGGTCGCATGTTGTCCAATAATGCTCTCCTCTTCCTGATTAGGTCAGAAACTCGCGGAACCACCCTTTCAGCCGTCCCGCGCCTCGCCACTCGGGGAGTGTAAAGGCAGACTGTGGAATTTCATCAGTATGATATGCCGCCCACAGCAGAAGTCCAATGCTGGTAGCATACGCCGGCCGCGTGATGGTGTCGGTCAGACCGGTCGCGCCCCGCGGAGCGCCGATGCGAACCGGCAGATCGAGCACCTCGCGGGCAACCTGCCGGATGTCCCGCAGCTCGGCCGTTCCCCCCACGAGCACCACACCGGCCGGAAGCCGCCGGTCGAATCCGGCCTTGCGGATCTCGGAGCGAACCAGGCTGAAAATCTCCTGCACCCGAGACTCGATGATCTCCGCCACCAGTTGCCTGGATACGAGCTCTCCTTCGTCGGCATCGAAGGTGCTGACCTCGATCGCGTCCTCCGGATCCACGTCTGCCGCCAACGCGCTGCCGGCCGTCTTCTTGACCGACTCTGCTACCTCGAAAGGGGAACGCAGTCCCAGGGCCAGGTCATTGGTGATATGGTTGCCGGCGACGGTCAGTGCGCCGGTATGGACCACGCCGCCATCGGAAAAGACGGCCACATCGGTGGTGCCGCCGCCGATGTCGACGAGTGCCACCCCCACGTCGCGCTCCGGACCGTTAACAACAGCTTCGGCCGACGCCAGCGGCTGCAGGATCAACTCGTCAATCTGGAGGCCCGCCTGGCGGACGCACTTGGCCAGGTTGTGTATGGCACTGGTGCCAGCGGTCACGATGTGAATCTCGGCCTCCAGACGCTGGCCCGCCATGCCCACCGGATCGCGCACGCCATCCTGGCCGTCGAGGGTAAACCCGCGCGGCAGAACGTGCAGAATTTCACGGTCGTTGGCGATTGCCTGGACTCGCGCCGCTTCCTTGGCCCGATCGACATCCGCCTCACTGATCTCCATGGCGTGTTGGGACACCGCCACGACCCCCCGGCGATTCATTCCCGCGACATGCTGGCCCGTCACGCCGACGAAGGCGGAATCGATGTTGTAGCCGGAGAGCCGCTCGCATTTATCCACCGACTCGGCGATTGCGCGCGCCGCCTCGTCGATGTCCACGACCACGCCCTTGCGCATGCCGCGAGCCGGAGCGGTGCCGACTCCCACGATATTGACCCGACGCTCGGCGTCTACCTCGGCGATGAGCGTGCAGATTTTCGTGGTGCCGACGTCGAGGCCGACCAGGACCTGATCTCTAGGCATGGGAGGGCTCCCGATAAATTGTCCACAGTATAAAGCACCGGGAGCGGCGTGTAACGCCCTTCATGGCTCGAAAAATCCGGCTTGTCGAAACAGGCATCAGGGCACCAGCGTGGCGTACGGAGCTTTGGTGCGGAGATCCACTCTGCTGAAACTGCGGCCCTGCTGGTGCAGCTTGCCCAGTAATCCGGCCAGAGTGGCAATGCGATTCACCATGGCGCGGCGAGAGCCGCTTCCCACCACCGCCTGCCATCCCGATCGGCCGGTGATCGTCAGGCCGATCCGGGGATCGTACGTAAAGGCGCTGACGGCGCCGTCTGGGGCGGACGGGAGCAGGACTACCGCCTCGCGGACCGCTTCCACGATCCCGGGACCCAGGGATCCGTTTTTCTCGGTGCTCGTGATAACGGGCAGTGCGGTGGACTTCACCGATTTGATGATCCTGCCCTCCGGATCGAGCAGAAAGAGACCTCCAGAAGTCCGCCAGGCGGCCATTGCCCGGCGCAGTCGCGCGTAAATGACCACCCGGTCCGGGAACGACACGTCGACTCGACGGACCGCTACCTCCTGAACCCCCTGGAGGTTGGTCACCACCGCGTCCGTTCGGACCATAAATATGTTGGCTCCCTCTACCCGCGCCGACTGCTCGATGGCCGCGGCCGGAAGGTTCTCGCCCACGACCTCGATCTGGCGAACCGTGAACTGACCGCTGATAGCGGCCAGGAGAAATCCCAGCGAGAGGCCGAAGACAGCGATAGCGGGAACCGCCGGGTGAATCCGTTCCTCCACGGTCTTCTTCGTGGCGACGGTCCTGGTGCTCATCCTGCCTCCTGCCACGACCGCGATGCTGCATCAACCCAGGCCTCGGCGAGTCGAACGTTCGTCACCGCAGTCCCTCCAGAATCTCGGGGCCGAGGAGATAGACGTCTCCGGCACCCATGGTGACCACCAGGTCGCCCGGCCTGGCGTCCAGGACGACGGTCCTCGCGACTTCCGTGATATCGGGAATGTAGGTGAGTGACGGGTGCCAGCGGGCAATTTCCGATGCCAGGTCCGCACTGCCCACGCCCAGGGTATCGATTTCACGGGCGGCATAAATATCGAGAAGATAGACGTGCTCCGCGTCACCGAAGGCGCCGGCGAAGTCTCCCAGAAAGTCGCGGGTGCGGCTGTAGGTGTGCGGCTGGAAGATCACCCGAATCGGCCTGTGCGTCCGGGTCCTCAGGCCGGAGAGAACCGCCCGGATCTCGCTGGGATGATGGGCATAGTCGTCCATAACCGTCACGCCGGCAGCCTCGCCGATGACCTCGGTGCGTCGGGCGACGCCGGCGAAGCAGGACACCGCGCGAGCAATGGCATCGCCCGGGACGTTCAGTGAGCGCGCCACGATCAGCGCGGCAAGCGTGTTCCGGACGTTATAACGTCCCAGAAGCGGCGACTCCACCTCGATCGCTTCATTGCCGTTCCTGGCCACGAAAACGATCCGGTCCAGGTTGTCCTGAATATCCTCGGCGCGCCAGTCCCCGGCGTCGATTCCATAGGTCACCGTCTTCACCGGGGCGACCGCGGCGACGCCGGCGGCGCCCGGATCATCGGCGCAGGTAACCAGCAGGTCGCCTACCTGAGAGGCGAAGGCCGTGAAGGCATTCCGAACGCCCTCTTCGGTGCCGTAGATGTCCAGATGCTCGGCCTCGACGTTGGTGATGACCGCAATCGAGGGGTGGAGGTAGAGAAAGGAGCGGTCGTACTCGTCGGCCTCGGCCACGACCAGATCGCTGCCTCCGACCCGCGCGTTGGAGCTGAGAGAGGTGCTGATCCCGCCGATCAAGATGGTCGGGTCGAGCCCGGATTCAAGCAGGATATGTCCGAGAAGAGCGCTGGTCGTGGTCTTGCCATGAGTTCCGGCAACGGCGATGCCGCGTACGGGATTGAGGATCTCCGCAAGTAGCTGAGCGCGCTTGATGACCGGAACTCCCTTTGTCCGGGCGGCCACCACTTCGGGATTGTCCCCGCGCGCCGCCGAGGTGACCACCACCAGATCGGCTCCATTCAGGTATTCGGCAGCGTGTCCGGCGTGGACGACCGCGCCCAGCTGGCCCATTGCCGCTCCCTGCTCGCCGGGGGTCGCGTCTGAGCCGGAAACGACATGGCCGGTGGCGAGCAGGTGACGAGCAAGCGCGCTCATCCCGATTCCGCCGATTCCGACGAAGTGAACGTGCCGGGGCGAGGAGAGATCCGCTGTCATTGAGCCGTCTCCAGGATGAGTTCGGCGATGGTTTGAGCGGCGTCCGGTCGGGCCAGGCGCCGCGCGGCAACAGCCATGGCATCGAGCCGCTCGCGGTCTGGGAGCAGTGTTTCCAGGACCGGAGCCAGCGTAGTCTGGAGGTCGTTTTCGTCCAGCATCACCGCGGCACCGCCGGCCACCAGGTACTCGGCGTTAGCTCGCTGATGTACGCCGGCGATGGGGAGCGGCACGACCACGGCGGGTGTTCCCGTGGCAGGCAGCTCTCCCAGGGTCGAGGCACCGGCGCGGCAGAGGCAGAGGTCCGCCGCGGCCAGCGCGTCCGCCATCCCGTGCGCGTCCAGGTACGGGAAAAGGTGGTACCTCTCGCGCGCGACTGGCGGAAGTGATTCGATAATTGGCAGAACTTCGGTGTGCCGTTGGCTCCCCGTCACGTGAATGACGTGGCCTCGCTCCAGCAGCCAGGGCAGGCAAGCTTCCACGGCCTCGTTGAGACTGCGCGCGCCCAGACTGCCCCCGGTCACGGTCAGGACCACGGCGTCGGTGGGAATACCGAATCGGGCCCGCCCACTCTTGCGGCTGGCAGTGAGGAATTCTTCCCGGACGGGATAGCCGGTAACCACGACCTTCCTGGCGGGAAAGTAGCGCAGCGAGTCC
>JAICWV010000140.1 GCA_025966365.1 Chloroflexota bacterium | reverse complement strand
GTCTTGGCCGGCGTCGCGATCCTGATCGCGGTCGCTGAGTGTGGCCAGTTCATCGTGCTCGGCCCGCTAGTCGCGGAAATCGCGCCGCCGCATCTGCTCGGCCGCTACATGTCGCTCTACCAGCTCAGCTTCATGGTCGGCGTAGCTCTCGGCCCAGCGGTCGGCGGCGTGCTGCTCGGAACGTCACCCGACGCCGTCTGGTGGGGCGGCGCGTTGGCGCTTGCACTGACCGGAGCCGGCTTGCTGCGACTCGGCGACCGGATACCCGACCCGCTCTTGCAGACGCAATCTGCTCCGCCTCAAGCGGCACCGGAGGCAACGTGAACGCCGAAGGGTCCAGAACCCCGGTTCTGCCTCGCGGCCGAACCACGCCTGCGGCCACCATCCTCCAGGTAAACGACGAAGATTCCCACGTTCTGATCGCAGTGGAGTAAAGACATGACCGTAGCAGTTGGCCCCGTCCATATCACCGTCAGCATCGTTCGCGCGCCGGTCCCGCGGCCGACGCCGCCGACCGTCGCAGAGCGCGTCCACCGGCGCAACGCGTACGTCAAGGCCATGGAGACCTCGCGTGCCCGCTGGATGAGCGAGGTCAGCCGGTGGGTGTAGCGGCGATGGAGAAACCGGACTCCCCGGAATCCGGCTTCTCCACCCGGCTCCCCCGCTTCTTCCTGCTTGGTCACGCTTCGACAGATTCGACGTCGCCGATCACGATGTCGTGATCGCCGCAGAGTTGGGCGGCATGGAAGCGGCAGCCGAGGGCCACGACGGTCTCTTCAATGACCGGGTCGTAGTTCCCAGAATGGTGTGGAACTCCCGCGAAGTGCGCAACGCCGGATGGTCAGGTGCCGCTAGAGTTCCAGGCACGCCTCGGCGGCTAGCCAGAACACTTTCTCACGGTTGGAGCTGGTTAGCCAGTCCCGATGATCCCACTCCGTGCCACCCAGATCATCGCCGCCGTACAGGATCTGGCCCACCGGCACGCCGCGAAACTTCGCCACGGCAAAGAACGTGGCGGCTTCCATCTCCACCGTCAAGCAGCCTTCTGACCGCCGTCGCTGCACTCGTTCCCGCGTCTCGCGGTACACGGCATCAGTCGTCCAGGTCTTTCCGACCAGGTAATCGACGCCGTGGCGCCGTAACACCGTCTCGATCGCCGCGATCCCTCGCGGGTCAGCCTCCACCTCTCTTGAAGGAGGAAGGTAGTGGTACGACGTTCCTTCGTCACGAACCGCGACCGACGGCACCACCACATGACCCATTGCGATCTCGCTCGCGAGCACGCCGGCCCCGCCGCAGGCAATGAACTTCGTGCACCCGAGGGCGATAGCCTCTTCGAGAAATGCCGCGGCCAGCGGTGCACCGACACCTGGATGCAACACCGTCAGACGTTCATCGTTCAAGACGATCTCGTACACGGGATTGACGCCGATCTCACTGCGCAGCCTGGCCACCTGACGGGCCTTTCCCGACTGACAGAGGGTGTCGATCACCTCCTGGAAGAAACACATGACGCACCGATCGGCTACGTCCCGCCTGCGGATGACCCGATCGGGTTGAATCATCGCATCCGTCGTGGAATCGAACTCCAGAATCGGCCAGGGAGGCTCCATCCCTTGTCTCCTGTCAGTTGCAGACTACCCGATGCCGTGAGCCTGTCTTGCACTCGCCGAGAAAGCTCGATGATGGCGCCCGCATCAGACTCGACGGCTGGTCGTACCTGCACCGCTCTCCTCCAGCGCCCAGAGCAATGGACGATTTCGCTCCTCTTTGCAGAAGAGGACCTCGGTACCGTCACGGCGCGCTCGAAGCCGCGTGGGCCGGCCTCGGCCTCCGGACCGACGGCGGCGATGACGAAGACGTCGGCGATTATTTGACCCTGCTACGCCGGCCGGCTCCCGCCCCAGAATGTTGTGGTAGTGGCCCGCGACGCGAACCTATCTGGGCGCGGCGAGAGGAGGCCGCGTCGCCGGGTACGTCCTCGGTCTTGAGCGCGGTGGGTCTAGACTGCGGCCGTCTGAGGCGTCCTGGCCAGGTCGAGCGCTTCCCTGATCGTGAGCCTGCGGCCGGCCTCCGTGGCGCGGGCGACATCGTGAGCCGAGAGCGCCGCTCGCGCCTGGTCGACGAGATCGCGCCCCGGCGTCTCATCGGAGTAGACATTGACGATGCCCTCCTGGTGGGCGTAGACTTCCGCAGCGGCGGCAATCTGTACCGCCGTTTCGGGCCGCTGCTCGATTGCCTCGGTGGCCGCGAGCCCGATCAGCGCGAGCCCGATCCCGCGGACGCTCGCGATGTCGGTGTAGGCCTGCACCGAGTCGAGGAAATATCGGCGCGCGTGCATAGGTTCTTGGTGCTGAATGTGCGTCCAGGCCATCTCGGAAAGGATCCGGGCTTCCTCGGCTCGGTCGCCGATGGCTGCGAATGCGGCGAGAGATTGCCGATACAGGTCGAGGGCGCCGGCCAGGTCACCGCGCCGGGATGCGAGCTGGGCGAGGCCGCCGAGTGACATGCTGGCTCCTTCCTGGTCGCCAACTCGCTGCTGGAACTCAAGTGCCTGCGAGTATCGCGTCTCGGCGGCGTCCAGGTTGCCCGCGACAGTCTGGAGAATGCCGTCGATGGTCGAGGCAAAGGCTTCTGTCCACTTGAAGCCGCGGGCTCGACTCCGCTCGATTGCCTCACTCGCCATCCTGAGCCCGGCGTCGAGGTCAGACCCGATCTGCCCGAGGCTCCCGAGGAAGGCGCTGATACAGAGCTCGCGGTCAGCGTGTAGCTCTGCCGCGATGGCGTGTGCCTCGGCACATTCGTCGTTTGCCCGCTCAAACTCACCCAGCACCCAGGATGCCAGTCCCGCCGTGAGCAATGCGCCCGCCCCAGCGTGGGAGCGCCACCGGTGTCAGTCTCGAGGAAAGACCCGGCGTACTCCCGAGCGGTGATGTTCTTGCCGCGGATGTGCCAGTAGAGGTACAGATCGCCACACAGTTGCATGCCCCATTCGCAGGCAGTTGCGTCACCATCTCGGGCCATCGCCAGAAGCGAGTCGAGGGCGGCCTGGGGATTGCCTTCCTCCCCGATTCCGTGCTCAAGGGACCCGACCTGGTCGGGCCCCTCGAGACCGTCGCAGATCTCCCGGAAGAGCCCCGGTTACCGGCGGGCATGGCTCAGTGCACCCTCCCACGAAGACGGCCATGCGCCGGAACAGGCGCTGCTCCGACGCCGTCAGGAGAGAGTGGCTCCAGTCGATCGTGGCGCGTAGCGTCTGCTGCCGTTCGGGAGCATCGCGAGGGCCGGACCGGAGGACGTCGAGAGCGTGGTCGAACCGCGCGAGCAGCGCCTGCGGGGACAGGAGCCGCAGGCGGGCGGCAGCGAGTTCGAGGGCCAGTGGCAGGCCGTCCAGGCGTCGACAGATGGTCGCGACGGCCGCGGCATTGTCTGGCGTCAGCTCGAACGAGCCCCTGGAGCTTCGAGCACGCTCGACGAACAGGGCGATGGCGGGATACGTCATCAGCGACTCGCTCGCGGCCGGATCGGACGACGGCGGGATTTCGAGTGGGGCGAGTGGGTATTCCCGTTCTGCGGAGATCCTGAGCGGAGTCCTGCTGGTCGTTACGATGTGGAGCTCCGGGCAGCGCTTGATCAGCCCGGCCACCTCCGAAGCGGCCGAGACGATCTGCTCAAGGTTGTCGAGGAGAAGGAGCGCCTTCTTGTCGCCAATGAGGGAGACGACGCCCTCGCCGAGCGTCCGTCCCTCCGCCTCCTTCACGTCGAGCGCGCCCGCGAGGGCGGGCAGGAAGTCCGCCGGTTTTGTGACGTCGGCCAACGGGATGAACGCGACGCCGTCCAGGAACTCGGGCGCAAGCAGCCGGCCGAGCTCGACGACGATGCGGTTCTTTCCGACCCCGCCGGGACCTGTGATCGTGACGACCCGGTGTTCCCGGGCCAGCTCGACGAGAGCTACCAGGCCGGAGTCCCGCCCTACCAGCGACGTGGCCGGCTCGGGCAGGTTGCTCGGCAGGCTGGCAAACCGCTCGCCCTTGCCTTCCAGCGCTCCTGGATCCGGCACCTCGACGCCGGGAGCGGATACCGCGTAGAGCTCGAAGGGGCGACCGACGTTCTTGAGCCTGAACCGCCCCAGGCTGACGACATCGACATCGCTCCGGTTCTTGATCTGGTCATACGCCGAGTCGGACAGCATCACCCCACCAGGTACCGCGAAGGACTCGATCCGCGCGGCGATGTTCACCGCGTCGCCGGTGAGGCGCTCAGGCTCGACGATCACCTCGCCCATGTGGACGCCGATGCGAACCGGAATGTCCTGCGCGGCGAGCTCTCGCTGGATCGCGACCGCGGCAAGCACCGCAGCGAGCGAGTTCGGGAACATGCTCATGGAGCCGTCGCCCAGCCGCTGGACGATTGTCCCGCCGAAGGCATCGTGATATCTCTCGAGCGCATCGATATACCGTTGGCGCTTGTCGAGTGCTCGGCGCTCGTCCGCCTGCATCAGCGCGGTGTAGCCCAGCATGTCGGTGAACATCACCGCGATGAGCCGGCGATCGAGGGGTTCACTCACCGCCCATCCCTCGGACTGGCGTCCGTGGACACCGGAGGCGAGACGAGACGTGGTGGCACCCTCCAAGGCGGAACAGGCGCTCCAACTCGTCCTCTTTGCCCGCCTTTAAACGCGTCTTGATGAGCTGTGCACACATGCGCTCCTCCCCGTCGTCGGAGCCAGCGTATCAGACGGATCAGCCACCGTGAATACGCCGTGCCGGCGGGATTGTCAAGATCATCGTCCCAGGAGTAGCGGTGCAGGCATCTGCAGGGCGGTGGAAGCTCCCGAGTGGTTCGGCTGCCCGAGTGTCCGGCCAATTACTTGCCGTTGGCTACCTTTCCACAGTCTGTCTGCCCGATTACTGTTATGGTGAGCGTGCCGGGCCGGCTCCGCGGCGGGATGACGCATCGGCAAGTCTGCGCGGTTCACAGATCCGGATGGATACACCTGGGCCCTGTTTCAGGCAGCATAGGCCAGGAAGCCCAATCGAGTCTTGCGAGGTGCACGAAAGGAGAACGGTGCAATGTGGGCACAGTTGATCAAGACGCGTTTGAAGCCGGGAAAAGACGATAGGTTGGAGAGCCTACACCAGCAGTTTCGGACCACCGAGCAGGCAAACTCCGGCTTGGTATGGAGCGCGACGATGCGGGATCAGAAGGACCCAAGCGCGGTCTATATGTTGGTCGTCTTCGAGAGCGAGGAGCAGGCACGGGCCCGCGAGCAGGATCCGCGGCGCGAGAAGGGCCTGGCCGAGGCGCGGGCCATGATGGCGGAGATGTTCGACGGGTCTTTCGAGTTCGTTGATCTTGAGGTCGTGGACGAGATGCGGCCTTAAGGCCACGCGCCATTTCTTGGCGGTGGTTGAAGCCGTACCGGTGTAGTGCAGCAGAGGGATCGTTACCGTGAAAGGAAAACCTCCTATGACGTCTGATGACGTCTGACTCAGATCAATTGCTTGATCTTGCTCGGCGCTATACCGCCGCCTGGTGTAGCCAGGATCCCGCGAGCGTGGCCGCGCATTACGCACCCGATGGTGCGCTCACCATCAATGACGGCCCTCCCTCAGAGGGACGAGCTGCTATCACGGAGGCAGCTCAGGGGTTCATGACCGCGTTCCCGGACATGCAGGTGCTCATGGACGACCTGGTAACCAAGGACCACCGTATCGAGTATCACTGGACGCTGATTGGAACCAACACCGGGCCGGGCGGAACGCGAAACCGAGTGCGGTTTAGCGGGATCGAAGAATGGACGATCGGTGATGACGGGCTGATTGTCGTGTCGAACGGCCACTTCGACCAGGCCGAATACGAACGTCAGCTCGAGCGCGGTGTCGATTAAGGACCATCGGGATATTTCTCGACACCACCAACCGTAAGAGGGCGTTTGGGACGTTTGGTAGACCCGAGGTGGAGTCTCCCAACCTGGTCATGTGGACGATTGTGCGCCTGGGGACGTGACTACCTTCGCGAGTGGTGTTCTCGTGCTCCCGGGGACACGCTGGTGTGGCGCGGTCGGCTTCTATGTCCGCCCAGAAGGTGGCGTCCCCTCGACCCCTGCCCTCCTGTTGACACTCCGTGGCGCGGGGCCTAAAGTGCGGGCAAGAGGGAGCACGCCATAACCATTTGCACAAGCTGCGGTCGGCAGGTAGACGGGGACTTCCCCTTCTGCCCCTATTGCCGTGCCGAGCTGACACCGGCTCCCGCAGCCCGCGAGCAGCGCAAGCGCGTCACCATCCTCTTCTGTGATGTGACCGGCTCCACCGCCCTCGGCGAGAGGACCGATCCGGAGGCGCTGCGGGCAGTCCTGGCCCGCTACTTCGAGCGGATGAGGGAGATCGTCGAGTCGCACGGCGGGACGGTGGAGAAGTTCATCGGGGACGCCGTCATGGCCGTGTTTGGGGTGCCGGTGCTGCACGAGGATGATGCTCTCCGCGCGGTGCGGGCAGCATGGGAGATGCAAGCCGCCGTCCCGGAGCTGGGCCTCCAGACACGGATCGGGGTCAATAGCGGGGAAGTGGTAACGGGAACTAGAGAGCGGCTGGCCACCGGGGATGCGGTCAACGTGGCGGCACGCCTCGAACAGGCGGCGGCACCGGGCGAGGTGCTGCTGGGGGATGAGACGATCCGCTTGGTACGGGAGGCAGTCGAGGTCGAGGCGGTGCCGCCACTGGCACTCAAGGGGAAGAGCGAGCTGGTCCCCGCGTATCGCTTGCTCGGACTCACCGTGCTGGAGGAGCGCACGTTCACACGGAAAATGATTGGGCGGGAACGAGAGTTACGCCGTCTGCAGGATGCCTATGGCCAGATGGAGCATGATCAGTCCTGCCAGCTCTTCACCATCCTGGGCACCGCGGGAGTGGGCAAGTCGCGGCTGGCAGGGGAGTTCCTGGGTGGCTTGGAGCACGCCCGGATCGTCCGGGGCCGATGTCTCTCCTATGGAGAAGGGATTACCTACTGGCCGGTAGTTGAGGTCCTCAATCAGCTAGACACCATGCCGTCGGATACCTATGCGGCAGTGGCCCTGCAATCGCTGTTGGGGGAGTCGCAGGTCGCAACCTCCGCCGAGGAGATCGCCTGGGGTTTCAGGAAGCTCCTGGAAGAGCAGGCGCAGGAGCTTCCGCTGGTCGTCGTATTCGACGATATCCACTGGGGAGAAGAGACCTTCCTCGATCTCGTCGAACATGTGGCCGATCTGTCCCGCGATGCACCAATCTTTCTGCTCTGTATGGCTCGACCCGAGCTGTTGGAGAAACGACCTGGCTGGGGCGGAGGGAAGTGGAATGCCACCACCGTGCTCCTCGAACCGCTCGACGCCGCTGAGACGGACCGGCTCCTCGATGCTCTGGGTGGTGTGGAGGAGGGGTTACGGGAACGAGTACGGACGGCAGCAGAAGGCAATCCCCTCTTCGTCGAAGAGATGCTGGCGTTGCTCCGTGCGTCGGGAGACGGCGAGGTGACCGTGCCGCCCACCATCCAAGCGCTGCTGGCAGCCCGACTGGACCAACTCGAGCCTTCGGAGCGGAGTGTCCTGGAATGTGGGGCCGTCGAAGGGCGCGTGTTCCATCGGAATGCCATCGCTGCGCTCCTGGAGGGCGAGAGTAATGGAGTGCGGGAACTGGTGGGGTTGGTGCGCAAAGAACTGGTGCGGCCGGCCCGAGCACAGCTTTCGGGCGATGAGGCCTACCGCTTCCGGCATCTCTTGATCCGGGATGCGGCGTATGACGCCCTGCCGAAATCGGTGCGAGCGGAGCTCCATCAGCGCTTTGCCCGCTGGCTGGAGAAACACGGAGCAGACCTGGTCGAGCTGGACGAGATCGTGGGCTACCATCTGGAGCAGGCCGCGAAGTGCAAGCAGGAGCTGGGTCAAGCCGACCCTACAGTGGCGGAACAGGCAGGTGATCGGTTGGCGGTCGCCGGAAAGCGAGCACTGTGGCGCGGCGATAGTCGGGCCGGGGAGGGACTCCTGGAGCGAGCGTTAAGGCTGCTGCGGCCCTTCCGGCTGGACGTCGACCTGGAGCTGGCTCTGGCCGATCTGCAGCCGACCATGTGGGAACGAGTGGCCGTGGCTGAGGCGGTGATCGAACGGGCCCGATTGGCGAACGACCGGTGCGGCGAGGCGGTTGCCATGGTCGTGGCTGCCCGCAATCGCCTGCAGCTGGGGACCAATGAGTCAGTCGACGGGCTAGAAACGCTGGCCCTTGAGGCTCTTCCGCTGCTGGAGGAAGCCGGAGACCATGCCGGCCTGGTAGAGGTCTGGTATGCGCTCGGCTATTGTGTTGCGAACCACCGTGGCCGCTGGGACGATTGGGCGCGGGCTGCCGAGCAGTCAATCTTCCATGCTCGGCTGATCGGTCGGCCCGGACTGCTCAGTCTTCCGTATGCGCTGGTCTTTGGTCCGCGGCCGGCCGACGAAGCGCTGAGCACGCTCGACCTGCTCCTCGGTGACGGTTCGCACCCAAGTCCGAGACTCTTGCGAGCAGAGCTGCTCGCCATGCTCGGTCGCTTTGATGAGGCGCTGGTAACTGCCCAGGAAGCAAACCGGCGGCTGCGCGAGCTCACTGGCTTGGAGAGCGGCGAGCGCGCGCTCGCCGAGATCGCGGTACTGGCCGGAGACCACGTGACGGCCGTCCGCTCCTGGCGTGTGTACTGCGACATGTTGGAGAAGGGGGGTGGCCTCGCGCTCCTCTCAACCTATGCGCCGTACCTTGGCCGCTCGCTCTGTATGCTCGGACAGGATGACGAAGCGGAGCCCCTGGCGCAGCGGGGCCGCGAGCTGGGCGCCGAGGGAGATGTGCTAACCCAGATGCTCTGGCGGCAGGTGCAGGCGCTGGTCTGCGCCCACCGTGGGCAGCACGAGGAGGCGGAGCGGCTGGCACACGAGGCAGTCGCCCTTGCCGAGAGGACCGATGGGCTCAATATGCAGGGTGATGCGCTCTGCGATCTGGCTGAGGTGCTCCACAGTGCGGGTCGCCCGCACGAAGCAAAAGCCACTCTGGAACAGGCGCTGGACCGCTACGAACGCAAGCGGAACCTGGCCATGGTTGCCCAGGTTCGGCAGCGGCTGGGAGAGCATGAGGCGGGATTCGAACCTGCGACCAAGGGCTTATGAGTTCTTG
>JAICWV010000213.1 GCA_025966365.1 Chloroflexota bacterium | reverse complement strand
GTGAATGCGGTGCGAGCACAGATCGAGCGCATGAAGCGATCGAAGCGCAGTGTGCGGCCGCGAGAGCTTGACACTCTCTTGCTCCAGGTTGGATTCGAGCGACGTCACGGCAAAGGCGATCACTGGATCTACAGCCATCCACTCCGCGACCACAACCTGACGATCAACCCGCACAATCCGCTTTTGCCCGTCTACGTCATGAACGCAATCAAGGCGATCGAGGAAGTACTCGCAATGGAAGAAGACAATGACGACTAAACCGGCTGAAGGCTACCTGGATCTGCCTTATCACATCGTCCTGGTCCGCGATCAGTCGGAGGATGGCGAGGAGGGGTGGGTCGCCACAGTCGAGGAACTGCCCGGAGCGTTGAGCCAGGGCAAGACGCCCGCGGAAGCGGCGGAGAATGTTCGCGATGCCATGCTGGGCTGGATCGACGTGATGCTCCAGGACGGCAAGCCGATTCCCGAGCCGCGGCCGGAACAGTCCTACAGCGGGAAGTTCGTCGTGCGGCTGGCGCTGTCCTTGCACGAGGCGCTGGTCAAGGCAGCCGACCACGAGGGTGTAAGTCTCAACCAATTCGTCGCGAGCGCGCTTGCCGGCGCAGTTGGCTGGCGAAGCATAAAGCCCGGGCCGGTTCCGCAGAACGGCGAGGCGGGTGCCAGGCAATCGCGCCAGGCGAGCTCTCGCGGCTAATCGACCTTAAAGAGCGTATTCTGGAGCAACCGAACTTTTGCCGCGGAGCATGCTCGTCAATTCGTCTAGCCCCCATGGGCTGGAGCAGGCCCAGCCCGCTGGATAGTGACGGGCACAGCCCGTTGGCTCAAGCCGTGAGCTACGGCGATGGTGACGTAACCGCCAAGAAGCAGGGCTCCGATGATGTACAGAGCCCATGCCGGCCTTAAGTGGGAGAGACGCCGCGCCATTCCATTGGCGACGTAGATCTCGGATTGCCTCACGTCCCACCTGCTCCAGACCGCACCATCTGCATCGTCACGCTCAGGCCCGTTCGCGCGATATAGATCAGGCCGATTACTGTCACCGGACCGAAAGCAAAGACGTGCAGCGCCAGCGCGGCGGCGATGGCGTCCGCACCTGGATGCTGGACCGTTCCGGCGCCGACGTTATAGAGCCCCAGCGTCAGAACGGTCAGATACTCGAACACCCCGACATAGCCGGGCGAGGACGGTACCGCCATCCCCAGGTTCAGGACCGTTGCCAGCAGAATCCCGGCGGTGAAGGGCACGTCGAGATGGAAGGCCCGCACCATCAGCCAGAAGAAGACGGCGTTAGCCGCCCAGATGACGGCGGTATAGGCAAGCACGAGGGCCAGAGCTCGGCGGTTGCGCAACGCATGCAGGCCGGCCACGATCTGCCGGACTGCTTTCCCCAGCGGTAGCAACTTTCCTCGCTCCAGCCGGAGCAGGAGCCGGCCCATGGCCGAGTCTTCCCGATGCGAGCTGTTGGCCACCACCGCCATCACCAGGAGGATCAGCACGAAGGCCGCCCCCAGGGTGAAGGCGGGAGCAAGCAGCTGGTGCGGAAATGGCACCGTCGGCAGCATCAGCACCAGCAGGATGATGAGGGTGGTGCCGTCGAGCACGCGCTCCAGGGCAACCGTCGAGAGCGCCAGGACCATGCTGGTCCCTGCGCGGTCCCGGACCCAGTACGCCCGCACGATCTCGCCCAGCCGCGCCGGGAAGAGGGCGTTGATGGCGTAGCCCACATTCATGGCCCCGAAGAGCGTATCCCAGCCGGGAGTCTGCTCGCCAAAGAGCAGCGACCAGCGCGGCACCTTCAGCAGCCAGTTGATGAGAAAGGGAATGATGGCAAGGACGAGATAGCCGTAGTCGGCGGTGGAGAAGGCATTGCCGAGAGCGCCCAGGTCCACGCTGCGCAGCAGCAGCACGAGCAAGGCGAGGCCCAGGGCGGTACCGGCGAGCAGGACGAGGGCTCGTCCATAGGAGAGTTTCATGGCGTGTTCTCATGGTACCGACGCGGCAAGAATCCTGCAGTATGGGGTCGTGTCAAAGTTAACGAAACTTTAATCCAGACGTAATCCAACCGTAACGATGGCGCGTATACAGTTGGTGTAGATCGACAACTGAATAGGCGGGCTCGGGCTCAGCACGCAACGGCTCGCCAGGAAGAGGGGGACGGCAGTGAGATGCCGTCCCCTTATCTCTTCAGGAGCACACCATGCGCGTCTTCTCAACAATCGTCAGACTCATCGAGGCAGTCGCCACCGGCATCGGCGTCGTCCTCGGCCTGGTCCCGGATCCCGTTCCCGCGCCCAGGCGAATCCATCGCTAGCAGCCCGGCTCACATACCCGGGGTACACTGGATCAGCAACTACCCCCGGAGCGTCCATGCCATTTCTGGCGACCGGCGTCGAGCACAAATCGGCGCCACTGGCCGTCCGCGAGCGCCTCACCCGCGATGCCGGGCCCATGGCCCTGTCGCTGCATCGCCACGCCGCCATCGGCGAAGTCGCCGTCCTCTGCACTTGCAATCGCCTCGAGATCTACCTTTATAGCGAAGATCCCGAGGCAGCGATGGAGGCGACGCGGGATGCCCTGCAGATTGACGAGGCCACCGCTCGCTACCTCAAACGCTGGGACGATCTCGACGCCGTCGAGCACCTGTTCCGGGTCGCGTCCGGTCTGGAGTCGCAGGTGCTGGGCGAGACGCAGGTGCTGGCCCAGGTGCGAGAAACGCTGGAGCGCGCGCGGCAGGAGGGGACGGCCGGCCCCAATCTCGATTCGCTCTTTCGCGCTGCCATCCGCTGCGCCCGCCGGGCACGGGCCGATACGCGGCTCGGCTACACCGATCGATCCATGGGCGCCGAAGCCGTTCTCATGGCAGAGGCAGAGCTCGGCGGCCTTGCGGGACGCAGCGTTCTTCTGATCGGCGGCGGCGAGGTGATCCGCCTGGCGGCGCGAGAGGTCCGGCGCCGGAAGCCGGCCGCTCTCTCCATCGCCAACCGCACCCTCTCCGTGGCGGCCGAGATTGCCGGGGAGGTCGGCGGCACGCCCATCCACATGGTGGATGCGGGTTCGCTGCTTCCGTCAGTTGACCTCGTCATCGCCGCCACCGCATCCCCCGAGCCCGTGCTTGCCCTCGGCGACGTGCCTCCCCTGCCGGAGCCGCTCCTCATGATTGATCTGGCCATTCCTCGCGATATCGACCCGGCCATCGGCGATCTCCCCACCGTCCGCCTGCACGATCTCGACTCTCTCCGGCCCGGCGGGACGGAAGCGCAGTGGCGGGAGGACGTGAGCGCCATGGAGGCGGTGATCGCGGCGGAGCTGCAGGACTTCCGGTCCTGGATCCTGACGCGCCGGGTGGTGCCTGTGATTGCCAGCCTGCGGGCGCACGTGGAGGCGGTCTCCGAAGCCGAGATGCAGCGAGTGGCCACGCAGCTGGCGGGGCTCAGCGACCGTGAGATGGAAGCCGTCGAGTCCCTTACCCAGCGTCTCATCGACAAGATGTTTCACCACCTGGTCACCCGGCTGCGGCTGGCGGCCCAGACCGACCCCAAACTGGTCGAGGCGGCAGAGTTCTTCTTCCTC